>CAJFKV010000019.1 GCA_904387055.1 Candidatus Heteroruminococcus faecigallinarum | reverse complement strand
GGTCTTTAGGGGGATGCCCCCGCCTGGCTTTCTGGTGACTCTTTCTCCATAGAAAGAGTCACCCTGGGGGCGCGGGGCGCGGAGCGGCCCCGCATACGGCAGGGGCCGCCAAAGGCGGCCCAAAGGTATCTTTCCGGAAAACTACCAATTCCCACCCGCCCGCGTAAGCTTCTGCAAAGGGGTTAAAAGGGGCGAAGCGCCCCCGCCGGCAGGGCCGGGCGCAGCCCGGCCACGGCAGAGGGCGGCGAAGCCGCCCGCAGGCCCGTCTCGCAGAGACTACCGGTTCCCACCCGCCCGCGCCAGCGGGCAAAAACCGGCAGGCGGGCCGCAGGCCCGCTCGGAAGTGGCGGCGAAGCCGCCTACCCCCCCGCCCTCGGCAGAGGGACAGCTTGAGGGAAGAACAAGGGAAATTCGGATTCTTTTGGATTTAGCACTCTATAATGATAAGTGCTAAATATTTACGAATTATACATATATCATCCCATCCTTCTTCACATTTCTCCCGTATACTAAAAATCAGGAAAGGAGAAAAGGCCGGATGCACATCCCGCCCCCTTCTCCTCCCTGCCAACCAAGAAACCGTTTGCACAGGAGGTTTTTGATATGTTTGATCTGATGACCTTTGACCGCAACGCCAATACTCTGTTCCAGTACCTGGACAACATGGAGCGGAATTTCTTCGGCAACATGGGCAACGTTTCCCAGTTCCGCACCGATATCCTGGACCGGGGCGATCACTTTGAGCTCCAGGCGGAGCTGCCCGGCTTCCGCAAGGAGGACATCCACATCGACCTGGACGGGGACCGGATGACCATCTCCGCCCAGCACAACGCCAGCCAGGAAGAGAAGAAAGAGAACTTCGTCTACCGGGAACGCCGGTATGGCAGCTTCAGCCGCAGCTTTGACGTCTCCGGCATCCACAAGGAGGGGATCAAGGCCGCCTATACCGACGGAATTCTCACCCTCACCCTGCCCAAGGAGGGCGAAGTGGTGCCGCCCACCCGCCAGATCGAGATCCACTAACGTTTCCGGTTTTCCATCCGTCTCCGCCAGCTTCCATCCATCTCCTCTTTTAGAACGGGGGAGGGGCCGAGCCGAAAGGCTCCGTCCCTCCCCCGTTTTTGCTGGGATGTGTTCTTTTTTTTCGGATGGTCAGGCCCCTTCCCCCGCCTGGTCCACCTGGGAAGAAGACGGGGCCCCGGCGGGCGCGCCGCCCCCCTCCCGCCTTTTTAAGAAAAAGAAGGACGCCGCCGAGGGAGGACGGGCCGTCAGGGCCCGGTGGGAGAGACGCGGGGGTTACCGGACCCGGCAGGTGAGGTAATCCCGGACAGCCGCCACCTGGCCGTGGCGCAGGTAGACCCGGGGAATCCGGGGCGCCAGGGAACAGGTGCGGTCGTAGTTGATGGTGTCGGACAGGGCGGCCAGCTCGTCGAAGGTGATCTGCTGCTCCCCGTCCCGGCCGGCCACCGTCACCAGGTCCCCCGCCTGGACCCCGGGGATGTGGGTCACATCCAGCATCACCTGGTCCATGCAGATTTTGCCCAGCACCGGGGCAAACTGCCCCCGGATCAGCATCTTGGCCCGGTTGCAGAAGCAGCGGGGGTATCCGTCCGCATACCCGATGGGCACGGTGGCCACCAGGGTGGGGGCGGTGGTGCGGAATTTGCGCCCGTAGCCGATGTCCTCCCCCGGGGCCACCTCCTTCACCATGGACACCACGGTGTACAGGCTCATGGCCGGGTGCAGGGGGATGATGCCGGCGGAATCGTCGGAGGGCAGCATCCCGTACAGGCCGATGCCCCCCCGCACCATGTCCATCTGCCACTCCGGGTGGGTGATGGTGGCGGCGGTGCCGCTGCAATGGCGGATGCCGCAGTCCACCCCCTGCTCCTGGAGCCACCGGCAGGCCCCGGAAAACCGGTCAAATTGCATCCGGGTAAAGGCCCGGCTCTCCTCGTCGCTCTCGTCGGCACAGCAGAAGTGGCTGAAGATGCCGGTCATCTCCAGTTCCGGCCACTCGTACAGCTCCCGGGCCAGTTCCATCTCCTCCCGGGAAAGGGGGTTGAAGCCGATCCGGTGCATGCCGCTGTCGATCTTCAGATGCCCCTTGACCCGGACGCCCCGGCGGGCCGCCTCCCGCCGCAGGTCGCGGGCATACTGGGGGGAGAAGATGGCCTGGGTGATCTCCTGCTCCGCCAGCCCGCCGCACAGCTCCACCGGGGTGTGGCCCAGGATCAGGATGGGCAGCCGGATGCCCGCCGCCCGCAGGGAGAGGGCCTCGTCGTAACAGGCGACCCCCAGCCAGTCGGCCCCCACCTCCTCCATCAGGCGGGCCACCTGCTGGTCCCCGTGGCCGTAGGCATCGGCCTTGACCACCGCCAGCAGCTTGGTATCTTCCCGCAGCCGGCTGCGCAGGGCGTGGTAATTCTCCTCAAAGGCATCCAGGTCCACCACCGCCCAGCAGCGGTGCATAAACGATCCGTCTCTCCAGTCCATCGTTCTCGGCTCCTTCCCGTGGGGGAGGCGGCCGCCTCCCCCCTTCTGGCTCCATCATAGCACAGCCGCACCGGCGGTTCAATGGATCGGCTGTTTTTCTTTCCCCGCCCTGTGCCGGCGGCTACCGATTCCGGTGGGCCCATTGGGCCAGGCGGCAGGCGGCAACGGCATCCTCCACGGTGCCGGCGGCGATGAGGAACCGGCTGTTGTGGCAGAAGCGGAGGGTGGGCAGGCTGGTAAGCCGCTGCAGTTCCTCCGGGGATTTCCCGGCCCAGGAGGCGGGAAAGGGGCAGCGCAGATCGTCGCACTTGTCGCTCACCGGCACCCCCTGGGCGCTGTAGCCGCCCCGCTGGGAGGGATACACCACAAATTCCGCAGGGGAATCCAGTACGGCGGGTTTCCAGGGCAGGTATACGTCCAGCACCAGGACCTTGTCCTCCATCCGGGCAAGGGCCTCCTTTACCACTCCATAAGCCCGGTAGATGGCCCCGCTGGCGGCAAACCGGTTGCGGAGGATCGTCTCGGCAAATTCTACCGCCTTGGCAAAACACTGGTCGGGGGTCTGGTCGCTGTCCCACAGGGGGTTAAAGTCGGCAATCAGGGCGGCGATGGGGTCGCCGCAGCCGGTGTTGTCGTCCCGATCCAGGGGCTGGATGAATTTTTCGTCAAAGCGGGCGGCCTCCTTCGGCGGGAGAAGCCTCTCCCCGAAGGCCCGCCACAGCAGGCCGAAGGCGGCGTAGGGAACGCCGTTGGGCCGCACCGGCGCCCCCGCCTGGTGGTGGTCAAATTCCCCCCACCCCAGGTCAAACACCAGCCCGTCAAATCCTTCCGGGACCTGGAAGGCCCGCCGGATCTGGATGCCCGGCTGCAAAATCCGCAGCAGCGCCGCCGAAAACACATCGTCCGCGTGGAATTTTCCCCCGTGGGTCAAGGCCACCGAGGGGATTGGGTCCCGCTTCTCCATTCAAACATCGTCCTTTCCCGGGCCTGTCCCAGGCCCCTTTTTTCTTGGTATTCCCCCGGCGGGGAAAAGAATCCCCCGGGGAGAGCGCCCCTCCCCTTCACCCCTCCGCCAGCGGGAAGGACTGAAGGGAACGGTACCGGAGACGACCCTCCCGGCGGGTCGACTCCATCAGGTCCAGCCGCTCCACCCGCCAGGGGGTGGGAGGCAGGAGGGCTTCCAGCCGAGGGGTCCAGCCGCCCGGCAGGGATAAGCGCCGCGCCAGGGTGAGATGGGGCCGGAAGGGCCGCTCCTCCAGGGAAAAGCCCTCCTCCCCCAGGAGCCCGGCCAGCCGCCGTGCCACCGCCTCCAGGGGCGGGGAGGGCCGGATTCCCGCCCAGCACAGGTCCCCCTCCGGCCGTCGGAACCGCCCCAGCCCCTCCGCCCACAGGGCGAGGGGGGAGCCGGTCAGCCGGGAGAGGGCCCGCCGGGCCCCGTCGGGGCGGTCTGTCTCCCCCAGGAAGGCCAGGGTGAGGTGAAGGTTCTCCCGGGCCGAAAAATTCCCCCGGCCCCCCAGCCGGCGCAGGTCCTCCTGGGCCTGCACCAGGGCGGCCAGCAGCTCCTCCCCCGGCACCGCCGCCACAAACAGCCGCATCCCGTTCCCTCCTTTTCTCGGTTCTGTATTCAGAGTACCACAAAAGCGGCCCGCTGGGTAGTCTTGGAAGGGAATTTTCCGCCGAAGGAGGACCCCCCTGTTCCCCAGGGAAAAGGGTGGTAGAATAGGAGTGGTATCGGGGGAATGCAGCAAATTCCCCCTTTTTTCCCACTATGGAGATGAATGGCAGAATCGATTCGCAGAGGAGGAATGAAAATGATGGCGAGCCACAGGGGAAAACGAGCGCTTCTGGCGGCGGCCCTGGCTGTCCTGGTGCTGGCGGGCTGCTCCGGGCTGGAGACGAGAGCCCCCGCCCAGCGGGACGGGGAAGGCGCCGCCCCCTCCCGGGAGATTTCCCAGGAGGCGGGTTCGTCCGCCCCCGCCGAGGAAGAACCGCCGGCAGCATCCTCCTCCCCGGCCCGGGAAGCGCCGGCGGAGGAACCGGACCCGGGGGAGCTGCTGGCCCGTTGGGAGGAGTGGGAAGCCTTGGCGGCCACCGGGGAGTACCCCTGGACCACCGGCCGGGGCACCCAGAACCGTGCCCTTCTGGAGGAGTGGATCCAGGCCCTCCAGGAGGGAGAGCCCGCCGTCCTCACCGGCCTGGCCCTGGGGGACACCACCCCGCTGGTCTACCGGCTGGAGGCCGGTTCCCAGGGGGCCTTCTGCACCCTCTATTATCCCACCCGGGAGGGGCAGCCCCGGGAGGAGCGGCAGGCCCTGGCCGCCGTCTGGAACGGGGACGGCTTCCTCCGCTTTGAGGGGGAGGCGGGGGGACTCTCCCTTCTTCTGGAAAGGATACCCAGCCGGGAACCCATCCCAGGCTACGCCGGGGACGGGGATCTGGAGGGGGCCGCCCTCGCCGCCCAGGAGGCGGGCAGCCGGGCCCTCCTTTTCCAGGAGCGGCTGGCCGCCCTCTTTATGGCGGAGGAGAATAGGCAGGACCGGTACGGCCTCGTCCTATCGCCGGAGGAGGTTCTCCCGGCGATCCCCGCCATGGACCCGCCGATGGCCGAGGCCCAGGAGCGGTACCTCGCCGGTAGCCTTTACGCCCTGCCCCTCTACCTGGACTTTTCCCAGGAAGAATATATCGCCCCGGATGACCTGCCCGGGGGGCTGGAGGGGGCCTTTGCCTTCGCCTACCAAAAGAAGACCGGCCAGCCTCTCCCCTGGCAGGAACGCTACCCTGCCCAGGAGGTGGAGGAGATGGTCATGTCCTATTACCTGTGGGACCGGGAGGACCTCCGGCAGTCGGACGCCTACGACGAGGCGGCGGGAGTTTACCGCTTTCCCCAGGGGCAGGGGATGGGGGGCGGCTACTGGGAACCGATTGTCACCGCCATCCAGGAGGAGGGGGACACCCTCCGCCTGACGGTGGATCAATATGGCCAGCCTTCCACAGGAGAGGGCTTTTGGCTGGAGCGGCGCAGCCTTCTTACCCTCCAGCTCCAGGAGGACGGCGGCTGGCGCTATTGTTCCAATCTGGTCACCTACACGCGGGAACCCCCGATTCCCCAGGTGACCGGGGCCGAGTCCCTGGAAGGCGTCCCCTATTACCGGGTCGAATGCTCCCGGGGCGAGGAATCGTCCGGTGTTGTCTTCCTGGTAAACGGGGAGACGGGGTCGCCGGTGTACCAGATCGAGCAGGCAAACGGCACCCTGGTGCCCCTGGTGCTGGAGGAGGAGGCGGAGCTGCTCTGGCCGGCCCCCTGACCGTTGTTCTGTAGAAAAATACAATCCAAAAAGGAGGAGTCCCCATGTTCCGTCTTTCTCCGGCGGCTGTCCTGCTGGCAGCCGCCCTCATCCTGACGATGGCGGCAGGCTGTGCCGCCCCCTCGTCCCGGTCGCCGGCAAGCCGGGAGGAGAGCAGCCCGGCCCTTTCCCAAGAAGCCCCGCCGGAGGAGGAGCCCTCCCCGGCTTCCCCCTCTTCCCAGCCGGAGGAGCCCTCGTCCCAGGCGCCTTCCTCCTCCCAGGAGAGGGAAAGCGGGGACCGGGAGGCTTTTTTGGCCTCCCTCACCCAGGTGGCCATGGACAAGGAGGGCCCCGGGGACCTGGGGTACCGCTTTGACCTGACCGAGGCCCAGCAGGAGGAGCTGGCCCGCCTGCTCCGGCCCCAGGAGTGGCAGGCCGTGGACCCGCCCCAGATGGGGATCGGCGGCCTTTTGACGGTGGTGAGCCCCGACGGGAGCCGTGGCCTCACCCTCTCCCCCTGGGAGGAGAGCACCCTCCTGCTCCTGTGGGACGGGGAGGAGACCGCCGTTTTCCAGGCCCCTGCCCAGGCGGCCCAGGAGGCGGAGGCCTTCGTCCAGCCCTTCCGGGAGGAAAAACAGGCCCGGCAGGCCCAGGAGGCCCAAACCAGCCAGCTTCTCTCCTCTCAGGAGGCGGCCGCCAGCGGCAGCTGGGCGGCGATGACCGATCAGCTGGAGGCGGGCGCCCAGGAGGATCTGGACGCCTGGCTGGCGCTGCTGGACCAGCGGGAGGAGGTACAGCGGATCGCCGTCTCCTCCCCGAGCGCCCCCGCTCCCCGGACCGCCCTCCCGGCGGAGACGGTGGACCAACTCCTGGACCATCTGGCGGCGGCCGGCGGGGAGCTGGCCCTCCTGCCCGACCTGGGGAACCCCGCCACCGGGGGCGCCATCCAGATCAACGCCTACGGGGCGGAGGGGCTGCTGTGGCAGGCCAGCTTTGACAACGGCTGGATGACCGTCCAGATCCCCGGCGGGGAGAAGGGTTTGGTCTTTGACAGCGAGGCCGCCTGGGACGCCGGCCTTGCCGCCATCGACAGCCTGCTGTCCGGCCTGTAGGCCGGGGGAAGATCCCGCTTCAAACCGGCAAAAGGGCCGCCCCGCGGGGCGGCCCTTTCCGCTGGCCTTCCCAGCGAAAGCCTTTATTTCTTTTTGGAGGCGGCTTTCATCCGCTGGGCGTGGTCTAGCTCCCGCTTGCGCATCCGCAGGCTCTTGGGGGTGACCTCCAGCAGCTCGTCCTCCTCCAGGAACTCCATGCAGTCCTCCAGGCTCATCTGGCGGGGGGGCACCAGCCGCAGGGCCTCGTCGCTGCCGGAGGCCCGGGTGTTGGTGAGGTGCTTGCGCTTGCAGACGTTCACCACAATGTCGTCCCCGCTGGGGGAGGAGCCCACGATCATGCCGGCGTAGACCGCCTGGCCGGGGGTGATGAACATGGTGCCCCGGTCCTGGGCGTTCCAGATGCCGTAGGCCACCGCCTCGCCGGTTTCGTAGGCGATGAGGGAGCCGCTGCCCCGGCGGGGGATCTCCCCCTTGTAGGGCTCGTACCCGTGGAACACGGTGCTCAGGATGCCCTCGCCCCGGGTATCGGTAAGGAACTCGCTGCGGTAGCCGAAGAGGCCCCGGGCGGGAACCAGGAACTCCAGCTTGACCCGGCTGCCCTGGGGGGTCATGGCCTGCATCTCGCCCTTGCGGATGCCCATCTTCTGGATCACGCTGCCGGACCACTCCTCCGGCACGTCGGCCACCATGTACTCCACCGGCTCCATCTTGACCCCGTTCTCCTCATGGAAGAGGACCCGGGGCGGGCTCACCTGGAACTCGTACCCCTCACGGCGCATGGTCTCGATGAGGATGGACAGGTGCATCTCGCCCCGGCCCATCACCCGGAAGGCCTCGGTGGAATCGGTCTCCTCCACCCGCAGGGACACGTCCTTCAGCAGCTCCTTGAAGAGCCGCTCCCGGATCTGCCGGGAGGTGACGAATTTTCCCTCCCGCCCGGCAAAGGGGCTGTTGTTGACCGAGAAGGTCATCTCCACCGTGGGCTCGGAGATCTTCACAAAGGGAAGGGCCTCCACCTGGGACGGGGCGCAGACGGTGTTGCCGATGTTGAGCCCCTCGATGCCGGAGAGGGAGACGATGTCCCCCGCCCGGGCGCTCTGGACCGGCGCCCGGCCCACCCCTTCAAACTGGTACAGGGCGGTAATCTTCCCCCTGGCCTTGACGTCGGGGTTGTGGTAGTCGCAGATGGCCACCTCCTGCCCCACCGAGAGTACCCCGTTCTCGATGCGGCCGATGCCGATCCGGCCCACATAGTCGTTGTAGTCCACCGAGGAGATCAGCATCTGGAGAGGGGCGGTCTCGTCCCCCTCCGGGCCGGGGATATACTCCAGGATGGTGTCCAGCAGGGGGGTCAGGTCCTTGCCGGGAACCTCGGGGGAGTAGGAGGCGGTGCCGTCCCGCCCGGAGCAGAAGAGCATGGGGCTGTCCAGCTGCTCGTCGGTGGCGCCCAGATCCAGCAGCAGCTCCAGAACCTCGTCGATCACTTCCTTCACCCGGGCGTCGGGCCGGTCAATCTTGTTGACCACCACAATGACCCGGTGGTTCAGCTCCAGGGCCCGTCCCAGCACAAAGCGGGTCTGGGGCATGGGGCCCTCGGCGGCGTCCACCAGGAGCAGCACCCCGTTGACCATCTTCAGCACCCGCTCCACCTCGCCGCCAAAGTCGGCATGGCCGGGGGTATCCACCAGGTTGATCTTGATGTCCTTGTAGACGCAGGCGGCGTTCTTGGACAGGATGGTGATCCCCCGCTCCCGCTCCAGGTCGCCGGAGTCCATCACCCGCTCGGCCACCGCCTGGTTCTCCCGGAAGGTGCCGCTTTGACGGAGCAGGCCGTCCACCAGGGTGGTCTTGCCGTGGTCAACGTGGGCAATAATGGCAATGTTGCGCAGATCTTCTCGTTTCACAATCTTCCTCCTGACTATCGTTTCCCAATCTTCCCGTTTGGTTTGTCGTTGTGTGTATGGGCGGAACCCGCCTGCCCCGGCTTCTCCTTGTTCAGGAGATACAGGTCAAAGGCAATCTCGGTTTCCAGCCGGTCCAATCCTTCCAGGCGGGCAGCCGCCTGGGGAGAGGTCTTCCAAAAGTAGGGGGTCATCTGGAACAGGGCCTGGATGGCCGCCTGTCCCTGGATCACCACCTGCCGGGAGAGGGAGAGCTTCTCCCGGACGGCGAAGCCCCGGTGGTCGGGAGGCTCCTCGTCGTTGGTGTAGGGCTTGTCGTAGAGGAGCTTCTTCAGCCCCCACAGGTGCCGGCTCCCCGGCACCGCCAGCAGCAGGACCCCGTCGTCCCGGAGCACCCGGGAAAATTCCCCCGGGCACACAGGGGCAAAGACGTCCGCCACCAGGTCCAGGGACCGGTCGGCCACCGGCAGGTGGAAGAGGCTCCCCAGCACAAACTCCCCCTGGGGGGTCCGCTTGGCGGCCCGGCGCAGGGCGTATTTGGACAGGTCCAGCCCCACCGCCCGGGGATGGCAGCCCGCTTTCTCCAGGGCGCGGACCATCCCGTCGGTGTAATAGCCTTCCCCGCAGCCGGCGTCCAGCAGGGCGGGGGATTCCTTGCCCCCCAGCAGGCGGCAGACCGTCTCCCCCAGAGCCTCCCGCAGGGGGTCGTAGTACCCCTCGGCCAGGAACTGGGCCCGGGCGGCCACCATCTGGGCGTTGTCCCCCGGGGGCTTGGCCCGGGGAGGCAGCAGGTTGACATATCCGGAGGAAGCCCGGTCAAAGGAGTGCCCCCGGCCGCAGCGGTAGGTCTTTTCCCCCTGCTCCAGGGCGCCCCCGCAGACGGGGCAGCACAGCAGACTCATGGCAGCTTCCTCCTTTCTCAACACATACCTATTTATTCTACCATATTTCCCGGCGGCAGGTAAAGGGATTTGCCCAAAGGAATAGGCTCTTTCCACAAAAATTCGTCCTTTCTTTTGGATAACCTCCCTCGGTGGCGAGAAAAACCGGCAAATTTCCACCATACAACCCAAAAAGCCGGCAGTTTCCTGCCGGCTTCCTGGGAAGAGGAGTATGGATACAAGGGAAACGGAAACAGAAAAGAAGGGAAAATGTACCCGTTTCCATGAGAGGATAGCGTGGGAAAAAGGATCAGGCGGTGTACTCCGAGAGGACCACCGTCACATCGGTGGTGCGCCCGCTCCGGTAGATGGTGAGAACAATCTCGTCCCCGGGGGAGTGCTGGTCCTTGATGTTGTCCAGCTCGGTGGTGCTGGTGATCGCCTGGCCGTCGGCGGCGGTGATGATGTCGCCCACCTCGATGCCGGCGGTCTCGGCGCTGGAGCCGGGGGTGACCGCCTGGACGTACACGCCCTGGGGCATCCGGTAGAAGAGGACCATCTCGGCGGACACGTCGCTGACGCTGACGCCGATGACCGGCCGCCCGGTGACGTAGCCGTACTCGATCAGGTCGCTGATGATGGGCATGGCTGTCGTCATGGGGATGGCGAAGCCCAGGCCCTCGGCCAGGTCGGAACTGATCTTGGCGGAGTTGATGCCGATGACCTCCCCGCGGGAGTTGACCAGCGGGCCGCCGGAGTTGCCGGGGCTGATGGAGGCGTCGGTCTGCAGCAGGTTCATGGTGCGGCCGTTTACGGTGATCTGCCGGTCAACGGCCGAGATGATGCCGGCCGATACCGAGCCCTGCAGCTCCAGCCCCAGGGGGTTGCCGATGGCGAGAACCGTCTCGCCCACAGCGGGGGTATCGGTGCTGTTGATGGTAACGGGGCTCAGGCCCTGGGCATCGATCTTCAGGACCGCCAGGTCGGACTGCTCGTCCCCGCCCACCACGGTGGCGTCGTAGGTGGTGCCGTCGTCCATGACCACCTGCACGGCGGTGCCGTTTTCAATCACGTGGTAGTTGGTGATGATGAGGCCGTCCTCGCTGTAGACAAAGCCGGAACCGGTGGACTGGCCGCCCTGCAGGGTGGTGACGATTCCCACCACCGAGTCCGCCATGGAGGCGGCCACATCGCTCAGGCTCATCTCGCCGCTGTTGTAGATGTTGTTGGTGGTGGGCACATAGCCGCTGGAGCTGCTGGAAGCGGGCGCAGATTCCTGCGCAGGGCTTGTGAGCATGCCCGAGTAGCGGAGGATACCGAAGGTGGACCCTACCGAGAGGACGGCGCTGGCCGCGATGACACCCACATACTTCAAGGCGTTTTTCACGGCACGGCCGGTCCGCTTTCTCCTGGGACGGGGGGCCTTCGGCGGTTGGCTCGAATAATACGGGGGATGGCCGCCGGTGGTGGATTCCTGCCCGTAAAAGGGGGAGTAAGGCTGCTGATAGCCCGGCTGGCTCCAGCCGGTGTTCTGCTGGCCGGTCCAGCTGTTCCCGCTGGGGGGTGTGGTGTGGGAGGACTGGTTCTGCTCCTGGTTCCAGCTTTGGGAGTAGGAGCTGCTGTCCTGGGGACGGCAGTCGGTGTTGGGCTGCTGCTGCGGGTCGGCGTCCGGCTGGGCGCCCATGGGGGAATTGCTTCTTGGTTCCTGTTCATCGTCGTAAGGGAACATATATCGTGACCTCCGTTTCTAATCGGTGGGAACGTTTCTTGGGGAGGGAGGCATTGGCCTCCGGATGGCGTCTCCCTTTGGAACTGTCTATAGAATACCGGAAAAATATGACGAAACCTCACAAACCTTTCAAACGTCTTTTAAAGAATCCGTTAAGAAAACCGGGGGATTTTTTGAGCAAATTGTGACCGGCCCCGCCGCCCCCTGCAATCAGGGCCCGGCGGGGTCGATTTCTGCCGAAAAACGGGATTGCACCCCCCTGCCGGGCCGTCTATAATGGAGACAAAACGCCCATCCCACGGAAGGAGACTCCCCCATGTATCTGGCCGATCTGCACATCCATTCCCGCTATTCCCGGGCCACCAGCCGGGACTGTGACCTGCCCCATCTGGACTGGTGGGCCCGCCGGAAGGGCATCCGCCTGGTGGGCACCGGGGACTGCACCCATCCGGCCTGGCGGCAGGAGCTTGCCCGGCAGCTGGTTCCCGCCGGGGAGGGGGTCTACGCCCTCCGTCCCCAGCTGCGGCTGCCGGGGGCGCCCCCCGGGCCGGACCCCCTCTTCCTGGTGACGGGGGAGATCAGCTCCATCTACAAAAAGGACGGCCGCACCCGCAAGGTCCACAGCCTGCTCCTCCTGCCCGGCCTGGAGGAGGCCGGCCGGCTGGCGGCCCGGCTGGAGGCCCTGGGCGGCAACCTTCACTCCGACGGGCGGCCCATCCTGAAGCTGGACTGCCGGGACCTGCTGGAGCTGCTGCTGGAGGTCACCCCCCAGGGGGAGCTGGTGCCCGCCCACATCTGGACCCCCCATTTTGCCCTCTTTGGCGCCTGTTCCGGCTTTGACCGGCTGGAGGACTGCTTCGGGGATCTTTCCGGGCAGATTCACGGGGTGGAGACCGGCCTCTCCTCCGACCCGCCCATGAACTGGCGGATCTCTGCCCTGGACCGGCTGACCCTTCTCTCCCATTCGGATGCCCATTCCCCCGCCAAGCTGGGGAGGGAGGCCACCCTCCTGGAGGGGGAGCCCTCCTATCCCCAGGTTCTGCGCGCCATCCGCACCGGGGAAGGCCTTGCCGGGACGGTGGAATTCTTCCCCCAGGAGGGCAAATACCACCTGGACGGCCACCGAAGCTGCGGCGTCTGCCTCGCCCCTGCCCAGACGCTGGCCTTGGGCGGGATCTGCCCGGTTTGCGGCAAGCCCCTCACCGTGGGGGTGGAGCACCGGGTGGAGATTCTGGCCGACCGGCCCGCCGGCTTCCGTCCCCGGGGGGCCAGGCCCTTCCGGCGGATGGCCCCCCTCCCGGAGGTGATCGCCGCTTCCACCGGCTGGGCGGCCGCCGGCAAGCGGACGCTGGCCCTTTATGAACGGCTCCTTGCCGGCCTGGGGCCGGAGTTCCCCATTCTGGACCGGCTGCCCCTGGAGGAGATCTCTCCGGTGGCCGGCCCCCAGGTGACCGAGGGAATCCGCCGCCTGCGGCTGGGGCAGGTGGACTGCCGCCCCGGCTTCGACGGCCAGTACGGCAGGATGTTCCTGCGCTGACCGTCTGCCGGTTTTCCATAAAAAGGGCCGCCCGCAGGGCGGCCCTTCCCCTTGTTTGGCAAAAGGCTGTTATGCCAGGTAGATGTCCAGTACCCCGGCATAGGGGGAGCCTTCCTCCGCCAGCCGGGCGCGGAGCTGGTCCAGCTGGGGAACCGGGTCCCAGCTGCCGTTCTGGCTGGCGAGAATCTGCCCGATCCCCTGCAGGAAGAGGGCTGCCGGCTCCTCCCGGCCCTGCAGGAGGGCGATGGCCTCCTGGGGACGGCCCGCCTCCATCCGGCGGAAGACCTCCCCGTAGGGGGCCAGGTCCTCCCCTGCCCAGGCGGCGGCCGCCGCCTGCCAGCGTTCCCGGTAGTACTCGTCCCGGATGCCGTCGGCCAGCTCCGGGATCCCCTCCTGCTCCCCCAGGAGCATCCGGGCCAGGAGGACCTCCTCCTGGCAGCCGGCCTCCTCCCAGGTGGCGACGGCCTCCCGGGGGCGGCCCAGCTGCCACTGGAGCAGGCCGATCCACCGCTGGGGCCGGCCGGGGCCGGTCATCTGCTGGAAGAGGGCCAGGGCCTCCTCCCCCTGGCCCAGCCGCCACCGGCACTCCCCCAGGGCGGCGAGAAGATCCTCCTCCCCGGGAAAGGCCTCCAGGGCCTTCTCCCACCAGGCGGCGGCCTCCTCCAGGTCGCCCCCCTCCCGGGGCTGGTCGGGAAGAAGGTTCCCCTCCTGGTCGTAGGCGGGGGTCCACCGCCAGCCGTGCTGGTACAGGTTCCCCAGGATGACGGCGGCATACCCGTCCCCGGCCAGGGCCGCCTCCCGGTAGAGGGGGATGGCCTGGTCATACTCCCCTGCCAGCAGCAGCCGGTCGGCCTGGGTGGGCTGGGTGAAGGTGATCTCCTGGGTGAACCGGTCCTGCTCCAGCCGGCCCAGGCCCCCCATCCTGCCGGTGGACCACAGGAGCGCTCCCCCCTCGTCGTACCCCTCCACCGTGGCGGTCACCTCCCGGACGCCGTAGCAGGGGGGCAGGTATTCCTGGGGGGAGGGCTCGCCCAGATGGCCCGAGCCGCTGGCGAGGGGCGCCCCCTGGACCGTCCAGGGGGCGGAAGGCTCCTGGAGAAGCCCGCTCTCCCAGATGGGCCGGATGATGGTGCCATTGGCGAGGGAGAGCCGGCTGCTGAGGCGGATGCGGTACCGGTGGGCCGGGGGCAGGCCCTGGGCCTCCACCCAGCCGGCGCTGCCGTCGAAGGTGATGGTCCCGCTCCCCTCCACCGGCAGGATGTGGATGGTCCCGGCGTCCGCCGTTTCGCCGCCGGCCAGGTCGTATACCGTCCCCCCTTCCAGGGAGATGCTCCGGTTGGCGGCGGTGGAGGAGAGGGTGGCCAGCCCCAGGGTATACCGGCCGTCGGGCAGGCCGGAGAGGGAGAAGGTCCCGTCCGGCCCGGCCGCCACGGCGGCCACCGCGTAATGGGGGGCAAAATCGCTGGAGGAAAAGGCGTTGACGCTGCTCTCCCGGGTCACCGAGAGGACCACCCATCCCCCCTTCCGGTCCCCGTCCACCCGGCCGGTGAGGGTGTTATCCCCTCCCAGGGGGCGGGACAGCTGGTCCAGCTGCCGGAAGGGCCCCTCCAGATTGGCGGCGGAGAGGAGGGGCTGGGCCAGGGGCCACAGCCGGGCGGAGGCGTGCTGGGCGTCCCAGTCGGGCTGGCGCTGGGGGGGCTGGGCCGCCAGAGGCTCCCCGGCCTGGAAGGCCTCCATCTGCCGGGCGCAGTAGAGGAGCCACTGGCCGAGGATGTCGTAGTCCCCCAGGCCGGCCTCCTCCAGAAGGGCCTGCCCGGCGGCGTAGTCCCCCCGGGCGATGGCCATGGCCCCCCGGTGCAGGCACACCAGGGCGGCCAGGTCCGGGTCCTTGGGGGCGGGGAGGGAATCCGCCAGGGCCTGGGCCTTCCCCTCCTCCCCGTGGAGATGCCACAGGGCGGCCATGGTGAGGCTCGCCTGGATCTGCCGGTCCCCCTGATATTCCCCGCCGCAGAGGGCGTCCAGCTCCCGGGCGAGGGCGTCCAGGCCGTCGGGGGTCAGGTAGCCGGACCCGCCGGTGGAAACGCCGCTGCCGGAGATCAGGTAGCTGTCCAGGTAGCCGCCGCAGCTGGCGAGGGCCGTCTCGGCCCGGGCCTGCCAGCTGTTCAGGGCCCCCGGCCCTCCGGCGCGGACGCTCTGGGCGTAGTAACCGTCGGCCAGCTGGGGGTCCCACAGGGAGACCACCCGCCCCGCCGCCCAGTAGCCCAGGGAGGGAAAGAGGAGGGGGACGGCCAGCAGGCAGAGGGCCAGCCCCGCCAGGAGGATCTGCCAGACCTTCAGGCGCAGGGTCAATCGTTTCATGGGGACACTCTCCTTTCCGGGGAAATGGGGCGGTCAGCGGGCGGGGGGTTCCTCCTCCGGGGGAGCTTCCCGGAGGATAAGGGGGAGGCGGCTCTGGTCCAGCTGCTGGGGGGAGAGGGTGAGCCGCCCCGCCCACAGGGAGACCACCATCACCGCCGCCGCGCAGAAGGCCGCCGCCGGGGCCAGGGGGATCTCCACCTCCCGGCCGAGGAAGGCGGCGAGCCGCCGCCCCAGGGGGGGATGGGCCGCCCGGCGGAGGATGGCCTCCCGGGCGGCGGGGTCCAGGGTTACCTGGGAAAGCTCCCGGTCCAGTTGTTCCTCAAAGGCGTTCATCGCGTTCTCCCTCCTGCAACAGATTGCGCAGCTTGTCCCGGGCGCGGGCCAGGCGGCTGCGGACGGTGCCCTCCCGCTGCCCCAGGGCCCGGGCCACCTGGGCGGTGGTCATGTCCTGGTAATAGTAGAGGAGCAGGACCTCCCGGTCCCTGGGTGGAAGGCTCCACAGGGCCTGGGAGAGGGCCACCCGCTCCACCGCCTGGTCAATCTCCCACCGGGGGACCTCCTGGGGCGGGTCCCGGTGGAGGATTACCCGCCGCAGCCAGGCGGAGCGGGCCTTGCGGCGGCAGCAGTTGATGAGGATGGCGGTGAGATAGGTGGAGAGGGACGCCTCCCCCCGGTACTGGTCCATGGACTGGTAATAGCGGAGAAAGGTATCCGCCACCGCCTCCTCCGCGTCCCGCCGGTCCCGCAGGAGGAGAAGGGCGGTGCGCAGCAGCCGGTCCCCCAGCTGGTCTATGGCCAGCTCCAGGGCCTCCTGTCGGTCCATCGTCGTCCCCCCTTGTTTTGTCCGTTCTCTTTATAAGATACCACGACCCCCCGCGGTTGCTGCAAGGGGCGGGAAAAAATTTTCTTCCCCGGCAACGGGGCGCAAAAAAAGCCGCCCGAAGGCGGCTTTGCACAGGGGGATCCCCACCGGCAGGGAAACGAGCGGCCATGCCGCCCGGCGCCAAACCGGATTCCGGCTAAAATCCGGCCTTCCCTGGGCGCGGCGGGAAACTACTTGCGCAGGGAGACAACACCGGCCGCTGCCAGGGAAAGGGCAGCCAGGGCCACGGCCAGGCCCACCCCGTCGTGGGCGCCGGTGTCCGGGTTGGCGGTGGAGACGTCCCCGGCGTTTTCAGCGGGGGCTTCCTCCGCGGCGGCAGGGGCATCCCGGAGGAGATCCAGGAAATCGGCCGCCGGCCAGTAGATCCGGCCGCTGTCCACCTCCACCGAGTCGCCGGTGACGGTGTAGACGGTGCCCCGGTACTCCAGCTCCAGGGCCGCGCCGCTCTCCTGGAGGGCCTCGATGAGGGAGGCGGGGACGTACTTCTCCCCGGTCATGTCAAAGGAGAGGGTGTCCTCAGGGTCGGCATGGAGGGCCCGGGAAAGGATGCCGTCCCACCCGGCCAGCAGCCGCTCCGGCTTCTTCCGGGAAGAGGAGCTGCCGGAGGAAGAAGAGGGATTGTCGTCACTGGGCTGGTCGGGCACTTTAGTCACCAGCTGCCCGTTCTCGTCCACCTGGAGACCGTCCGTAACCGACGAAGGAAGGCTGCCATCGGTCTTTAACTGTTCCAGAATGGCGCTGGCTTTTGCCGCAGGATCGGTTTCCTCGATGTCATATGCAGTGGCCAGGGTGTCCATTGTATTGCTATCCAGCAGGACCAGCGGCTTTTCTCCGGAACCGGTAGACGAGACATCCAGTTTGGGAAGATGGTCGGTGCTGTTGGCGGAAAAGTCAATGCCTGCCCAACCATTGGAGTTCAGGTTGCAACCCGAGATGGCAACATCGGCGCCGTTTACAAGAACCGAGTACCAATCGCCGCCGTTGATGGTTACACCGGACAGGCTGCCGGTGCAGCGATAGAACTGCACACCGTATTTACCCGTCGTATCGATGGTCAGGTCGGTAACTTTGCCGCCATTGGCGGTGAAGGTGATTGCTTTTTCAGTACCGCTGTAAGTAAGGGTATAGTCATCGCCGTCAATGGTCACATTCGGTACCGAGATGTTCAGGTCGTTTTCACAATCGACGTCCGTAAGCAGGGTGATGGTCTCCCCCTCTTTCACTGCTGCCACGGCTTCTTCCAGGGTGTCGTATTCAACATCCTCGATTCGAGCTTCTTTACTGCCTGGGGTGGTGCTGGGCTCGCCCAAAACGTCCTCCTCCCAACCTTCCTGGCTGGTGATGGAGGTGGGAAGGTTCCCAGCAATGGTGGAGGCAACCAGGCCATCGTTGCCGGTAAGATCAAGGGATGTAAGACTGGTGAGAGCCTTAAGATCGGGAATGGTGGTGAGCTGGTTGTTGCTTACGTTCAGGGTTTCCAACTTGGTCAACGTCTCAATTCCCCCGATCAACGCCAGATCACTGATGGCATTGTTGCTTAGATCCAGATTGGTCAAATTGGGGACAGCGGAAGCAAAATTTGTCCACCCAGTGATTTCATTGTCACTCATATCCAGCTCCGTCAAGTTGGCACAGCTCTTGAGTGGGTTCAAATCAAGTGCCGTAGTGCCTGTCAAACTTGACAGACTTAGACGGGTAAGGCTTGTGCAGTTCTCCAAGCCGGCAAGGGAAATGTGTTCTGTAAGTCCAGACAAGTTCAATTCAGTTGCCGCCGCAGCCTCTGCGGCTGTAAGCGGCGCATTGCCATCTCCAAATTGTTCCACCATCCGGTCGTATACGCCCTGGGTCGCAATATCCTCCGGATAGGTAAGGGTACCCTCTGCCGGCTCCGCAAAGACCGTCATCCCGCCCATGGTCAGGATAACGGCTGACGCCAGCACCAGAGAAAGCAGCTTTTTTGCACTTCTCATGGGAAAATCCTCCTTGTTTTTGTTTTTGCAGGTTCTTGCGGTGGGCATGGGCGGGGGAAGCCCCCGCCGCCGCGCATCCACAAGGCAGCAAAATAGCGCCGTGTACGGAATGGTCCATACACGGCGCGTGGCAAATCAAAGAGAACCCAATCAACCCGCCTCTTCCCCTCCAAGGATGCAAGACCGCGGTTGTAAAGAGGGGGGAAAACGGGTATAATAGGGGTGCAATGTGCGGCGTCAGCCGTTGTGTATGGAGGTTTGGCTCCGTATACAGGGGGTGGGGTGTTGGCGCGCCCCATCCCTGCTTTGCACTTATTTTGTGCCTTACCCCTACTATATACGATTTTTCGGCCGGATGCAAGAGATTCCTGGCGAATTGTGGTATCTGTGGAAGAATTTCCGTCCTCCGCCGGGGCAAAAACGCCGCCGGAAGGAACGATGGGGCGGGAATTCCCCCCTTTCCCCACAGCCGGGCAGCGCCCGGCCTTTTGTATTTGCGGGCGGCTCCCCTTCCCTGCCCCGGGAAAAGGGCTACCAGTTGTCCAGGTGGGCCCGCACCATGGCGCCGAAGATCCGCTTGGTGATGCCCCGGTCCTGGCGCTCCAGCTGGCGGAGGAACTCCTTGGTGGCCTCCCGGTTGGTGTGGCGGTCCACCGGGCAGGGATTCTTCACCACCGGCAGCCCCGCCCGGCGGACCGCCCGGGAAATGTCGTGCTCGGGGGCCAGCACCAGGGGCCGGATCATGGTGAGATCCTTGCGGGAAAGGTAGGTAACCGGGGAAAAGCACCCCAGCCGCCCCTCGTTGAAGAGGTTCATCAGGAAGGTTTCCACCGCGTCGTTGTAATGATGGCCCAGGGCCACCAGGTTGCAGCCCAGCTCCTTGGCGGTGTCGTGGAGGGCGCCCCGCCGCATCCGGGCACAAAGGCTGCAGGGGTTGGTCTCCTGGCGGGCGTCAAAGACGATGGGGCCGATGCCGGTGCGCTTGATCAAATAGGGGACCTCCAGGCGGCTGCACAGCTCCTGAATGGGGGTATAATCCTGCTCCACCCCGCCGAAGCCCGGGTCCAGGGTGACCGCATGAAGTTGATAGTCGATGCCGATAAACTGCCGCAGGCGGGCAAGGCCCACCAGCAGCGCCACCGAGTCCTTCCCGCCGCTCACCCCTACGGCGATCCGGTCGCCTGGATGGATCATGTCGTACTGGGTGATGGCCCGGCGCATGTATCCCAGGATCTGCTGCATGGGTCAGTCCCTCCCTTCCGATTCGTCGGCCTTGTCCGGCTCCCGCAGCAGGTAGGGGGTCACCAGATGCAGATCCCGCACCTCCACCAGGGCGTCCAGCCACAGGCCCTCCGGCCGCCAGTCCCGGGCCAGAACCTTGCCCCGGGCGGCGATGGTGTTCTCCAGGCCTGCCTTGTCGTAGGGGAGCAGGAGGGTGAGCCGCCGCTGGGCGGGGGGAAGGGCCCGGCTGATGGTCTCCAGAAGGGCCTCCAGGCCGTAGCCGGTGCGGGCGGAGATGAGGACGGTATTCTCCCCCAGAATGTCCGGCAGCTGGGGCAGGGCGTCGCACTTGTTCAGGACGGTGACCACCGGGGTCGCCCCCGCCCCCAGGCTCTCCAGGAGGGAGGTGGTTACCTCCGCCTGGGCAGGGGCCTCGGGGGAGCTGATGTCGCAGACGTTGAGGACCAGGTCGGCGCAGGCGGCCTCCTCCAGGGTGGACTGGAAGGCCTCCACCAGGTGGTGGGGCAGCCGGCGCACCAGGCCCACCGTGTCGATGAGGAGGACGGTCCGCCCGTCGGGGAGGGTGAGGGCCCGGGCGGTGGGGTCCAGGGTGGCAAAGAGCTTGTTCTCCGCCAGGACCCCCGCCTGGGTGAGGGTGTTGAGGAGGGTGGACTTGCCCACGTTGGTGTATCCCACGATGGCCACGGTGGTGACCCCGTCCTTCCGGCGGCGGGAACGGAGCCGCTCCCGCCGGCCCTCCAGCTCCCGCAGCTGCCGCTCCAGGGCGGTGATGCGGGCCCGGATGTGCCGCCGGTCGGTCTCCAGCTTGGTTTCGCCGGGGCCCCGGGTGCCGATGCCGCCGCCCAGCCGGGAGAGGCTGGTCCCCTGCCCGGCCAGGCGGGGAAGGCGGTACTTCAGCTGGGCCAGCTCCACCTGGAGGCGCCCCTCGCTGGACCGGGCCCGGGCGGCAAAGATATCCAGGATCAGGGTGGTGCGGTCCACCACCGGCAGGTCCAGGATATTCTCGATGTTCCGCTGCTGGGCGGGGGAGAGCTCGTGGTCAAAGATGACCAGCTCCACCTGGTTGTTCTGGCAGAAGTCACGCAGCTCCTCCAGGCGGCCGCTGCCCAGGCAGGTGGCCGGGTCAAAGGCGGCCCGCTTCTGGACCATCCGGCCCACCACCTGGGCGCCGGCGGTGCGGGCCAGCTCCTCCAGCTCGTCCAGGGAGGCGTCCATATCGTATTCCTCCAGATCGGCGGCGGCCAGCACCGCCCGCTGGAGCTGTTCTTCCTGTGGAATGGTAATCAGGGGCATAGGCATTGGATTCCTTTCAAAAGATTGGGAAACTGTTTTGGGGCAGCAAGACGGGCGCGGGGATCAGATGGCTCCCAGCGCCCGCAGCAGAAAGATGCCGATAAACAGGGTAAAGGAGGAAAAGATGGTGCTGGACAGCAGGATCCTCCCTGCAAGGTCGCTGTTGCTCCCCATCCCCTTGGCCATGGCAAAGGAGGAAACGGTGGTGGGAGCGGCGTACAGCAGGAAGAGGGCGCCCGTCTCCTGGGGGGTAAAGTCCATCAGCAGGGCCGGCGGAATGAAGCACAGGGGGATGAGCACCAGCTTGATGACGGTGGCCAGCGCCACCGGCCGCAGGTCCCCTTTCCTGCCGGGGTGGAAGTCGATCTGCCCGCCCAGGGCGATGAGGGCCAGGGGGGAGGCCATCCCGGCAAAAAAGTCCAGGGTGGACCCGGCAAAGGCAGGCATGGAAAGCCCCGACCAATGCCACAGGACCCCCAGCACCAGGGCGACGATGAGGGGATTGGTCACCACCCCCACCAGGACCTTCCGCAGCACCGGCCAGGAGAGGGTTTCTTCCCGGTCCGGGTGGAAGAGGGTCAGGATCACCACCGCCATGATGTTGAAGATGGGGAGCACCACCGCCAGCATCACCACCGCGGGGCCGCTTCCCTCCTGGCCGAACATCAGCTGGGAAAGGGGAACCGCCACATAGGCATAGGTGGACCGGTAGGACCCGTGGATCACCGCCCCGGCCACCCCCCGGTCCCGGTAGATGCGGGGGATGATGATCATCAACAGGGCGATGGCCAGGAGGATGGTGCCGCCTCCATAGATATACACCGCCGGGTGGTCCACCTGGGCAATGCTGGAACCGGCCATCTCCTGGAAGATGGAACAGGGAAGGGCCAGCCGGAAGGCCACCGCGCTGGCCTCGTCCACAAACCGCTCCCCGATGATCCCCCGCCGCCGCAGGACCGTTCCCGCCAGCACCATCAGCACAATGGGCAGGGTGGCGTTGACGCTGAAGAAAAAGCTGTCCAACAAAATCGTCACCCTCCCTCGCTCCGCCGCGGATAACGGGACGCGGCGGTTTTTCATTATTGTATCACATGCCCCCTCAAAAGAAAACAGGGGCGGGGAAAAACTTCCCCATCCCGCCTTGCCTTCGGGGGAAAAGTGTGGTATGGTAGGGAAGCATATAGGATTTGCAATGAGGGATCTGCCGTATGGGATGTCCGGTTCCATACGGTATTTTTATACGCCGCCCTCCCGCCGGGAGCGGACGGCCATCTTGTTCCAGGGAAAGGAGGCGGAGCCATGGGCTCCCAACTGCGGTCCGCTCCATGGAGGGCCACCGCCCGCACCCTGGCCGCCTTCAGCCTGCCCCTGATCCTCAGCGGCGTTCTCCAGCAGCTCTACAACTGGGCGGACGCCTTCATCGTGGGAAATGTGGAGGGGGAGCTGGCGCTGGCGGCCATCGGGGCCACCGGCACCATCAGCAACTTCTGCCTGCTGGCCATCACCGGCTTCACGGTGGGGCTGTCCATCTTTTTTGCCCAGACCTACGGCCGGGGGGAGGAAGCCCTCCTCCCCCGGATTCTCTCCACCTTCACCCTCCTGCTGGGGGCGGTGTTCCTCCTGCTGGGGCTGGGGGGCGCCGCGGCCTCGGGGCGGCTGCTCCGCCTTCTCCACACCACGGCCGACACCCTCTCCCTGGCGGAGGAGTATCTGTCGGTCATCTTTTTGGGCATTCCCTTCATGGCGGTGTACAACGTATACGCCGCCGCCCTGCGGGGCATTGGGGACAGCCGGGCGCCCTTCCTGGCCATTGTGGTCTCCTCGGTGGTCAACGTGGGGCTGGACCTCCTCTTTGTGGCCGGCCTTGGCTGGAGCGTCACCGGCGCGGCGGCGGCCACCGTCTTTTCCCAGGTGGCCATGGCCCTCTTCCTGGCGGCGTACGGAAGCTGGAAATACCCCCAGCTCCGGTTCCGGCCGGGGAAGGGGATGGTGGACCGGGCCGTCCTGATCCGGGGAAGGGGATGGTGGACCGGGCCGTCCTGATCCGGGGGCTGCGGCTGGGGGTGCCCCCCATGATCCAGTCCAGCGTCAACGCCTGCGGCGGACTGCTGCTGCAAAACTTCATGAACGGCTTCGGCACCCAGACGGTGGCGGCCATCACCACCGCCTACCGGGTGGACTCCATCATCCTGCTGCCCATCATCAACCTGGGGTCCGGCATCTCCACCCTGGCCGCCCAGCACTACGGCGCCGGGGAGGAGGACCAGGCCTGGACCATCTTCGGGGTGGGGTCCCTGTTGATGACCGCCGTCAGCCTGGGGCTCACCGCCCTGGTCATCGCCATCGGCGGGCGGACCATCGCCCTCTTCGGGGTGGGGGAAGGGGCTGTGGCCATCGGCCAGCGGTTCTTTGAGGGGATCGCCCCCTTCTACCTGGTCTACGGGCTGGCCATGGCGGTCCGGGGCTACCTGGAGGGGCTGGGGGACCTGGTCTACACCAGCCTGTGGGGCATGGGGGCCCTGGCGGTGCGGATTGCCGCCTCCTATGCCGGGGCGCCCCGGTGGGGGAACCAGATCATCGCCTATGCCGAGGCCTTCAGCTGGGGGGTGCTGCTGGCCCTCTACCTGGGCCGCGCCGCCTGGAAGCGCCGCCGCCCGGCGTCCTGACCGCCCACACGCCAAAGCGCCTGCGGAAACTCCGCAGGCGCTTGCTTGTTTGTATCGGTATGTAGTTAGACAAAGCCCAAGAACACGATCGAAAGTCTTGTCACTCTTGGTAAAGAGCAAAAAACATCTTTACAATGTCCTCCACCGAGCATCCAGCCCCTTGAATCAGCTGGATGGTCTTGTAGGTTTGGAAGAGGGCAGTTCCCAGCACGGCGACGGCCAGGAGCAATCGAACCACAAAAAACACCTGATACCGAGCCGGCTGCCGGGAAAAAGCCTCCCTGCCCCGAAGGGAGATAGGATAAAAGCGGCCATCGATCACCCACAGGAAGGCGAACAGGACAAAACAGGCCCGGGCCACAATGGACTGGCGGCGGATCATCTCGCCCACCTCCGGCAGCAGGTTTGCCTGAAGCCCCAGCCCCGAGACCAGGGCTGCCATCAGGAACCCCAGTACCATCAACAGGATACGGCTCCTGCTTACCCAATACAAGCTGCTGTACAACCGGTACAGCGGCCCGCTCGTTCCACCGGAATCATCCATCGCGTCCAGCTCCTTTCCAAAGGTTGAAGGGGGAGGGTGTGGGATTGTCGCTTCCAGCCAAATAAGGTTGCCTGGTTACTAATATTTTACAAAATTTTAAGGATTTTGTCAATCTATTTTGGAACGATCGGACAAATTTTCCAGGTTTTCATTCCCCCTGCACCCGGCTGTCCTGTTTCGGGAGGCGATCATCTCCCCTCCCCCAAAAAGAAGAGGGAGGACAGGTAGGCGGGCAGGCGGCCCGGCCGGTCCAGGACCACCGCCCCCTCCGCCTGGCGCAGCCGCCCCGGGGACTGGTGCCCTCCCGGCACCAGGACGCAGGCCACCCCCAGGTCCCGGGCCATCTGGGCGTCGTGGAGGGTGTCCCCAATGTAGAGGATCTCCCCCGGGGAGCAGCCCCTTTGGGCCATCCAGGCCCGGCCCTCCTCCAGCTTGCCCCGGGCGTGGATGTCCCCGGTCCCCACCAGCTGGTCAAAATAGGAGTCCAGATGCAGCTGGGCCACCTGGTTTTCCAGCATCTTCTGCTGGGTGGCGGACAGAATAATCTGGGAGATGCCCAGCTTCCTGGCCAGGCGCAGGGCGGAAAGGGCCCCCTTCTGCAGGGGGCAGTCCTGCCAGCCCGCCAGATACAGGGCCATGTATTCCTCCGCCAGCCGGGAGAAGGGCTCCCCCTCCAGGTCAAAGCCGGCCTTGCGGTAGTAGCCCTCCACCGGGAAGTCGAAGATCTCCCGGTAGCGGCGGGGCCCCAGGGGCGGCAGCCCCCGCCGGGCCAGCATGATGCCCACCACCTTCTGGCCCAGGGCCGCGTCGTCCAGGATGGTGCCGTTAAAATCCCACACCAGCAGCCGGGGGCCGGACAGGGGCCGCTTCCCCTGGCCGATGGCGACCAGCCGGTCCTTCTGCCGGTGGGTGAGGGTTTTGAGCCAGGCCTCCCGCTCCATGGCCTCGCCCCGGGTGGCACAGGGCTCCCGGTACACCAGCCGCACCGGCCGCCGGCTGCGGGTATACTTGGCCCCGGTTCCCCGGTTGTGGGCAGCCAGCCGCCGGTCCAGATTGTCGGTCCAGCCGGCATAGTAGGTGCCGTCGCTGCAGGCCAGCAGGTAGGCCCAGCAGGGCGCCGATTCCAGCTCCATGGGATCATCCCCTTTCTCTGCACCCTATCATACCGCCGAAGGCTGGTCCCTGGCAAGGGGCCTTTTCTCCATTTCATCCCAAAAGGAGGTCATTCCATGTCGACGGCTGTTTACGGATACGCCCGGGTGTCCACCCGGGAGCAAAACGAGGGCCGCCAGCTGCTGGCGCTTGCCCAGTTCCCCGTGCCGGGGGCCAACATCTACCTGGACAAGATGAGCGGCAAGGACTTCTGCCGCCCCCAGTACCAGCGCCTGCTGGGCCGCCTGCGCCCCGGCGATCTGCTGGTGGTGAAGAGCATCGACCGGCTGGGGCGCAACTACGAGGAGATTCTGGACCAGTGGCGGTTGATTACCAAGGGAAAGCTGGCCCATATTGTGGTGCTGGACATGCCCCTCCTGGATACCCGCAACCCCACCGGCGGGCTGACCGGCACCTTCATTGCGGACCTGGTGCTCCAGATCCTCAGCTATGTGGCCGAGACCGAGCGGGAGTTGATCCGCCAGCGGCAGGCGGAGGGGATCCGGGCGGCGCGGCTGTCGGGGGTGCGGTTTGGCCGCCCTCCCAAGCCCCGTCCCCAGGAGTTTACCGCCGTGCTGGCCCGGTGGCGGCAGGGAAGCCTTTCCTCCCGCCAGGCGGCTGGGGAGCTGGGCGTCTGCCAGAGCACCTTTCTCCGGTGGGGGCGGGAGGAGGACGGCCTCCAGCCGGGGGAGAAAGACGCCGCCCAGCCGTCCCCCGGGATGGAAAAGCCCCGGGGAATGTGATACAATAAGCAGAAACTGGAGGGATGGAAATGCTTTTTTGGACGATTGTCGCCATCTGTCTGGCGGTGGAGGCCGCCGGCGCCTTTCTCTGGTGGCAGAACAACGGCCTCACCGTCACCCACCTGGAGATCCGGTCCCCCCGTCTGCCTGCCGCCTGGGACGGGGCGGTGGTGGTGCACCTGTCCGACCTGCACAACAAAGCCTTTGGGGTGGAGCAGTGCCGCCTGCTGGGGCAGATCCGTCCCCTGCGCCCCCGGCTGATTCTGGCCACCGGGGACCTGATCGACAAGCGGCGGACCACCGCCTCCACCTTTGCACCGGCGGCGGAGTTCTTGTCCGGCGCGGCCAGGATCGCCCCTACCTATTTTACCGCCGGCAACCACGAGGGGACCGTCTCCTTCTACCCCCTCCTTCGCCGTGCCGGGGAAGAAGGGGGCGCGGTCTGCCTGGACGGGAAGAGCCTGCACCTGGACGGGCTGGCCCTTCTGGGCCTCCCCAGCCCCCGCCTGTGGAACGGGGACCAGGAGCGGTTCTGCCGGGAACTGGCCCGGCTGAAAGCGGAGGCCGAGGGGGAGTTCACCCTCCTGCTGTCCCACCACCCGGAGCTGGCCCCCCTCTACGGCCAGGCCGGCCTGGACCTGGTCTTCGCCGGGCACGCCCACGGGGGGCAGATCCGCCTTCCCCTGGTGGGCGGTCTCTTTGCCCCGGGGCAGGGGATCTTCCCCCGGTACACCGCCGGCGCCTATCCCCTGGAGGGGGGCGGCCGGATGGTGGTGAGCCGGGGGCTTGGGAACAGCCGCTTTCCCCAGCGTCTCTTCAACCGGCCCCAGCTGGTGGCCGTGACCCTGCGAAGGGAGGACCGGCAAGGGGAGGAATCCTCCCCCTGCCAAAGACATCCGGAAAAAGATGGTTAGAAGAAAGCGACCTCCTCTTGACGATTGATACCCATAGGGGTATAATGCACCTATACCCCCATGGGTATCATTGAGAGGAGGAGTCGGTATGGAACGACTGGAAGCGCTGCTGGAATGGGGAGGGACCAAGCGGGAGATCGCCTGCCTGGCGGCGGCGGGGGCGGCCCTGGTCGGGAGCCTTCTGGGATGGGAACCCTTTCCCTTTCCTCTGGCGTGGGTGGCCATCGTCCTCTGCGGACTGCCCATCCTGCTGGAGGCGATCGTCGGCCTGGTCACCGCCTTTGACATCAAGGCGGACCTGCTGGTCTCCATCGCCCTGGTGGCATCGGTGATCATCGGCGAGGAGTTTGCCGCCGGGGAGGTGGCGTTTATCATGCAGCTGGGCGCCCTGCTGGAGGACCTGACGGTGGCCCGGGCCCGGGCCGGCATCGAGAAGCTGGTCCACCTCACCCCCCGCACCGCCCGCTGCCTCCGGGGGGACCGGGAGGAGATTGTCCCGGCGGAGGCGGTACAGGTGGGGGACCTGCTGCGGGTGCTGCCGGGGGAGACCATCCCGGTGGACGGGGTGATCCGCTGGGGGGAAACCTCCGTCAACCAGGCGGTGATGACCGGCGAGTCCCTGCCGGTGGACAAGAAGGCCGGCGACCAGGTTTCCTCCGGGACGGTAAACCAGTTCGGCTCCTTTGACATGGAGGCCACCAAGGTGGGGGAGGACAGCTCCATCCAGCGGATGATCCGCCTGGTCCAGTCGGCCGACGCCGGCAAGGCCAAGATCGTGGGCATCGCCGACCGGTGGGCCACCTGGATTGTGGTCATCGCCCTGACGGCGGCGGTCCTCACCGGCCTGGTCACCGGGGAGGTGATCCGGGCGGTCACCATCCTGGTGGTCTTCTGCCCCTGCGCCTTGGTGCTGGCCACCCCCACCGCCATTATGGCGGCCATCGGCAACGCCACCAAGCACGGCTTCCTGGTGCGGGAAGGGGACGCCCTGGAGCGGCTGGCCGCCGTTTCCCGGGTGGTTTTTGACAAGACCGGCACCCTCACCACCGGCGTCCTCCAGGTGACGGCGGTGGAAAGCCTCCTGCCCCGGTGGGATCGGGAGACCCTCTACCGCCTGGGGGCGGCGGCGGAGCTCCGGTCGGAGCATCCCCTGGGCCGGGCGGTGGTCCGCTGCTTCCGGCAGGAGTTGGGGGGAACCCTCCCCCAGCCGGAGGAATTCCGGATGCTCCCCGGCCGGGGGGTCCAGGCGATGGTGGAGGGGCGGCCCGTGCTGGCCGGCAGCCGGGAACTGATGGAAGAGCGGGGCCTGGCCCTGCCGCCGGCCCTGCTCCGGGAGGCGGACCGGTACCGGGAGGAGGGCTGCACAGTGATCTTCCTGGGGGTGGAGGGCCAGACGGCCGGCCTTCTCGCCCTGGCCGACACCCTCCGGGAGACCGCCGCCCCCGCCGTCGCCCAACTGAAGAAGGCGGGGGTGACCCCGGTCCTCCTCACGGGGGACCACGAGAATGCCGCCGCCCGGATTGCCGGCCGGGTGGGGATCGACCAGGTCCATGCCGGCTGCCGGCCGGAGGAGAAGCTTTGGTGGATCGACCGGTACCAGGAGCAGGGGGAACCGGTCTGCATGGTGGGGGACGGCATCAACGACGCCCCCGCCCTCAAGCGGGCCCGGGTGGGGATCGCCATGGGGGGCGCAGGCAGCGACATCGCCGTGGACGCGGCGGACATCGCCCTGGTCAACGACGAGATCCGGGAGCTGCCCCACCTGCTGCGCCTGTCCCGGCGGATGATGGCGACCATCAAGGGGAACCTGGCCTTCTCCCTGGCCCTCAACTTCGCGGCCATCCTCCTGGCCATCACCGGCCTGCTGAACCCGGTGGTGGGGGCCCTGGTCCACAACGCCGGGTCGGTGCTGGTCATCCTCCACTCCGCCCTGCTGCTGGGCTGGCGGTCCCCCGCGTAGGGGACTGCATCCTCATCCGTTCCTTCCAAGGGAAAGCGGCCTCCAGCGCCTTTGCCGGGCGCCGGGGGCCGCCTTTTTGTCCTCCTTCGGGGGAAAAATGTTATTGGCGGCCGGTTTCTATTGCAAATTGTTTGCGCCCTTTGGTAAAATTATTGTAAAGGTTCTTGCATCCCATTGACAAATTTCCTAAACTAGAAAAGACGTAAAAGAAGAGGTGTATCCAACGATGAAATGCGGCATTGTAGACGTGGGCTCCAACACCATGCGCCTGTCCATCTATCACTGGGAGGACGACCGGCAGTTCAAGCTGCTGATGCACAAGAAAGAGATGGCGGGGCTGGCCAGCTACATCCAGGATGGGGTCCTGTCCGACAGCGGCATCCTGGTGGCCTGCCGGGTGCTGGCCGGCTTCAAGGCGCTGCTGGACAATCTGGACGTGGACCGGATGTATGTCTTCGGCACGGCGCCCCTGCGGAATATTGTCAATACGGAAGATGCCCTGGAGACGATCCGGGCCATTACCGGGGTGGAGGTGGAGGTACTCACCGGCGCCCAGGAGGCGGATTTCTCCTTCCTGGGGGCGACCTATGGGGGCGGCGCGCCCGGCTCCGGCCTGGTGGCGGATATCGGCGGCGGTTCCACCGAGCTGGTGGCCTATACCGACCGGCGGATTACCTCCAAATGCAGCCTGCCCATGGGTTCCCTTTCCCTCTACGCCAAGTATGTGGAGGGCCTCTTCCCCACCAAGAAGGAGCGGGGGATCATCCGCCAGCAGGTGGAGACCGAGCTGGAGCGGGCCAAGACCGCCGATGTGTTCTGCGCCCATCTCACGGGGGTGGGCGGCACCATCCGGGCGGCGGGCAAGCTGTGCAACCAGATTTCCGGGGCGGACCCGGACAACCGGATCATCCCGGCGGAGGAGATCCGCTCGCTGTACAAAGACCTGAAGAAGGGCGACCAGGCCACCCTCCGGCAGATTCTCCGGGTGGTGCCCGACCGGATCCATACCGTTCTGCCTGGGCTTGCCATTTTGAACGCGATACTGAAGTATTACCAGGTGGAGACCGTTTCGGTCAGCGCCTGCGGCGCCCGGGAGGGATACCTTCTGCGGCGGGTAATGGAGGTTGACATCTATGGCTAAAGATGTGGATACGCGATATACCCAGGAACGGGAGCTGTCCTGGCTGCGGTTTAACGAGCGGGTGCTCCAGGAGGCCCAGGACGAGACGGTCCCCCTCTTTGAGCGGCTGAAGTTTTCCGCCATCTTCACCAGC
Organism: Candidatus Heteroruminococcus faecigallinarum; assembly: GCA_904387055.1. GTDB lineage: Bacteria > Bacillota > Clostridia > Oscillospirales > Ruminococcaceae > Heteroruminococcus > Heteroruminococcus faecigallinarum. The sequence continues at coordinate 5,344 of CAJFKV010000019.1, read as the reverse complement.
AACCTGGACGAGTTTTTCATGATCCGGGTGGGTTCCATCTCGGACATGACCCTCTCCCAGGAGAGCCACGTGGACAACAAGAGCGGCCTTACCCCCGCCCAGCAGCTGGAGGCCATCTTCAAGGCGGTGGGGCCCCTGTACCGGCAGCGGGACAAGGCCATCGCCCAGCTGGACAACCGGCTGCGGGCCTGCAACATCTGCAACCTGCGGATGGAGGAGCTGGACCGGAAGGAGCGGAAGGCGGCGGAGGCCTGGTTCAAGGACTGCGTCCGCCCCCTGCTTTCCCCCATGGTGGTCAACGGCCACCACCCCTTTCCCCATCTCCCCTCCAAATACCTGACCGTCGCCCTCCGCCTCCAGCGCAAGGGGGAGAAGTGCTTCGGCCTGGTGCTCATCCCCAAGTCGGTCCCCCCGTATTTCCGTTTGGAGGAGTCGGGCCTGCGGTACCTGCTCACCGAGCAGATCGTCCTGGAATATGCCGGGACCCTCTTCGACTCCTATCAGGTGGTGGAGAAGCAGGTGATCGCCGTCACCCGCAATGCGGACATCAGCCCCGAGGATGAAGACTACGACGTGGGGGACGACTTCCGGGCCCACATGATCAAGGTGCTGAAAAAGCGGGCCCGGCTGGCCCCGGTCCGCCTGGAGATCCAGGGCAGCCCCTCCCAGGAGCTGGCCCAGTACCTGTGCCAGCGGCTGGAGCTGAGCCCGGAGCAGATGTTCTGCTGCCAGAGCCCCCTGTCCATGGGGTATGTGTACTCCCTGGAGGGGAAGCTGCCGCCGGAGAGCGCGGCGGCCCTCTGCTATCCCCCCTACCAGCCCCAGTGGCCGGCCGCCCTCGTCCAGGGGGAAAAGATCATCCCCCAGATCCTGCGGCGGGACGTGCTCCTTTTTTACCCCTACCAGTCCATGGACCCCTTCCTCAAGCTGGTGAAGGAGGCCGCCTTTGACCCGGCGGTCCTCTCCATCAAGATCACCATCTACCGGCTGGCCTCCACCGCCAAGCTGGTGGAATACCTGGCCGCCGCCGCCGAGAACGGCAAGGAGGTCATGGTCCTGATGGAGCTGCGGGCCCGGTTTGACGAGCAGAACAACATCGCCTGGGCCCAGCGCCTGGAGGAGGCGGGCTGCACCATCCTGTATGGATTTGAGGAGTACAAGGTCCATTCCAAGATCTGCCTCATCACCCGCCGGGAGCGGGGGCGGGTCCAGTACCTCACCCAGATTGGCACCGGCAACTACAACGAGAAAACCGCCAAGCTGTACACCGATTACTGTCTTATGACCGCCAACCCCGCCATTGGAGCGGACGGCGCGGCCTTTTTCCAGAATATGTCCATCAGCCGCCTGGACGGGAGCTACCGCTACCTCCTGGTGGCCCCCACCGGCCTCAAACCACGCCTGATGGAGCTGATTGACGGGGAGATTGCCAAGGCCCAGGCAGGCCTGCCGGCCCGGATCTTCCTGAAGGTCAACTCGGTGACCGACCGGCAGCTGATCGACAAGCTGGCTGCGGCCAGCCAGGCGGGGGTCCCCATCACCATGAACGTGCGGGGGATCTGCTGCCTGCGCCCGGGGGTGCCGGGCCTTACCGACAACATCCGCGTCTTCTCGGTGGTGGGACGGTTTCTGGAGCATCCCCGGATCTACGCCTTCGGCGTGGGGGAGGAGACCAAGGTTTACATCGGCTCCGCCGATCTGATGACCCGCAACACCCAGCGGCGGGTGGAGGTTGCCTGCCCGGTGCTGGACCTGGACATCCGCAAGCAGATCAAGCGGGATGTGGAGATCTATTGCTCCGACACGGTCAAGGCCCGGGAGATGGGGCCCGACGGCACCTACGCCCCCATCGACCGCCCCGGCGCCCCCAAGGTGGACTGCCAGGCGGCGTTTATGGAGGCGGCCATCCGGGAGGGCCGGCTGGCTGCTGCCGGCGGGAACCACCACACCGGCGGCAAGGATGGGTTTTTCCGTTCTCTTCTCGCCAGATTGCGCCGGTAATCCGGTTTGCTGGGAGGCGCACTCGGCGGCTCTTTTCCAAGGCTGGGCAGTGCCCGGCCTTTTTTTATGGGGTACCGGGCTTGCCGGCGGAAGGATGCGGAGCCGTTACTCCGGAATGGCAGCCCTCTCTTCCGAGGAGGTGTAGCGGGGGCGGTATCCGGGGCACTCCTCCAGCACATACCGGACAAAGTCGCCGGCAGCGTCCTCCCCCACCTGGAACAGCTTGCCGGTACTCAGAATGTTGGTGAGGACCCAGCCGCCCTCCCGCAGGGAGATGCTGATGTTGTCGTATCCCAGCAGGGGCAGGCTGACCGACAGGTCCAGCACCTCCTTCGGCAGGTCGTGGAGGGAACCGCCGTACTGGTTTTCCGCCTGAGGGGCCGTCTCCAGCATGGCCAGCAGCCGCTGCCGGTCCACCGGCTCCAGGATGACCGTCTCCTCCCCGCCCAGGAGGGTGGTCCGCTGGTAATAGGCCCGGTTCACCACCAGCGTCTCCCGCAGGTTCAGATCCTCCAGGAACTGGCCCAGGGTTTGGGGGCGATAGTCGCTGCAGACCGCCGCATACCATCTTTCCTCCCCCTGAAGCTGCACCGCCACCGCCGCCTGGGGGTTGATCCCCTCCAGGGCCTGCAGCTGGGCCGGGTGGTGCCGGCTGCCGTCCTCCCCCGCCAGGGAGGCGTACTCGTCCCAGCCCTGGGCGGTGGTCTCGGCCAGCGGCTCCCCCAGGTCCTCCTGGGTCACCTGGCTCTCCCCCATCACCTGATACTCCCGCCCCTCCCAGGTCACCTGGTCGTACTGGGCCCAGAGGGGCAGCTCCTCCCACCGGGGAACCTGGGCGATCTCCCCGGAGGAGGCCTGGGACTGGGGGATCTCCCAAACCGGCCAGGGATTGGCCTGCCGGTAGAGGGCCAGCCCCCCCGCCGCCGCCAGGCAGAGGCAGGCGGCCAGGGCCAGCCCCCGCCGGAGGAGCCGCCCCCTGGGCACGACCCTTTTCCCGCCGGGGGCCGCCTGGGCGATGTAGGCCTCCTCCACCTGGGCAAGGGCATCCAAAATCCGTTCACTCTTCATAGCCGACGCCTCCTTCTTTCCTCGCCGCCAGCGGCGGTCACAGGGAGATTCCCTCCTCCTCCAGCAGGGCCCGCAGCCTCTGCCGGGAGCGGAGAAGGGACATCTTCACCTTGCTTTCCCCCAGGCCCAGCTCCCTGGCCATCTCCCTGACCGGCCGGAGGTACCAGTACCGGCCCAGAAAGATCCGCCGCCCTTCCTCCGGCAGGCCGGCCAGAAAGCGGTTGAGAAGCTCCACCAGCTCCCGGTCCTCCACCGCCTCCTGGGGGCCGCCCGCGGCGGGGACACACTCCTCCAGCTCCTCCAGGGCCAGGGGCAGCTGGCCGCCGCCCCGCTTGGCCGCCCCCCGGCGCCGGTAGGCATCCAGGGAGAGGCGGCGGACGATCTTTCCCAGGAAGACGCCCAGCAGGGAGGGCCGCTGGGGCGGGATAGCCTTCCAGGCGCGCCAGTAGGCAGAGGCCACGCATTCCTCGCTGTCCTCCCGGTTGTGGAGGATGTTGTAGGCAATGGCCCCGCAGTACCGGCCGTATTTGTCCGCCGTTTCCTGGATGGCCCGCTCGTCCCGCGCCCAGTACAGATCCACAATCTCCCGGTCTTCCATCCGCCGCGCCTCCTTTCCTTCTACTGGATAAGACGGAAACCAGGGGCGGCCGGTCACCGTTTTCCCCCCAAAAAGTCCCCTCCATGGCAAAAGGCCCCAGGGGAGCTGCCGCCGGGAAAGGCGGTCCCCCCTTTCCGGACCGTCCCCCCGTCGGCATTCCCCTGGGGCTGCATCGTTGAAGCGTCAACTGCCCGAAGGCAGGCCGGCCCTTACAGGCCCTTGGCGTTCTTCCACAGGCGGACGGCCTGCTCCACCGTATCCGCCAGGTTGCGGGCCGCCGTCGCCGGCTCCATGGCCTCCTCCAGGGTGACAATCCCCCGCAGGATGGGGAAGAAGGCGTCGATTCCCTCCTGGTTGCAGGCGGTGGCCTGGGGGGTGACGCTCCCCGCCACCGCCAGCACGGTGGGGCAGCCCTGGGCCTTGGCCAGGCGGGCCACCCCCACCGGGGCCTTGCCCATGGCGGTCTGCCCGTCCAGGCGGCCCTCCCCGGTGATCACCAGGTCGGCCCCCGCCAGGTCATCGGCCAGGCGGGTCTCCTCCAGGACGATCCGAATGCCCGACTCCAGCTCGCCCCCCAGGAAGGTCTGGAAGGCAAAGCCCAGGCCGCCGGCCGCCCCCGCTCCCGGCCGCTCCGGGTGGGAGGGGAAGCCCTGTTCCCCGGCAAGGCGGGCAAAGGCCGCCAGCCAGCCGTCCATCCGGCGGACCATCTCCTCGTCCGCCCCCTTTTGGGGGCCGTAGACGGCGCTGGCTCCCTTCTCGCCGCAGAGGGGGTTGTTCACGTCGCAGGCAACCCGGAAGCGGCAGTCCTTCAGCTGGGGAAGGGCGTTTTCCCCGGAGACGGAGGCCAGCCGGGCCAGCCCTTCCGCCCCGGGGGCGATGGGATTGCCCTCCCGGTCCAGCAGGGAAAAGCCCAGGGCCTGGAGCATCCCGGCGCCGCCGTCGTTGGTGGCGCTGCCCCCGATGCCCACCACAAAGCGGCGGCACCCCTTGGCGATGGCGTCGGCAATCAGCTCGCCCACCCCCCGGGTGGTGGCCCGCAGAGGGTTGCGTTCCTCCGGGGGAACCATCGGCAGGCCGGCGGCGGCGGCCATCTCGATGACCGCCGTCTGCCCGGCAATGGCATAAACGGCCTCCACCGTCTCCCCCATAGGCCCGGTCACGGCGGCTGTCTCCAAGCGACCGTTCAAGCTGTCGGCCAAGGCTTCGACGGTGCCTTCCCCACCGTCCGCCAGGGGGCGGACCACAACCTCCCCCTGGGGGAAGACCCGGCGCAGGCCCTGGGCGGCGGCTTCTCCCGCCTGGCGGGAGCTGAGGCTCCCTTTCATGGAATCAATGGCAATAACCCCTTTCAACGGCAATCCTTCCTTTCCCTGTTTCGTGGCATTTTTTCTCCCCTTATGATAGCAAAAACCTGCCCGCCCGTAAAGGACTTCCGGGGGAGGAAATTTTCCTTTCGCCTGCCCCCGCTTCTCTGCCGGCGGCAGGAGAAAAATAGAAACAAGCCTCTATGCAGTCAAGACCACCCCTAAGAGGGGTGGCTTGACGAGCGGCCTAAAAGGCCGAAAGACAAGCCAGCGCCTAATGCTCATGTACGGTAAGGAAGCAAGCAACCGAAAACAAGAGATAGACCGCCAGCACTACACTATTCCGAACCAAAGACCAAAAGATAAGCATTGT
>CAJFKV010000018.1 GCA_904387055.1 Candidatus Heteroruminococcus faecigallinarum | reverse complement strand
CGGTACTTTGGCATCTTCCTTCTTTGACAAGTTATAATTTTGCCCCACATTCAGCCCGCACTTGCGCTTTATCTGTGAGATGTAGAGGGAAGACACCTTTAACCCGGTATTCTCCAAAACATACTCCTTGATCTGCGGATAGGTTGCTCCATCTTGGAACTCTGACATATCCATATCTTCCAAAGAGAACTCAACCCGAATCTTTTTCGAGTCGACCTCGCCCTTGGAAAGCAAGACAACCGTCTCCACATGCCTTGTGTGAGGGAACATATCCACCGGCTGGATCCGTTTTACCCGGTAGCCTTTCCCAAGGAGGAACTCCAGATCCCGGGCCTGGGTTTCCGGATTGCAGGAGATGTAAACGATCCGGGGCGGGGAGAGAATGGCCAGCGAGGTCAGGAGCCGCTGGTCACACCCGGCCCTGGGCGGGTCCAGGAAGACAAGGTCGACCGGCATGTGCCCGGCGGCGGCCCTATCCATCCATTGGTCCGCGTCGGCACAAAGAAACCGCGCGTTTTCGATTCCGTTCAGGCGGGCGTTGGCTACAGCGTCCCGGATGGCGTCCCGGTTGATCTCCACGCCGATTACCTGCCGGGCACGGCGACTAGCCACCAGGCCGATGGTCCCGGTGCCGCAGTAGGCATCCACCACCCGTTCCCGGCCGGTGAGCCCGGCCATCTGGAGGGCAGTAGTGTACAGCTTCTCGGTTTGGGCGGGGTTCACCTGATAGAAGGATTTGGCGGAGATGCGAAACCGGCAGCCGCACAGGCGATCCTCGATAAATCCGGGCCCATGCAGGACCCGGAGGGACTCCCCCAGGACCATGCTGGTAAACCGGTCGTTCACGCTCTGGAGGATGGTGGTGATTTCGGGGTGGCGCTCCAGCAAAGCCTGGACAAAGTGCTTTCGAGAGGGGAAGACCAGCTGGGAGGTGACCAGCACCACCATGACCTGGCCGGTGGAAAAGGCCCGCTTGACCAGCACATGGCGGAGCATTCCCCGCCGGGAGCGGTCGTCGTACGCCTCCAGGTGGAAACCGGGTATCAGCTCCCGGATGGTGCGGACGATCCGGTCGGCCGTCTGGTCCTCCAGCTGGCAGCTGTCCACCGGCACCAGCCGGTGGGTATGGGGCTGATACAGCCCGGAGACGGCCCATTGGCGCCGGTCGGGGGAGAAGGCCGCCTGCACCTTGTTGCGGTAGTGATAGGGGATGTCCATGCCCAGGATGGGGTCTACGGGGCCGAACCGCCCCAGCAGACGCTGGGCCAGCTGCTGCTTGGTTTCCAGCTGGCGGGGGTAATCGATTCCCTGGTACTGGCAGCCGCCGCACTGGCGGGCATACAGGCAGGGCCGGTCGGTGGGGTTGGGGACCCAGGGAAGGGGAAAAGGCTTCATATTGGTCGTCCTTTCGTTTGGAAGAGTGGGGAAGAACGGCTACGAGAGCTTCTGGAGAAGGGCAGCCATCTCCACATGGGCCGTCCGGGGGAAGAGATCCACAGCCCGGGCCTCCACCGTTCGGTATCCCCGTTCCTCCAGGAGCTTCAGATCCCGGGCGCCGGTGGCGCTGTTGCAGGAGATCATGACGATCCGGTCCGGGGACAGCTGGGCAAGGGCATCCAGGGTGACAAGGTCACAGCCTTTCCGGGGCGGATCGATCACCGCCACGTCCGGCCGGAGCCCTTCGGCGGCCAGCTGGGCGGCAGCCTGCCCCGCATCGGCGCAGAGGAAGCGGGCATTGGTGATGTGGGCCTCCCGGGCGTTGCGGCGGGCGTTTTCCACCGCCTGGGGAACAATCTCCACCCCGATCAGCTGGGAGACCTGGGACGCCATGGACAGGCCGATGGTCCCCGCTCCACAGTAGAGGTCCAGCAGCACCTCCCGGCCGGTGAGCTGGGCCATCCGGGCGGCCTCCCGGTACAGCAGCTGGGCGGCGGCGTGGTTGACCTGGTAGAAGGACAGGGGGGAGAGCTCCACCCCCACGCCGCACAGGTTGTCCTCCAGCAGGCCGCTTCCCCACAGCACCTTCTGTTCCGGGCCGAGGATTACGTTGGTAGCCTTGCTGTTGATGTTGAGGAGGATGGTGGAGACCGCCGGGCAGGCCGCCTGCAGGCGGCGGACCAGTTCCTCCTGATGGGGAAGGTGGGGCCGGGTGACCACCAGGCAGACCATGATCTGGCCGGTGGTTTCGGCCCGGCGGAGATAGAGATGCCGGAGAAGGCCCTGTCCTGTTTCCTCGCTGTAGACGGAGATTCCCCTTTCCCGGACAAAGTCCAGAATCTCCCAGCAGATCCCGGAAAACACCTCCGGCTGGAGAAGGCAGTCTTCACAGGGGACGATCCGGTGGCTTCGCCCGGCGTAAAACCCGCAGAGGGGGCCGTCCGGCCCCATGCCCACCGGGAACTGGGCCTTGTTCCGGTACCGGAGAGGGGAAGGGGAGGCAAGGCCGGTAACCGGCAGATCGATCCCGCCGATCCGCCGCAGATTTTCCTCCACCCAGCGGGTTTTGATCCGGACCTCCTCGTCGTACTGGAGATGCTGCAGGCTGCATCCTCCGCACCGGCCAAAGTGGGGACAGGCCGGCTCCTGGCGGAGAGGGGAGGGGGAGAGAATCCGGGCGATTTTTCCATAGGCGAGGGTTTTCTGCACCTTGACAATGTGGACCTCCAGCTGGTCTCCGGGGGCAGAAAAGGGGACAAAGACCGCCATTCCGTCGTGGCGGCCCACGCCGTTCCCATCGGTGGCGAGGGAGGTGATCTCCAGGGTGATGCGGTCGTTCTTGTTCAGCATAAGAGCCTCCTGAGGAAAAGTGGATTTGGGTGGGGCAACAGACAATTTCCCGGGAAATCAAAAGTAGAAGAGCTCCTCAAAGGATTTGTCCAGGGCAATGCAGAGGAGGAGGGCCAGCTTGGCGGTGGGGCAGAACTGGCCGGTTTCAATGGAGCTGATGGTGTTGCGGGAGACCCCCGCCAGCCTGGCCAGCTGCGCCTGGGAGAGGCCCTTTTCGGCCCGGGCTTCCTTGAGCCGGTTTTTCAGTAAGAGGTCGTCCATAGTGGGGGATCCTTTCCGATGATGCATTGCCGTCCGGCGGCGATGGGGAGATGCAGGCTGGAAACAAGAGGAGAGGGAGCTTCTTAAGCACCGGATAGCGATGGAAGAAGACGGCCGATGCTGCCGTTTCCCGTTGCACCGCCGTTGATGCCTGGAATGACAAGTGTACTTGGTGATTCGATTATACCGTCCCGCTGCCCCCTCGTCAAGACGGGGCGCCGGGTTCTTTCCCTTGGCGAAAGAGGAGACCGGGCAGGTTTTTTCGGCGCCTTTGTTGCCGAAGATGGGAAGAATATGCTATCATAGGGGACGGACTATTGAGAAAGGAGCGCGTCAGATGCTGATTTCCCTGGAAGATGTAAGCAAGAGCTTTGGCGCAACGGAGATTTTTTCGGGTATCACCGCGAAGATAGAGGACCGGGACCGGATTGGCCTCATCGGGGTAAACGGGGCGGGCAAATCCACCCTTCTCAACGTGATTACCGGCGCTCTGGAGACGGACACCGGCCACCTGGACCGGCGCAGCGGATTGCGGATCGGTTATCTGCGGCAGAACAGCGGCCTGGAGAAGGGCAATACCATCCGCCAGGAGATGCGCCGGGTGTTCCAGGAGGAGCTGGATGCCCAGGAGAAGATGCGGGCCCTGGCGGCACGGATGGAGGATACCTCCCTGCCGGAGGAGGAGCGGGAGGCCCTCACCAAGGAATACGCCTCCCTGCAAAGCTTTTTTGAAGCCCGGGAAGGATACCTGATCGATGTCAAGATCAACACCATCCTCACCGGTATGGGCTTTTCCGGCCACAGCCTGGACAAGGAGATCGACGTCCTCTCCGGCGGGGAAAAGACCCGGCTGGCCATGTGCAAGCTGCTGCTGGAGGAGCCGGACCTGCTCATCCTGGACGAACCCACTAACCACCTGGACTTCCGCACCCTGCTGTGGCTGGAGGACTATCTGGACGGCTACAAGGGTGCGCTGCTGATCGTCTCCCACGACCGGTACTTTCTGGACCGGCTGGTGACCAAAGTGTGGGAGCTGGAATGGGGGCGGTTTTATTCCTACAACGGGAACTACACCCGCTTTGTGGACCTGAAGGCGGAGCGGGTTGCCCGCCAGCAGAAGGAGTACGACCTGCAGCAGGAGGAGATTGCCGACCTGGAGGAGTTTGTGGCCCGCAATCTGGTGCGGGCGACCACCTCCGCCCGGGCCAAAAGCCGCCGCAACACCCTGGAAAAGATGGAGCGGATCGAGAAGCCCCTTCCCCCGCCCCAGGCGATGAAGCTGCGGTTTGAGCTGGACAAGGACCCGGTGAAGGACGTTCTCACTCTGGAGGATGTGAGCCTCTGGGTGGAGGAAGAGCAGGGCCGCCGCACCCTGGCCCAGGGGCTGGACCTGCAGATCCGGCGGGGAGAAAAGGTGGCGATTGTGGGCCCCAACGGGGTGGGGAAGACCACCCTCTTCAAGGCGATCCAGGGCCACCACCCCTGCGGCGGGCAGGTAACCTGGGGGCGGAACACGGCGCCTTCCTACTTCGACCAGGATAACAGCTCCCTCAATCCCAACAACACCGTGCTGGAGGAGGTGCACCGGCACTTCCCGTCGGTTTACGAGCTGACAGTGCGGACCACCCTGGGCTGGGTGGGGCTCACCGGCGAGGCTGCCTTTAAGCGGGTGGGGCAGCTGTCCGGCGGGGAGAGCGCCCGGGTGAAGTTTGCCATTATGATGATGAAGCGGGGGAATGTCCTGCTGCTGGATGAGCCTACCAACCACCTGGACCTGACCTCCAAGGATGTACTGGACAAGGCCCTTGCCCAGTTTCCCGGCACCATCCTGATGATCTCCCACGACCGGTATCTGCTGGACCGGGTGCCCGACCGGATTGTGGAGATGTCGCCCCAGGGCTTTACCAGTTACCAGGGACGGTTCTCCAGCTACATGGAGAAGGCCAACCTACGCCCGCAAAAGCCCGCCCCCGCTCCCAAGCAGGAGGAGGACAAGCCCCAAAAGACCACCTATTACCGCTCCAAGGAGCAGCGGAAGGCGGAGGCGGCCCGGCGGGCTGCCATTGCCCGGCTGGAGAAGGAGATTGCCGAGGCCGAAGGGGTGATTGCCCGCCTGGAAGAGGAGATGAAGCAGCCGGAAACCATGTCCGATTTTGTCCGGCTGGACGAGATCTGTTCCGGCCTGGAGGAAACCCGGACGCGCCTGGATCAGATGATGGACGACTGGGTGGAGCTTACCGCCCAGGAGGAAGAATAGAAGAGATCATCTCCCCCTTTCTCAAAAAATCGGGGAGATTTTCGGTCAAAATCCGGCCGCAACCAAGAATTGCCTGCCAATGCAACCGATTGTTGATGGCCAAACAGGGGGAGACAGGTTAGGATGAAAGAGGAAAAGGAGTTCCAGAACCAGAACGAGTCCTTCGGCAGGAGGCTCCAGCGGCTGCGGAAGGCCAGCGGCCTTTCCCAGGAGGCGTTGGCCGAGAAGCTGGAGGTGTCCCGGCAGGCGGTGAGCAAATGGGAGAACGACGCCGGCTTTCCCGAGACCGAAAAGCTTCTCCGCCTGGGGGAGCTGTTTCAGGTGTCGATGGACGACCTGCTGGCCGCCCGGGCGGGGAAAGAAGCTCCGGTCCTCCCGGTACAGGGCGACGGCCGTCCGGCGGCCGAGCCGGACCCTGGGATCGATTGGCCCGGCTGGCTGGCCGCTCGCCGCTCCCGGTCCCGCCGGTTTGCTCTGGGCTGGGGGCTGCTGCTGGGCAGCTGCGGCCTGGACTTTCTTCCCTTGGATCAAGCCGAGGTGCTGGTCCTGGTGGGGATGCTGGCCGGGGTGCTCTTCCTCCTGTGGGGAAAGCTGACCCTGCTGCCGATGCTTCCGATCCCGCTGCCAGAGCCGGAGCGGAAGAGCCTTGCCCAGCTGTGGCGGCCCTCCCATCTGCGGGGGACCTGGTGGCTGATGGGCTGGGCAGGGGGCGGCGGCCTTTGTCTGCTGGTCCTTCCCCTGCTGGCGGACGGCGCCTGGAGCTGGTGCCTCTCCCTGTTGGGAGGGGGAGTTGCCCTGGGAGGCCTGGTATACTGGGGGACCCTTTTCCGGATAATGGGACGGCTGCTGCGGCGGCCCTCCCCGTGGAAAGGATGAAGAAACGATGAAACGTGTTCTGTGGCTGTTGCTGCCGGTGGTGCTTCTCTTCTCGGCCTGCGGGACGACGGCTCCAGTGGAAAAAGAGCAGCGGATTCAGATCTATTCCCCCGACGGCAGTTTGGTGCAGATGATCGACGAAAAAGAGAAGGTGGACGAGCTGATGTCGATCCTCCTGGAGGCGGAGAAGCTGGAGCAGGCCCCGCCGGAGGAGGAGCCCCTGGGAACGCTGGTGGTGGAGCAGCAGGAGACCCTCAAGCTGGGCCAGGACCCGGACAGCCGCCAATGGGAGGAGATCCTCCGCTTCCAGATGGGGGAGGGAGGAGGCGTACTGGAGATCCTGCCCGGGGAAGAAGGGGAGAGCATGCTCACATGGCCGGTGGCCCTTTCCCCCAAGGAGGAGGAACGGCTGGCGGCCCTGTGGGAAGCGGAGACCCCCGGCTGACCGATCCCAAATCGTTCAAGAAACGAGTGGCCCTCCGCTGGAAATCCAGCGGAGGGCCACTCGTTTCTTTTGCGTATCTGCTTAGACCCCTTGTTCGGTGAAGAAGGCGCCCAGCGCCTCCCCCAGCCGGAGGGGATTGTCGCTGTTTGCCTCGTGCCCCGCTCCTTCCAGGAGGATCAGCCGGGCGTGGGAGACACGGCGGGCCAATTCCTGGGCGGCGGGCCGGTTGGTCCGGTCCCGCTCCCCGCAGATGGCCGCCACCGGGCAGGAGAGGGAACCCACCTGCCGGCGGAAGTCCAGCTCTTTCATCGACCGGCAGAGGGAGAGGGCCTGTTTTTTGGCAAGGCCCATCCCCGCAAAAGCCGAAGAGGGCAGCAAGCGGAACAGGAGGTTCTGCACCGTCAGCAGCGTTTTGGGCATGGCGATGGGGGTGGCGATCAGGGCCAGGGCGGCCACCCGCTCCGGGTGGCGGAGGGTGTAGTCCAGGGCCAGCACCCCGCCCAGGGAGAGGCCGCAAAGGACCAGCGGCCCATCCAGACGGCTGGCGTACGCCTCCCATCCGCGGAAGAGATCGGCATAGACCGCCTCTCTTCCGGCAAGCCACTCCCCCAGAGAGGGGCAGACCACGGGAAGGTGGGGAGGAAGCGCCTCCCGCACGCCGTCCCAGCTGGAAGGTCCCTGGCCGAGGCCGTGGAGCAGAACACAGGTCATGGCTTCCTCCTATTCCTCATGGAGGGGAACCGTTTCCCCCGCCCGGTAGATCGCCAGGGAGGTACTCCCCAGATCCTGGATATCGCCGTCTTCCTGAGGGGCCACATGCTGGAGGGTATATCGGTACTCCAGACCCAGATCGTCGGTGACCGAGAAGAGGATCTCCACCTCCCCCTGGCCGTCCTCCATGGGAATCTCCTCATTCAGAGCAAAGGTGGTCCAGGTGTTGTACCAGTCCTCCTCGGGGGCGGCCGCCGAAGGGTCAAGCTCCACCGGCTGCTCTTTCCACAGCTGCCCGTCGACCAGGATGAGGCAGCGGCTGTTGGAGAGGGTGCGGCCGGCAGGGGAATTGATGTTCATGTCAAAATCCATGTGGATTGAGAAGGTCCCGTTGTTGCTGCCGAAGGAACCGCTGCCGCCGCCTCCATAAAAGGTGGGCAGGATCTCCCCCCGGGGAGAGAACCACCACTCGTCGGGAAAGGGGTTCGCCTGGGTTACCCCGCCCTCCTCCAGAAGGATGGAACCCTGGGAAGGGTCCACCTCCCCCCAAAGGGGCACGGACAGGACGGCGGTAAACCGGTTCCCCTCCCGGGTACAGGGGACCTCCTCCTCCCCGTACCGGATCACAGCCTGGGTGGAGGCCGTCACCGCTTTGGGAGTAAAGGTGAGGGTGAGGGGAACGGTGAGGGAGACTGGATCCGGATCCCCGGCCTGGGGCCAGTTGGCCTGGGCCAGGAGGCTGGCCTCTGCCTCCAGCTGTCTGCTTACCTCCTGGTAGATGGAGCTGATGTTGTCGTTTAGCCGTTCCTCCATCTGCCAAAGGCGGCTGTTGACCGTGTCCAGCTGCTGCTCCAGGTCTCCCAGCTGGACCCAGGTGAACAGGTTGGCCGCCAGCAGAAGGGCCAGCAGTACCGGGGAAATCCAGGAAGGAAGGGACGGTTTCATAAGGAGTGCCTCCTTTTGCTTGATGGGACTGGGATGCCAGAGCTCCAGGGAGATGCAGACTCCTTTGGAGCGGCGGCGCCGGGCTTCCAAGGCCGGCTTTGCGATTATTATACCATGGGAGAGGGGGCGTTGCAAATGAACAGCAGCCGTGAAAATGAAAGATTTCCTGCAAAATGACGGTTGTCAATGGCGGGGAGCCCCTCGAACAGAGGGCCGGGCAAAAAGGAAATCGAAATATGAATAAATTGTAAATTGCGGAGAAATCGCCCCATGTTGGAAAGGAAATGGAGCAATTTGCGCAAAATAGGGGGTGGTTTGCGCAAAAAGGCCCCTCTCATCTATTAATAAATTGTTAAACTTCAAAATTTGCAGAACTTTTTTTCCAAAACCCCTTGATTTTTTTTCCGGAATGATTACAATAGTATTTAGCACTCAGGGAATATGAGTGCTAAAAGATTCCGTATCTTATTTTTTGAATATTGGAGGAATTTGCATGACAATCAAACCGCTTGCTGACAGAGTCGTTATCAAGATGGTGGAGGCTGAGGAAACCACCAAGGGCGGTATCATCCTGGCCAGCTCCGCCAAGGAGAAGCCTTCGGTGGCCGAGGTTGTGGCCGTTGGCCCCGGCGGCGTTGTGGACGGCAAGGAAGTGACGATGTATGTAAAGGTGGGCGACAAGGTTCTCACCAGCAAATACTCCGGCACCGAGGTCAAGCTGGACAGCGAGGAGTACACCATCGTCAAGCAGAGCGATATCCTGGCCATTGTGGAGTAAGGCCGGGCGCTGCGGTTCTTTTTTGAGTATTTACGATTTAGTGGAGGAATGACTTATGGCAAAGCAGATTATCTATGGGGAAGAGGCCAGAAAGGCCCTGCAGGCCGGTATTGATCAGCTGGCCAATACGGTAAAGATCACCCTGGGGCCCAAGGGCCGCAACGTGGTGCTGGACAAGAAGTTCGGCGCTCCCCTCATCACCAACGATGGTGTCACCATCGCCAAGGATGTGGAGCTGGAAGATCCCTTTGAGAACATGGGCGCCCAGCTGGTAAAGGAAGTCGCTACCAAGACCAACGATGCCGCCGGCGACGGTACCACCACCGCCACCCTGCTGGCCCAGGCCATGGTCCGGGAGGGCATGAAGAACGTGGCCGCCGGCGCCAACCCCATGGAGGTTAAGAAGGGCATCCAGAAGGCTGTGGACGCTGCTGTGGAGGCCGTGAAGGGCAACAGCAAGATGATGACCAGCTCCGACGATATTGCCCGGGTTGCCGCGGTTTCTTCCGGCGACGAGTTCATCGGCAAGCTGATTGCCGAGGCTATGGAGAAGGTTTCTTCCGACGGGGTAATCACCATCGAGGAGTCCAAGACCGCCGATACCTACAGCGAAGTGGTGGAGGGCATGCAGTTTGACCGGGGCTATATCTCCCCCTACATGGTGACCGATACCGACAAGATGGAGGCCGTTCTGGACGACCCCTATATCCTGATTACCGATAAGAAGATTGCGTCCATTCAGGACCTGCTGCCTCTGCTGGAGCAGATTGTCAAGGGCGGCCAGAAGCTGCTGATTGTGGCCGAGGACATCGAGGGCGAGGCTCTCACCACCCTGCTGCTCAATAAGCTGCGCGGCACCTTTACCTGCGTCGGCGTGAAGGCCCCCGGCTTTGGCGATCGCCGCAAGGAGATGCTCCAGGATATCGCCATCCTCACCGGCGGCGAGGTCATCAGCTCGGATCTGGGCTTTGAACTGGCCGACACCACCATCGCTCAGCTGGGCCGTGCCCGCCAGGTGAAGGTGACCAAGGAGAACACCGTCATTGTGGACGGCGCTGGCGACAAGGAAGCCATCAAGAGCCGGGTCAGCCAGATCCGGTCCCAGATTGAGACCACCACGTCCGATTTCGACCGGGAGAAGCTGCAGGAGCGGCTGGCCAAGCTGGCTGGCGGCGTAGCGGTCATCAAGGTGGGTGCTCCCTCCGAGGTGGAGATGAAGGAGTCCAAGCTGCGGATCGAGGATGCTCTCTCTGCCGCCAAGGCTGCTGTTGAGGAAGGTATCGTTGCCGGCGGCGGCGTGGCTCTCATCAACGCCATCCCCGCTGTGGAGAAGCTGATGAACAGCCTGGACGGCGACAAGAAGACCGGCGCCAAGATCGTGCTGCGCACCCTGGAGGAGCCCGTCCGTCAGATTGCTGCCAACGCCGGCCTGGAGGGCTCGGTCATCATCGACAAGATCCGCCGTTCCAAGAAGGTGGGCTACGGCTTCGATGCCGCCAGCGAGACCTACGGCGACATGATCTCCATGGGCATTGTGGATCCCACCAAGGTGACCCGTTCTGCCCTGCAGAACGCCTCCTCGGTTGCCGCCATGGTGCTGACCACCGAGTCCCTGGTGGCCGACAAGCCCGAGAAGAACCAGCCCGATCCCGCTGCTGCGGCTCAGGGCGGCATGGGCGGCATGTACTAATCAATTTTCCCCTTCCCTGTACCTGGAGGCCGGCGCTGGCGGAGCGCCGGCCTCTTTTCCATTGCAGAAAGAATGAAGAGACTCTTGCGCCTCTTGGAGGAATGTGGTATAGTAACAGTACAGCCTGGATCGGCTGTGGAAAAGTTCATAGAAAGCGCCGGGGGGCTTGCGAGAAAAGCAGGCTGAGAGTAGGCTGGAATGCCTTGACCCACGAACCTGATTTGGGTAATGCCAACGTAGGAAGATGCTCTTGCCGTTCTGGACGGATATGCTGCACACTAGGTGGCATATCCGTTTTTTCGTGGAAGAGAGGGCTGCCTCCTCCGGCAGGACCGACAAAGAGGAGGAATTGGCCATGGAAACCTACACCACCCAAATGGATGCCGCCCGCAAAGGAATCGTAACCCCCCAGATGGAGATTGTTGCCCGCAAAGAGCGGATGCCGGTGGACCGGCTGATGGCCCTGGTGGCAGAGGGAAAGGTGGCCATCTGTGCCAATAAGCTCCACACCTGTCTGGACCCGGAGGGGGTGGGCAGCATGCTCCGCACCAAGATCAACGTGAACCTGGGGGTGTCCCGGGACTGCAAGGATTACAACGTGGAGATGGAGAAGGTAATGAGCGCCGTCAAGATGGGAGCGGAGGCCATCATGGACCTGTCCAGCCACGGGAATACCCAGCCCTTCCGGCAGAAGCTGACCCGGGAATGTCCCGCCATGATTGGAACGGTGCCGGTATACGACAGCGTGATCCACTACCAGCGGGATCTGGCTACCCTCACCGCCAGGGACTTTGTGGAGGTGGTCCGCCTTCACGCCCAGGACGGGGTGGATTTTGTCACCCTCCACTGCGGCATTACCCGCAAGACCATCCAGCAGATCAAAACCCATAAACGGAAGATGAACATTGTCAGCCGGGGCGGGAGCCTGGTGTTTGCCTGGATGTCCATGACCGGGGAGGAGAACCCCTTCTACGAATATTTCGACGAGATCCTGGACATCTGCGAGGAGTACGACGTGACCATCTCCCTGGGGGATGCCTGCCGGCCCGGTTGCCTGGCCGATGGGACCGACGTCTGCCAGATCGAGGAGCTGGTCCGCCTGGGAGAGCTGACCAAGCGGGCCTGGGCCCACAACGTCCAGGTGATGGTGGAGGGCCCCGGCCACCTGCCCCTCAACCAGGTTGCCGCCAATATGGAGGTGCAGAAGAGCCTGTGCATGGGGGCGCCCTTCTATGTGCTGGGGCCGCTGGTGACCGATATTGCCCCCGGCTACGACCACATCACCGGCGCCATCGGCGGGGCGGTTGCCGCCATGCACGGGGCCGCCTTCCTCTGCTACGTCACCCCGGCGGAACACCTGGCCCTCCCCAATGTGGAAGACGTGAAACAGGGGATTGTAGCGGCCAAGATTGCCGCCCACGCGGCGGACATTGCCAAAGGGATTCCCGGCGCCCGGGAGATGGACGACAGGATGGCCGATGCCCGCCGGGCCCTGGACTGGGAAGCCCAGTTCGCCTGTGCCATCGATCCGGAAACGGCCCGGAAGATTCGGGATGCTCGCCTGCCGGAGGACGACCACAGCGACACCTGCAGCATGTGCGGCAAGTTCTGTGCCGTCCGCAGCATGAACAAGGCCCTGGCAGGGGAATATATCGACATCCTGTAAAGGAAAGCGGGAGGCTTGAAGAAAGCCTCCCGTTTCTGTTTCCATTCCCTGTTGACAACTATTTCGACTTGTGATATAGTAACGGTAAAGGATATATCGTGAACAGATATATTGAGGCCAGATAGTAGGAAACAAGGAGGGAACGCCATGCCGGATCTGGACCGATTGGTCAAAAGCTATCTCCCAATGTCGGAACCCAGCTTTCTTTTGTTGTCCAGCCTCTTGGAAGAGCGCCACGGATATGGTATTATGCAGTATGTAGAGCAGATTACCGGCGGCCGGGTGAGCCTGGGGGCCGGTACCGTCTACACCATTTTGTATAAAATGGAAAACGACGGCCTGATCCAGGTGTCCCGGGAGGAGGAACGGCGCAAAATCTACCGGATCACCCGGGAGGGGCTGGCGGTTCTGGAGGCGGAATCCCGCCGGATATTGGAGTTGAGCCGCATTGCCGCGGGAAATCTGGAACAGATGGAAGCCATGACAGTTGGTTAGAAAGGGGGAGAGCAGATGGATTTTTCGTGGGAAGCAATCCTGCCATATCTATGGATTGGCCTGGCAATTCTTCTGGGGGTTGCCGAGGCGGTTACCATTCAGCTGGTGGCGGTGTGGTTTGCCGTAGGCGCGTTGGCCGCGGTGATTCCGGCCGCTTTGGGGGCCAGCGTAACCGTTCAGTTTGGAGTGTTTGTGGCGGTTTCGGCAGTGACGCTGATCCTTACCCGTCCCCTGGTGAAAAAGGTTCTTACCCCCCGCCGGGAGCGCACCAATGCCGACCGGCTCATCGGCACCATCGGCGTGGTGATTGAGGAAATCGACAACTTCCGCTCCAAGGGCCGGGTGACCCTGTCGGGATTGGACTGGGCTGCCCGCTCGGAGGATGGGGAGATCATTCCCCCTGGGGCCGAAGTTCTGGTCAATCGGATTGAAGGGGTAACCCTGATTGTGGAACGGATCGCATAGGCTCCGAGAATGGGCCTGTCGATAGAAAATGAGCTTGTACAGAGGAGGTACACAGCATGCTTATCGTTGTCCTGTTATTGATCCTGATCCTGGTGATCCTGTTGGTAACCAATGTTCGGGTGGTGCCCCAGGCCACGGTCTTTGTCACCGAGCGTCTGGGTGCCTACAACGGCACCTGGGAAACAGGCGTCCATGTGAAGCTGCCCTTTGTGGATCGGATTGCCCGCAAGGTCTCGCTGAAAGAACAGGTAATGGACTTCCCCCCTCAGCCGGTCATTACCAAGGATAATGTCACCATCCAGATCGACACCATCGTGTTTTACCAGATTACCGATGCCAAGTTGTACACCTACGGAGTGGAGCATCCCCTCCTGGCCATTGAAGCCCTGACCGCCACCACCCTGCGGAACATCATCGGCGATATGGAGCTGGACCATACCCTTACCTCCCGGGACGTGATCAACAGTAAGATTACGGCCACCCTGGACAGTGCCACCGACAAATGGGGCATCAAAGTAAACCGGGTAGAGCTCAAGAACATTATGCCGCCGGCGGAGATTCAGGACGCCATGGAGAAGCAGATGAAGGCGGAACGGGAGCGCCGGGAGGCAATTCTGCGGGCCGAGGGTGAAAAACGCAGCCAGATTCTGGTGGCGGAAGGCGAGAAGGAATCGGCGATTCTGCGGGCCGATGCCGTCCGGGAACAAAAGATCCGGGAGGCGCAGGGCGAGGCCGAGGCGGTCATGCTGGTACAGCAGGCCCTGGCCGACTCCATCAAGCTGCTGAACGAGGCGGCCCCCAGCCAGCCGGTGCTGACCATCAAGGCCTACGAGGCGCTGGAAAAGGTGGCGGACGGCAAGTCCACCAAGATCATCCTCCCCACCGAGATCGCGTCCATGGCCAGCCTGGTGACCGCCATCAAGGAGGTGGGCGCCACCCCCTCCCCAGACGAGAAACGGTAATCCTGCAACCAACTGCTGCCGGTCCCCCCGCTATGGAGCGGGGGGACTTTTTGTGCAGCGGATGAAAAAAGCCGCCCTTCGGCGGCAGGTTTGGTACAGGGCGGCTTAAAATTCCAGCAGCAGCTTTAACTTGTCGTTTAGCTTCTTGTTCTCCGAGATGATGGACTTCATGGCGTTGTATTCCTCCAGGGCCTTGATCATGTCGTGGATCATCACCCGCTGCTCGTGGGTCAGATTGGTGACGTCCAGCATGACCACCTGTTTTTTCCCGGCCAGCAGCTCATCGGTGGTGACCCCCAAGACCTTGGAGATCCGCATCAAAATATCCAGGGAAGGGGAGCGCGCCCCCTTTTCGTAGGCGGAAACAGCGGCCCCGGTAACGCCCAACCGGTCGGCCAGCTCCTGCTGTGTCATGTGGATAGCAGCCCGCTGATTCCGAATCCGGTCCCCCAGTCGTTCATTTTTCTCCATTTGCAGCAACCTCCTTCGCAGCATGAGTTCATTGTACTCCAATGGGGGAAACGTTTGGTTAATAAATTGTAAACGGATAGTTGTAAAATTGACGAAAAGCCCGCCGTATGACTGTGCATGTTCCGCAAAGAGAGGAGAAGGCGACCTGCATCTTGACAAATGATCGTGGACCAATTATAATAGACACAAATTAGAATAACGGGCGCTTCATGAAAAAGGGAGTAGTTCCAGCCATGCAGCAACATTCTCGTCGCCGGTAGATTGGCGTCTGCGGCATGGGCCAATTGTTTGGTAACAAGACTTTTTGATATGATTCTTTCAAAATGGGGAGAATCATAGAGAAAGGTCTTTTTTTATTGTCCCAAATGCCTATGGAAGAGCATTTGGAGAAAGGAATGAAAACGATGGATAACGTTTTTCGCAAGACCGGCCAGCAGGTGATGGAGGAGTTTGGCGTGGGCCTTTCCGGCCTGACCGGCCAGCAGGTGGACAACAACCGCCGGCAATATGGAGAGAATGCCCTGGCCGAGCAGAAGCGCCAAGGGGTCTTGGCAGTCTTCCTGTCCCAGTTCAAGGATTTGATGGTGGCGATCCTGGTGGCCGCGGCAGTCATCTCCATGTTCTCGGGAAGCGGGGAGAGCACCATTGTCATTTTTGCGGTGCTGATTCTGAACGCTATCCTGGGGACGGTGCAGCATTTCAAGGCGGAAAAGTCCCTGGACAGCCTGAAAGCCCTCTCTGCCCCCACCGCCAAGGTGATGCGGGACGGGGAGAAGAAGGAGATTCCCTCCCGGCAGGTGGTGCCGGGGGATATCCTCCTGCTGGAGGCCGGCGACCTGGTGGTGGCCGACGGGCGGATTGTGGAGAATTTCTCCCTCCAGGTAAACGAGAGCTCCCTCACCGGCGAGTCGGAGGGGGTTAACAAAGTGGAGGAGGTGATCGACCAGGAAAAGGTGGCCCTGGCCGACCAGAAGAACATGGTGTTTTCCGGTTCCCTGGTTACCTACGGCCGGGCCACGGTGGTGGTAACCGGCACCGGAATGAACACCGAAATCGGTAAGATTGCCTCCCTGATGAACCAGACCCAGCAAAAGGCCACCCCCCTTCAGGAGAGCCTGGATGCCTTCAGCAAGAAGCTGGCCATTTTGGTTATCCTTATCAGCATCCTGGTGTTTGGCCTGGGCCTTTACCGGGAGATGCCTCTTCTGGATTCCCTTATGTTTGCCGTGGCCCTGGCGGTGGCCGCCATTCCGGAGGCCCTCAGCTCCATCGTCACCATTGTGCTGGCCCTGGGAACCCAGAAGATGGCCCAGGAAAACGCCATTATGAAGGACCTCAAGTCGGTGGAAAGCCTGGGGGCGGTGTCCATCATCTGCTCCGACAAAACCGGCACCCTCACCCAGAACAAGATGACCGTCCAGAAGGTGTATGCCGACTTTCAGCTGAAGGACGGCCAGGAGATGGATTTTGCCAATCCGGCCTGGCACCAGCTGCTGAAGGGGGCCGTCCTGGCCAACGATGCAACCGCCAAGGACGGGGAGGAGATGGGCGACCCCACCGAGGTTGCCCTGGTCAACCTGGGCCACGGATATTATCTGTTTGAGGGAGACTACCGCCGGCAGCACCCCCGCCTGGAGGAGCTGGCCTTCGACTCCGACCGGAAGATGATGAGCGCCCTCTTTGACATGGAGGGAACCCCCACCCTCTACACCAAGGGCGCCATGGACGTGCTGCTGGCCCGCAGTACCCGGATCATCACCGGGGAGGGGGTTCGGCCCATCACCCAGGAGGACCGGGACCGGATCGCCCAAACCAATACCCAGCTCTCCCAGGAAGGGCTGCGGGTGCTGGCCTTTGCCTACCGGGAGCTGGAGGCCGTCCGGGAACTGACCCTGGAGGACGAGAACGACTTTGTCTTTGTGGGCCTCATCTCTATGATCGACCCGCCGCGGGAGGAGTCCCGCCAGGCGGTGGCCGACGCCAAGCGGGGAGGCATCCGCACCATTATGATTACCGGCGACCACAAGGTGACCGCCACGGCGATTGCCAAGCAGATCGGCATCTTCCTGGAGGGGGACATGGCCCTGGAAGGGGTGGAGCTGGACCAGATGTCCGACGAGGAGCTGAACAAGGTGCTGGACCGGGTGTCGGTCTATGCCCGGGTCTCCCCGGAACACAAGATTCGGATCGTGGACCTGTGGCAGAAGCGGGGCCGGATTGTGGCCATGACCGGCGACGGCGTTAACGATGCCCCCGCCCTCAAGAAGGCGGACATCGGGGTGGCCATGGGGATTACCGGGACCGAGGTGTCCAAGGACGCCGCCTCCATGATCCTTACCGACGACAACTTCGCCACCATCGTCAAGGCGGTGACCAATGGGCGGAATGTATACACCAACATTAAGAACTCCATCCGCTTCCTGTTGTCCGGCAACACCGCCGCCATTTTGGGGGTGCTGTACACCTCCCTGGCCGGCCTGTCCGTCCCCTTTGCGCCGGTCCATCTGCTCTTCATCAATCTTCTGACCGACAGTCTCCCTGCCATCGCCATCGGCATGGAGCCCTCCCGGAAGAACCTGCTGGACCAGCCGCCCCGGGACCCCAAGGAGCCCATCCTCACCCGGGAATTTCTCCTGGGGATTCTGGGGCAGGGGGCGCTCATCGGCCTCTTCACGATGGTGGCCTACCACATCGGCCTGGGGGTAAGCGCCAGCCTGTCCATGACCATGGCCTTTGCCACCTTGACCCTGGCCCGCCTCTTCCATGGCTTTAACTGCCGGGGCAGGGAAAGCATCTTCCGGCTGGGGCTGGGGAGCAACCGGTACAGCCTGGGGGCCTTTGGAGCAGGGGTGCTGCTGCTGGTACTGGTGCTCTTTGTACCGGGCCTCAAGCATCTGTTCCAGGTGTCGGAGGACCTCACCCCCGCCTATGTGGGGATCGTCCTTCTGCTGGCCGTCATGCCCACCCTGCTCATCCAGTGCGGAAAGGTACTGCGGGAGCAGTTCCAGAAAAAGTAATAGAATATCTGGATAGAAACAGAAACGGCGAATCCTCCTTCGTCCCCACAGGGATCGAGGGAGGATTCGCCGTTGTGGATACGAGCTACTGGAGAGCCGCTTGCAGATTCTTTTTGATCCGGTCGGCCAGAAAGGCGTACTGCACCAGCTCTTCCTGGGAGAAGCCGGAAAAACAGGCGGCGTGGTAGTCGTTCACCGCCCCTTCCAGCGCCTCCAGAACCGGCTGGGCGGCGGGAAGGAACGCGAACTTGAGCCGGCGGGGAACCGCCGTTCTTTTGGTTGGTTCCTGCCGGTGGGGATGGATATCCTCGATGCGGATCAGTTCCCGGAGGGACAGCCGCTGCAGGAGGATGGTGAGGGTGCTGCGGCTGATGCCGGCAAAGTCCGCCAGCCCTTTCCGGGTATCGATCTGCTGGGAATAGCTGAGGCAGAGGAGAAGGCGGATTTCCGGGAGGGTCAGGTTCTGCTGGAGAGCGACCGGCTCCAGATAGCGGTCCAGCAGCTTCCGGTGGCGGTAGGCGTCGGCCAGAACCCCCTCCCCATAGACGGCGCCGGCACAGGCGGTGGACCGTTCGTCCCCCAGCTTCTTGGTGCCGGGAAGGTTGATGGGAGGAACGCCCCCGTCTCCGGCGGTATCCACCAGGAACCGGTAGACCTGGAGGCGCTTCTTGCTGTAGTCCTCCTCGTCCAGCACCTGCTTGTAAAAATTGTGGTAATACTCAAAGACCCGCAACTTGGTGCGGATGGTATTGGCGATGGTGGCGCTCTGGGCTACCAACGAGCCCTTGGTTTTTACATAATAATAGACAGGCGCCCGCAGGGCGGCAAACCGTTCCCCATACAGGACGTATTCCAGGTTGAAGAGGAAGTCCTCACACCAGCGGACGTTGTTGTCCATCCGCAGATGGTGCTCCTCCACAATGGCCCGGCGATACAGCTTGTTCCACAGGACGCCGTAGTAGAAGTCGGCCGGGTCCTCCATCATGTATTCGGCGTATTCCTCCCGGGAGAGGACGCTGCTGTCCTCGATGCCGCTCTTGTGGGAGACCCGCGTCCCCACTACCCGGTAAAACTCGGCGATCACCAGGTCGCAGCCGGTTTCCTGGGCGGTCCTCACCAGCAGCTTGGTGGCGTCGGGGGTGATCCAGTCATCACAGTCCAGAAATTGCAGATAGACGCCGCGGGCCTGGTCCAGAGCCATGTTCCGGGAATGGGATACGCCGCCGTTCTCCTTGTGGATTACCCGGACCCGGGGATCTTCCCGGGCATACCGGTCGCAGAGGGCGCCGGAGGAATCGGTGCTGCCGTCGTCCACCAGCAGAAGCTCAAAATCCCGGAAGTCCTGGCGAAGGATGCTGTCCACGCAACGGGCGAGGGTTTTTTCCCCGTTGTAAACGGGGACGATGATGGAGACGGTTGGGGTCATGGGCATTCCTCCTTTGTATGATTCCCCTGGGCGGGGAAGGGACGGTTTTATTATAGTCCGCCAAGGGGCGGGGAGCAAGACCTTTCCTTGGAAGACGGAAAGCGGGGGAGAATTTTGCAATAGCCCTTGATTTTCCAATGAGCCATGGTATAATAAAATTGTTCGATATTCTTTCGTTTGTACCAGTAAAACGAAAGAACTTATTCGGAAATTGGACGATAAACGATCATCCAAACAAAGAAAAGAGACAATCACAGCATTCTGCCGCCAGGTGGATTCTCTTCCGGCGGCGGGGTGGGAAAGGAAGGCGCGTATGGATTTTCAGTTGAGCAAAGCCCAGCAGCTGCAGCGGGATTTGTTCCGCCGGTTTGCAGAGAAGGAGATCCGGCCTATCGCCCGGGAGATGGACGAGACCGAGACCTACTCCATGGACCTGCTGGAAAAGATGCAGAAGCTGGGTTTTCTAGGGATCCCCTATTCCACCAAGTACGGGGGAGGCGGTGCCGATACCCTCACCTATACCCTCTGCATGGAGGAAGTGAGCAAGGTGGACGCCAGCACCGGTATCACCATCTCGGTACATACCTCCCTTTGCTGCGGGTGCATCAACGATTTTGGCACCGAGGAGCAGAAGGAAAAGTTCCTCCGCCCCCTGGTGTCCGGCCAGAAGGTGGGATGCTTCTCCCTCACCGAGCCCAACGCCGGCAGTGACGCCTCCGGCCTTCAGACCACGGCGGTGCTGGATGGGGATTCGTATGTCATCAACGGGTCCAAGGTGTTCACCACCAATTCCGGCTTTGCGGACATTTTTGTGGTCTTCGCCGTTACCGACAAGGCCATGGGCAGCGACGGCATCTCCGCCTTTATTGTGGAGCGGGATACCCCCGGCCTGTCGGTAAGCGCCAACATTCCCCGTATGGGCATCCGGGCCGCTTCCAACTGTGAGGTTGCTTATGAAAACGTGCGGGTCCCGGTGGCTAACCGGCTGCGGGGAGAGGGCAAGGGCTACGAGATTGCCATGCACGCTCTGGACGGCGGCCGGATCGGCATCGGCGCCCAGTCGGTGGGCATCGCCCAGGGGGCGCTCAACGAGGCTCTCAAGTACGTCAAGGAGCGCAAGCAGTTTGGCAAGCCGATCAGCGCCTTCCAGAACACCCGGTTCAAGCTGGCGGAGATGCAGACCCAGGTGGATGCCGCCCGGCTGATGGTGTGGCGGGCCGCCATGATGAAGGACAACAAGGAGGATTACTCCGCCGCGGCCGCTATGTGCAAGCTTTTTGCCTCGGATGTGGCCAACCAGGTGACACGGGGATGTGTCCAGCTGCTGGGCGGATACGGATATTCCCGGGAATACCCGGTGGAGCGGATGATGCGGGATGCCAAGATCACCGAGATCTACGAAGGAACCAGTGAGGTGATGAAGATGGTGATCTATGGGTCCCTGAAGGTGAAGTAGAGGAGCGAGACGATGAAGATTGTGGTTTGTATCAAGCAGGTGCCGGACACCAGCGAAGTGGAGATCGATCCCAAGACCAATACCCTGATCCGGACCGGGATCCCGGTCATCATCAATCCGGACGACAAAAGCGGCATCGAGGCTGCCCTCACCCTTCGGGACCAGCTGGGGGACGGCAGCACCGTGACGGCCCTGTCCATGGGTCCTCCCCAGGCCGAGCAGGCACTGCGGGAGGCGCTGGCCATGGGCTGTGACGAGGGGGTGCTGGTAAGCGGCCGGGAGTTCGGCGGGTCGGACACGCTGGCCACCTCCACCATCCTGGCGGCCGCTCTCCAGGAGATCGGCTATGACCTGATTATCACCGGGCGGCAGGCCATCGACGGGGACACCGCCCAGGTGGGCCCCCAGATTGCCGAGCATCTGGGCATTCCCCAGGTAAGCTATGTGGAAGAGATCCAGCTGGACGGGGATGGACTGATCGTCCTGCGGCAGTTTGAGGATCGGTACCACCGGTTGCGGGTGCGGTTCCCCTGCCTGCTCACCGCCATTGGCGAGCTGGGAGAACCCCGGTATATGACAGTGGCCGGCATCACGGCCTCCGGGGAAAAGGATGTAAAGGTTCTCTCCTTTGCAGACCTTTCCTCCCGGCTGGACCCGGCGACCATCGGCCTGAAAGGCTCGCCCACCAGCGTGGTCCGCTCGTACACCAAGGAGCCCAAGGCCCAGGGAACGGTGCTGAAGGGCCTCACCGCCGATCAGGCAGTGGACGCCATTATGGCCCGGCTCCACGAGGACCATCTGCTGTAGGGGGGAGAGAGAAAGATGAGCAACGGTATCTATGTATTTGCTGAACAGCGCAGCGGCAAGCTGCAGAGCGTGGGCTACGAGCTGCTGGGGGAGGCCAACGCCCTGGCCAAGGATCTGGGCCAGCCGGTGGTGGCGGTTCTGCTGGGAAACGGCATCGCTGCCCAGGCCGAGAGCCTGATCCCCTACGGCGCCGACGAGGTGGTCGTGGTGGACGACCCCATCCTGGAGGAGTATACCACCGAGCCCTATGCCAAGGCCCTGGCCGCGGTGATTAAAGAGCGGCAGCCGGAAATCGTCCTCTTTGGAGCGACCTCCATCGGCCGGGATCTGGCGCCCCGTCTCTCGGCCCGGATCCGGACCGGTCTCACTGCCGACTGCACCGGCCTGGCCATCGATCCGGACACCAAGCTGCTGATGATGACCCGTCCCGCCTTTGGCGGCAACCTGATGGCGGTGATCCGCTGCAAGAACCACCGGCCGCAGATGGCGACCGTCCGTCCCGGGGTGATGCAGCCCATGGAGCCGGAGGAGGAGCGGCAGGGAAAGGTGACCATCTTCCCGGTAGCGTTCACCTCCGCCGACCAGACGGTGGAGCTGCTGGAGGTCATCCCCAAGAAGCGGGGAAGCGCCGACATCACCCAGGCATCCTGCCTGGTCAGCGGCGGACGGGGCGTGGGTTCCAAGGAGAACTTCCAGCAGCTGTACACCCTGGCGGAGCTGCTGGGGGGCGAGGTATCCGGTTCCCGCGCCGCGGTGGACGCCGGCTGGCTGGAGAAGGATCGTCAGGTGGGCCAGACGGGCAAGACCGTCCGTCCCCAGCTGTACCTGGCCTGCGGCATCTCCGGCGCCATCCAGCATGTGGCCGGCATGGAGAACTCCACCTGTGTCATCGCCATCAACAAGAACGAGACGGCCCCCATCTTCGGGGTGGCGGACCTGGGCATCGTGGGGGATCTCCACGCCATCCTTCCCCGTCTGGAGACGGCCATCCGCAGGGCGAAGGAGGAGGGGGTCCACTATGCGGCCCCGTCCACCCAGGACTTTGTGGGATTGGAGAATGTGCTGTTTGAGAAGCAGAACGGCATCGCCTATCTTACCATCAACCGTCCCCGCCAGCTGAACGCCCTCAACGAGAAGACCCTGGCCGAAATTGGCGCGGTGGCGGACCAGCTGGCCCAGGACGAGTCGATCAA
This sequence comes from Candidatus Heteroruminococcus faecigallinarum, assembly GCA_904387055.1. Taxonomy (GTDB): domain Bacteria; phylum Bacillota; class Clostridia; order Oscillospirales; family Ruminococcaceae; genus Heteroruminococcus; species Heteroruminococcus faecigallinarum. Next base: position 13,964 of record CAJFKV010000018.1, on the reverse strand, counting down.
GGTGCTGATCGTCCGAGGCGCGGGCGGCCGGGCCTTTGTGGCAGGGGCCGATATCTCCCAGATGCAGACGATGAACGAGGAAGAGGGGCGGCGGATCTCCCTGCTGGCCCAGGAGGTCTTTACCAAGGTTAAGGAGCTGCCCCAGATTGTGATTGCTGCCATCAACGGCTATACCCTGGGGGGCGGCAACGAGCTGGCCATGGCCTGCGACATCCGCATCGCCAGCAATCGTTCCCGGTTTGGCCAGCCGGAGGTGAACCTGGGGCTGATCCCCGGCTTCACCGGTACCCAGCGGCTCTCCCGCCTGGTGGGGAGCGGCGCCGCCAAGAAGATGATCTTTACCACCGACCAGCTGAGCGCCCAGGAGGCGCTGCGGATCGGCCTGGTGGACGAGGTGGTTCCCCCGGAGGCCCTGATGCGCACCACCCGGGATCTGGCCATGAAGATCATGAGCAAGAGCATGAAGGCGGTCAAGGCCGCCAAGCGGTCGATCAACCAGGGCCTTCCCCTCACCTTCAAGGACGGGCTGCTGGTGGAAAACGACTGCTGGACCGAGTGCTTCCGGGAAGACGCCGACGGCCACGAGGGGATGACCGCCTTTGTGGAGAAGCGGCCGGCCCGGTTCAACCAGTGATCGAAGGAGGTTTTTTTGCCATGAATGTTCAGGATTGCATCAAGACAAGACGGAGCGTCCGCCGTTACCGGCCGGACCCGGTCCCTCAGGAGGTGCTCCGCGGGATTGTGGAGACGGCTGCCTATGCGCCCAGCTGGAAGAATACCCAGACCACCCGGTACCTGGTGATCCAGGACCCGGCGCTGAAGAGCCGCATTGCTCAGGAAGCGGTGACCATGTTCCCCGGTAATCAGCGGATTATTGAGGGTGCCCCCGCCCTGGTGGTGGTGACCACCATCGCCAGCCGGTCCGGTTACGAGCGGGACGGTTCCTTCTCCACCTCCAAAGAAACCCATTGGGAGAGCTTTGACTGCGGCATCGCCACCCAGACCTTCTGCCTGGCGGCTTGGGATGCCGGCCTTGGGACGGTGGTGATGGGGATCTTTGACGAAGAGAAGGTGGCTTCCCTGGCGGAAGTTCCCCAGGGACAGAAGGTGTCCGCCCTGGTGGCCATCGGCTACCCGGACGAGACTCCCGCCGCCCCCAAGCGGAAAGCGGTGGACGATCTTCTCACCATTCGGTAAAAAAGGAAACACAGCGCTTTTGCGGGGGTGGACGCCGGCTGGCGTCCACTCCTTTTTCTGTTTGGCAGTTTTCCTGCGGACCTTTTTCTGCCGGTGCCGTTCCCCAGGGAAGGGAGGCAGGACAGCGGAATAAAAATGGACGATTGTGGGGGAATTTGTAAACTTACCGTGGATATCTTGACTTTTTTCTCCATGTTTCATATTATAGATAATGCATACACGTTTATTCTGCATGGATGACAAAGAGGGTTGTTTGATGGAGCTGAATGAATTCAAAATCCAAGCCTGGGACCTGTTGCGCAGCATCTCCGAAGGGCTTGGCAGCACTCTGCAGCATGTGGATGCCGACTGCGGCCTGACAGCTGTTCAGATGCGGGTCCTCCGTTCCCTCAAGGCGGGTGACAAAACCGTGGGAATGCTGGCCAAATCCATGGGGATGGCCGGGACCAATATGTCGGTCATCTGCAAGCGATTGGAGAAGGAGGGGCTTGTTTACCGGTCCCGGGATCATCAGGATGAACGGGTGGTGCGGGTATCGGCAACCGACAAGGGACGGGAGCTGGTGCTCCGCTCGGAGAGAGAATTGGAATCCTATTACCAGCCCTTGTGGGAAAGGGAATCCCCCCAGACCGCCCAGACCATTTTGGCGGGACTTCGGGAGTTTGACCAGCTGCTCAAGCGGCTGAACGCTCCCCAAAGCAAAGAGTGACAGGCGTGTGACGCCGGAAGGACGGAGAAGATGAAAAAGACGTTGATCCTCTGCGATTCTGCCAGCGACATTCCCCCATCATGGGAAGAGCAGCTTCCTTTGCGGATTATGAACATTGGAATTGAGATGTATGGCCATTCCTATCGGGACCGGGTAGACATCACCAGCGAGGAGATTTATCGGGAGGTGGCAAGCCGCGGGAACGCCCCCGGCTTTCCCTGTACGGCCCACAGCTCCCCGCTGGAATTTTACCAGGAGTATCAGCGGGCTGCCAGCGAAGGATACGAAGAAATCGTCTCGGTCTGGCTCAATGCCAAAGGCTCAGGCACCTTTGAAACGGCCCAGCTGGCTTGGCGTGGCTTTTGCCAGGACCATCCCCAAGAGGCCGAGAGGATGACCATGTATTTTGTGGATTCGGGTACCTACAGCCTGGGGATCGGCTGGTGGGTTATCAAGGCGGGGCAGATGGTGCTGGAAGGCATCCCCGCCGCCGAGATTGCCCGCCGGCTGGAGGACCAGTATGCCCACCAGACCACCCTCCTCAGCCTGTATTCCCTGGAATACGCCCGCCGGTCCGGCAGGCTGGGATCGCTCACCGCCTTTGTGGGCGAGATTCTGGGGGTAAAGCCCCAGATGACCATCGCCGGGGAAAACCGGGTGGTGGGAAAGGTGAGGGGAGACCGGAACGTGATCCCCCGCCTGGCGGATCTCTTTTTCCAGGATGCGGAGGATCCCTTCGGCCCCTATGTGGTGGCCTATGGGGACGACCGGGCCCGGGGGGAGGAGCTGGCCGCCGCCATCCAGGCGCGGGGAGGCCGCGCCCCGGATTTGATCGCTCCCGTGGGGCCCTGTGTGGCCATCAATTCCGGACCCAAGGTGGTGGGGATGGCCTATCGATCCAAACAGTATGCCCGGGGATAACAGCCAAACGGGAGAAGGAGTGGAAAGCTGATGAATTTTTTGCAACGATTGTTTTGGGGGCGGCGCGGGGTGGACGCCCTGTCGGTGGCGCTGCTGCTGCTGGCGGTGGTGATGGAGCTGCTGGGCGGCCTTGGCCGGCCGATGCATATCTTTTGGTATCTGTCCTACCTGCCCCTGGCATTTGCCCTGTACCGCTCCTTTTCCCGCAACATTCTGGCCCGCAGCCGGGAGAACGAGGCCTTTCTCCGGTGGGTCGGTCCCCTGCGGGGCAGCCTGACGGGGGCGGCCCGCCGCTTTGCCGACCGGAAAACCCACTGCTATTTCCGCTGCCCCAGCTGCAAAACCCGGGTCCGGGTTCCCAGAGGCAGGGGGAAGATCTGCATTACCTGTCCCCATTGCCATCGGGAGTTTATCAAGAAAACCTAGGATCGGTGCCCAGGGTGGAGAGGAATCCGCCCTGGGTTTCTTTTGTATGGGTGCAAGAAGCCCAAAACCGGGTGCAGCCAGGCGGAGGAGCGATTGGGCAGGCGGAGAAATCTTCCCCTTTCTGTTTACATTGCCGGCCCAATCCGGTAGAATGACAGGAAAGGAGGTGCCGCTATGGAAACCATTTGGGAGCAGTTCGCAGCCAAGGGGCAGGGGGCTGTGGACGGGCTGCTTCAGAACGCCGGAGAATATCTCTGGATCCTGTTCTCCATTGCTCTGATTTTGCTGGGGGCCCGGATTACCCTCTCGCTGATCTCCCACGCCACCAAGAAGGTCATGGTCAACCAGCGTTACCACCGGGACACCCTCCAGGGACGCCGGCTGGACAGCATTATGACCCTTGTCCGCAGCGTGCTGCGGTATGTCATTTATTTTGTGGCGATCATGATGATACTGGATCAGCTGGGCTTCGAGGGGGTGGCCAGCAGCCTGCTGGGGGCCGCGGGCATCGGCAGCCTGGCCATCGGGTTTGGCGCCCAGAACCTGGTCCAGGATGTGGTGACCGGCATCTTCATGATGTTTGAAAACCAGTTTTCGGTGGGGGATTACATCAAAACCGAAGAGGTGGAAGGGACGGTGGAAGCCACCGCCATGCGGGTGACCTATCTGCGCACCTTCCAGGGGGAACAGGTAATCGTCCCCAACGGCACCATCTCCCGGGTGGTCAACTGCACCCGGGGCGGGGAGGTGGCGGAGGTCATCATCGCCACCGCCTATGAGGCGGATACCCGCCAGGTGATCGACCTGATTGCCCAGGTGGCGGAACAATACGGCCGGGAGCATCAGGACCTGATTGAGGAGATGCCGGTGGTCCCGGGGATCGATTCCCTGGGGGAATCGTCGGTGAACATTGTGGTCCGCTGCAAGGTCAAATCCATGAAGCAGTGGGAGGTGGAACGGGGCCTCCGGCTGGCCATCAAGGAGGAATTTGACCGGCGGGGAGTGGAGTTCCCCTATCCCCGGATGATGGTGGGCCGGCTGGACGAGACGGTCCACGCGGCCCCTCCCGCCCCGCCGAAAGGGGGAAGGGAGGAAGCGACCATCCCCATGTGGGCTTCCGCCGAGGAGGAGGACGGATAACCGGCAAGAACCGGGGTTGTCCTGCCGGTCCCGGCGGCGGCGCTCGCTTGAAGGCTCCGTTTGTTGACGGAGGCGGGCGCGGGGCGGTATAATAGGAGGCAGAAATCGGACGGTGGTTTCCGGCGGGGAGGCGGTTGCCTGCCCCCGGTCAGCGCCGCACAAAAAGGGAGGAGTTCCCATCATGTACGAGTATCAACTGGGCCTGTACGAAAAAGCCTTTCCCGACGATCTTCCCCTGGAAGAGAAGCTGCTCCTGTCCAAGGAGCTGGGCTATGATTTTATGGAGTTTTGTGTGGATCTGAATCCCCAGCGGGCCGCCCGGCTGGAGTGGTCCCCCCAGGAGCGGCGCCGGCTGCGGGAATTTCTATGGGAACACGACCTGCGGATGACCACCTTCTCCCTCAGCCTTCTGCGGGCCCACCCTCTGGGTACCTTGGACAGGGAGGACAACGAGACGGCCTTCCAGATTCTCCGGAAAGGGGTGGACCTGGCCTGTGATTTGGGCTGCCGCGTGATGCTCATCAACGGTTATGACGTGTATGCAACGCCCTCCACCCCCGAAACCCAGGCGCGCTACGGGGAGAACATCGCCAAGGCGGCGGCCATCGCCGCCCGGCGGGGGATGGTGCTGGCGGTGGAAAATGCCGAGAAGGCCTTTATGGACAGCATTGCCAAGGCGGCCCGGTGGGTGCGGCAGGTGAACAACCCCTATTTCCGGATCTACGGGGACATTGGCAACGTGGCCAATGCTGCCGGCGGGAACGCCGACCTGGCCATGCTGGACCTGGAATGCGGCAGGGGGCTGATCGCCGCCATGCACCTGAAGGACACCATGCCAGGGGAGTACCGCCTCACCCGGTACGGGGAAGGCCATGTGGATTTTCCCCGCTCGGTGGCCAAGATTCAGGAGCTGGGAATCCGGATCTTCACCGCGGAGCTCTTCTGTCAGCCCCAGCTGGATTGGCGGGCGGAGGCGGTCCGGGTCAATGGCTTTTTGCGGAGCTTTTTTCAGTAGGAAACAGCCGGCGGGAAGAATGCCCCGCTGACAGAACAGAAACAACGGAAAAGAGGCCGGCAGTCTGCCGGCCTCTTTTCCATGGAAATGGGAAAAAGCAACCTCGATGACGAGGAGAAAGGGGCATGCAAAGGGGAATGGGGATCAAAGGGAAGCGAGCTCCCTGCCGAAGGCTTTGCAGTCGGCGAGGGCATCGTCGTCGGGAGTTTCGTTGACAATGAGGCCTTCCCCGCGGAACAGCCGGGCGCCGGCCTGCTCGGTCCGGTCCTGCCAGTCCCGCATCCACTGGCCGTCCCCCCAGCCGTAGGAGCCGAACAGACCGACCGTCTTGCCCCGGAGGCTCCCCTCCAGATCGGTGAAAAAGGGTTCAAACTCCGACTCCTCCAGTACCTCGTCCCCCATGGCGGGGCAGCCCAGGGCCAGCAGGTCGTAGCCGGCGGCTTGGGCGGGGGTAATGTCCGAGACCGAAACCAAGGAAACATCGGCGCCGGCTTCTTTTGCGCCGTCGGCCACCGCTTGGGCCATCGCCTCGGTATTGCCGGTCATCGACCAGTAGATTACAGCCAGTTTGCTCATGGAAAAACCTCCTTGTGTGTTGTCAAAGGATCAGGCGGCGCAGAAAAGCTGCGCCAAAGAATATCCCTGCCGGACCCGCTGGGTGAGAGCGGCCCGGCAGCGGTCGTACCGCTGGAACTGCCGGCGGGCAGATTCGGCATCCCCGTAGACCTTCCAGTGGCCGCAGAGCTTGCAGCCCTTGCCCCCATGGCGGAGAAAACCGATGACATCAACCGGGGGATAGTCCAGGAAGAGGCCGATTTCATGGGGGAAGGTTCCCTGGCGGCGGGCCATCCGCCGGCTCAGATGGTCCAGCAGCTCCTCCACCGTCCCCACCGGGTAGCCAGCCTGGACCAGGAGGCGAACCGCCGCCGGCCGGGCCAGGCACCGGGCCAGCCGGTCCTCCCGGTAGACCAGAATCAGCGTCCCCTTGGGGCAGCGGCAGAGGATCCGCAGATGGATGCCCCTGCTCCCCAGGGTTCGGCCATATTGGGCGACGAGTTCCTCTGGATCTTCCACCAGCTGCCGGGGGCAGGAAACCAGGTTGGCGGCCTTGATGCCCGCCAGGGCCGGGGCACAGTGAAAGGCCAGCAGCTCTTCAAATGTGGGATTCATAGAACACCTCCGGTCACAGATGGTTAGTTTATACTAACTTGCAGCGAAAAGAAAAAACCCAGAATCGGGATGGTTAGTGTAAACTAACTATGGGCATAGTATACCATCCCTTCCTTCTCCTGTCAAGGGGAGGTTGGCAGCCGCAGGCAACAAAAAAACCGCTGGAGCCCAGGCTGGCTCCAGCGGAAAGGGGGATCGATCTTGGATTACTGCTCCACAACCTCCAGGATGCCCATGGGGCAGGCCTTGGCGCAGATGCCGCAGGCGATGCACTTGGAAGGGACAGACTCCACATCCTTGCGGGCGATCACCCCAAAGGGGCAGGCCTCCACACAGGCGCCGCAGCCGGTGCAGAGCTTCTTGTTGATCATGTAGACGCCCTTGGCGTTCTGGGTGATGGCGCCGTTGGGGCAGGTGCGGGCACACTTGCCGCACTGAACGCAGACATTCACCTTCGGGGTTTTCCCATCCTTGGTGGTGATGTGGATGCAGGACAGGGCAGGGTCGAAGGTTTTGTAAAACGCTTCGGAGCAGGCCACCTCGCAGGACAGACAAAAGGCGCAAGAAGACGGATCGGTACACTTGAGCTTCTTCATTGGACAATTTCCTCCTTCACAGCGGCCCACACACTAGCCGCCTATCATAAACCACGTCTTATTAGTTTATCGGAAATTGTCGTAAAAATCAAGATGTTTTCTCATTAAAACAGCGAAAAAGGAAATTTCCAGCCGGTTTACTCCGCGTTGTTCAGCTCGTGGAGCAGCTGGTTCTTGATGGCGGTGCCGTGTTCCATCAGGCGGTTGAGCTCCTCGTGGTCGTGGCCCCGGAGAGCCTTTTTGTAGTCGATCAGCTTCTCGATGAGGAGATCCAGCTGGTTGCAGAGCATATCCTGGTTCCGGTCGAACAGTTCTCCCCACATCTGGCAGTTGAGGCGGGAAACCCGGGTCAGATCCTGAAAGCTGCCCCCGGTAAAGCCGCTGAATTGGCAGGCAAGGGGATTTTGAATGTAGGAGCTGGAGAGAACATGGGCCAGCTGGGAGGTGTAGGCGATGATCTCGTCGTGCTTTTCCGGGGTGGTGCGCACAACCCGCCCAAACCCCAGGGAGAGGAAAAACGCTTCCGCCTGGTCCACCGCCTGGGGGTCGGTGTAACCGTCGGGGGTGAGGACGATGCTGGCGCCCCGGTACATCTCCCGCTTGGCGCTGGCAAAGCCGCTGGTCTCCCGGCCGGACATGGGATGCCCCCCCACATACCGGATCCCTCGTTCCTTGCAGAAGGGGGAAAGCTCCTGGCACAGGTACCGCTTAATGCCGCAAAGGTCAACGAGCAGGGTCCCAGGGCGGACCTGTTCAGCGTGTTCCTTGACAAAATCCACCGTATCCTTGGGGTAGAGGGCGATCAGCAGGATGTCGCAGTCTTCCAGCCGCCCCTGGGCCGAGTCGATGGCGCCTTCGGCCAGGGCGGCTTTCAGGGTTTCCGGATCCCGGTCCCACCCGAAGACGGTGAGGGGGGTGTGGTCTTTGATGGCCATGGCCATGGTGCCGCCGATAAGCCCGACGCCCACAATGCCGGCCGTGTGCAGAGTTGTTGTCATCTGGTCTCCATCCTTTCTGTGTAGGGGCCCTTGGCAGAACTGCGCTCAGGGGAACACCGTCCCCATAGCAAAAAACGGTGCCCCCGGCCTGGTTCTGCCGGGAACACCGTTGCAGTTGATTGGTCAGCGCGTTTACCGAGAAAGAAGTGCGCCGGTACAACCCAAACAGCCCGCGTTCCCACCAGAACCCAGGCCATAATATCGATTGCTCCGCTGGAAGAAGAGTTCCATAGCGCGTCCTTCCTTTCCGTTCGATTGTTCTTATCTTATACCACCGGCCGCCGGTTGTCAAGGCCGGTGGCGCCCATCGGTTGAAAGAAAGCCCAAGACATGGTACACTTAGGACAGAATCCCTGTGGGAAGAGCGGAGGAAGAAGAATGGATATCAGCGTTTTGCAGCCGGATTATTACGAAACCTTTCACTGCCTGGCGGGGGCCTGCCTGGACAACTGCTGTCGGGAAAGCTGGGACATCCCCCTGACCAAGAACGAGTATATGAAGCTGACCGGGGCCCGCCGGTCCAAGGAGCTGGAAGGGCGGATGCGGGAAGGCATCAAGCGGGTCCGGCGGGGGGAAAAACCGTCGGAATACGCCCATATTCTCATCGGCCCCGGACGGCCCTGCGCCATGCTGGGGGAGGACGGCCTCTGCCTTCTCCAGAAGGAGGGGGGCCACGAGGCCCTGGGGCTGATCTGCCAGTCCTTTCCCCGGGCAAACCAGCGGATGCTGGGGAAGCGGGTGCGCAGCTGCTCCGCCGGCTGTGAGGCGGTGGTGGAGCTGCTGTGGAAGAAGAAGGAAGGGATCCGCTTCCAAAACCTGCCCCTGCGCCCCAACGAACGGAACCTGCGGTATGGAAACCGGGAGATCCCGGTGGAGATGGAGCAGACGCGGCCGGCCCTCCGGTATTTTTGGGAGATGGAGGCCCTCTGCGTGGGAATCCTCCAGAACCGGTCCTATCCCTTGCCGGTCCGGGTCACCATGGCGGCGGAAGTCCTGGACGAGCTGGGCCGCCTGGAGCGGTCGGAGGACTGGGAAGGGATGGGCGCCTACCTGAAGGCCACCCTGGCCGCTCCCCAGCTGGCCCAGCGGGCTGCCCACTGGGAGGCAAAGCCCCGCCAGAGCGCCCTGGCCCTGGTGACCAACGTCTTCTTCAGCTTTTCCCTGCGGGGAGGCAGCTCCCGGGAGCAGGCCCTGGTCCAGCAGGTCTACCAGCGGCTGGGGATCCAGCTGGAGGACCGGATGGGGGAAGGGGAGCAGGCCGGCCTGGGGGTCCGGTATCAGCTGGACCGGTATCTCCAGGGTATGGACCGGCTGGAGCAGTGGCTCCACGGCAAGGAGCATCTCCTGGAAAACCTGATGGTCAACTACTATTTTCAGTCTTTGCAGCCCTTTGACGACCTGTCTATGGGCATTTGGGAGAACGGGATCTTTTTTGCGGCCCTGTACAGCTTCCTGCGGTTTGTCCTGGCCGGGGTGATGCCGGAAGAGGGAGAGCCGGACTGGGCGGCGGTCCGGGGGGCGATTGTCACCATCTTCCGCAAGTTTACCCATTCGGCCCAGCTGAAGCAGAAGATGGTCTCCTACCTTCTCTCCAACGGGGTGCAGACGCTGGAGCAGATGGATGTGCTGATCAAAGGATAAGATAGGAGGGAAGGGGGATGTTCTGGATCCGCCTGGTTTCCTGTTTTTTGATTCCTGCCATGATGGTTGCCTTTGGCTCCCTGTGGCGGACCCATCCTCCCAAGACGATCAACGGCGTGTACGGCTACCGTACCCGCCGCTCCACCCAGAACCGGGAGACCTGGGCTTTTGCCCATGGGTATGTGGGAAGGCTGTGGCGGCGGTGGGGCTGGGTGTTGGCCGCCGTCACGGCGGTGTGGGGAGGGATAACCCGCCTGCTCCCCGCTGTGGATCCATGGCTGGAGGGGGTGCTCCTCCTCCAGCTGGCGGTTCTGCTGGCGACCATTCCCTGTACCGAGCGGGCCCTTGGGAGAACTTTTTGCCGGGACGGCAGCCGCCGGAAGGAACACTAGCGGCAGCAAAAAAGCGAGGCCAAAGCCTCGCTTTTTCAGCTGTTCTTGTTGTCCATCAAGTTTTCCACCGCCTGCCGCAGCTCTTCCTCCGTCTGGAAGGGGATGCCGCTTTGCAGGATCGACTCCTGAATCATCGGTGGCAGGGTGGAAAAATACTGCTGCATCTGGGGATCCTGTTCATAGGGAATCGCCATTGCTATCACCTCCCTTGTTAGAATGCCCGGGGAGGGGACGGCTATTCCTCTTTTTTACAGATTCAGCAGGTAGTTGGCGCAGTACTGAAGCTCGCCCAGGGTGGAAATCTGACCGTAGGAGCTGGCGATGTGCCGCTGAATATAGCCGGGCAGAGAGATAAAATAGCTGCGCAGCTGGGGATGGGTGGTGTAATACTCCATGTTGTTCTTCATCATTTCCAAGCACCTCGATTGTTACTGTCCTTCCCACGGGGAAGGGGATCCGTCGTTCGGTGGATCTCTTCTTTTCTTTGATATGATATTAACATAACAGGGAGGAAAGCACAAGTGGCAGAAGGCCGAAAAACGTTCGACTTTTCACAAACAATTGTATATAAGTTACAAGATTAACAAAGATACCGCTGTTCAACGTTAGATTGCCCAAATAGGAACCCCGTAAAAGTGGCAATTTCCACAGATTTTGAAGGCAGAAAAGGGGGAAGCATCCGGATGACCATTCCATTTCCACAACCCGTTTGCCGGTTGATCGACCGGATCGACCAGGCGGGATACCAGGTGTACGGGGTGGGCGGCGCCATCCGGGACCTGCTGCTGGGCCGGGAGCCCAAGGATTGGGATCTCTGCACCAATGCCTTCCCCCAGCAGGTAAAGGCCGTTTTTGGGGAAGATGCTGTCCGGTTAACGGGGGCCCGCCATGGGACGGTGACCGTTTTGTGGGAAGGAAGATCCTACGAGGTTACCACCTACCGGCAGGATGGCCCCTATTCCGATGGCCGCCATCCCGACCAGGTGCGGTTTGTGGCGTCCATACAGGAGGATCTTGCCCGGCGGGATTTTACCATCAACGCCATGGCCTGCCGCCCGGGGGAGCCGGTGGTGGACCCTTTTGGCGGCCAGAAGGACCTGGAGGCAGGGCTGGTGCGGGCGGTGGGCGACCCGGTCCGGCGGTTCCAGGAGGATGGCCTGCGGATGGTCCGGGCCCTGCGGTTTGCGGCGGCGTATGGCTTCCAGGTAGAGGAGGCAACCGGCCGGGCGGCGGAGGAGCTCTCCTTCCGCTTGGAAGGGGTATCAGCCCAACGGATCGGAAAAGAATGGGAAGGGTTTCTTCCCGCGCCGGGCGCGGGAAAACAGATGGGGGCCTTCCCCCGATTGATGAGCCAGATCCTCCCCATGGTGCTGCTCCCTGAAGAGGACCCTGCCCGTGTTTGGAAGGAGCTGGGGGAGAGGATCGACCGCCTCCCGGCGGAGGCCCTTGTCCGATTGGGATTTCTCTTCTGCCGGAAGGAGCTTCCTCCCTCTCAGCGGATGGAGCGGGCGGCAGGGGGAGCAGCCGCGCTGGCCCTGGATGGCGAGAACCGCCGCTTCCTGCTGGAGCTGGCAGAGGGATCGACCAGCCCTCTCCCAGCCTCCCAGGCCGGGTGGCTGCGGTGGCGGGCCCAGATGGGGGAAGGACAGCTGGAATGGGTACTGGCCATCCGTCGGGAAGGGAGCGGGACGCCGGAGGAAAGAGCCGCCATCCAGGCGGCAGCGGAAGCTTGCCGGAAGGCATTGGCCGCCTGCCCCTGCCGGGACCGGCGCGACCTGGCGGTAGACGGCAGGTGCCTGGCGGCGTTGGGCGTTTCCCCAGGCAGGGAGATGGGGGCGCTGTTGGAGCGGCTCCTGGAGGAGGTCTGGGCCGGACGGCTGCCCAATCGTCGGGAAGCGCTGGAGGAGGCCGCCGCCCGTTTCCTGGCGGAGCGCCGGTAGACTGAGACGAAGGTTCTGCCGTCCGGGAAAAAGCGACCGGGAGGAAAGAAAAGAGGGAAGGGCCCAATCTCCCGTCGTTTTTTGCGATGGGAACGCAAAATTTACAATTTATTCACAAATAACGAAAACATAAGAAAATAGCTAAAAAACAATGGAATCAAGAGATTTTTCAAAAATAGAAGGGGGTTTTTCGCGTTTTTTTCCGGCAGATTCCGTTTAATGCTGAGAAACCCAAAACTTTTTCTTGACATTTCCATGGAAAGTCTGTATATTGTGAATTGCTGTTTCAGCATCTGAAAATTTTTTATGAACAAACGGCTGCGTATGGTCCACCTTTAATCCGTGCCGGAAAGATCCCGTGGGCACGGTCAAAATCCTTTTGCGGGGGCGTGGATCCAAAAGCAGCCGGGGCCTGGAGAGGACGCCCTCTCCTGACTTAAATCCGCAAAGGGGGATGCAGAGAATGAATGAGAATGTACTGGTCAGTCTCCGCGGCATAACGGTGGATTTTGATGGCGACCGGGTTCTCAACGGCATTGATCTGGATATCAACGACAAAGAATTCGTGACCTTCCTTGGGCCATCCGGTTGTGGAAAAACCACCACGCTCCGGATTATCGGCGGTTTTGTCGAGCCCAACGAGGGTGACGTTTTTTTTGACGGAAAGCGGATCAATGGCGTGCCGCCTTATAAGCGGCAGGTGAACACGGTGTTCCAGCGGTACGCCCTCTTTCCACATCTGAATGTATATGAAAATGTGGAATTCGGGCTGAAGATCAAGAAAATCCCGGAAAGCCAGCGCCGGTCGATGGTGAAGGAGATGCTGGAGCTGGTAGGGCTCCAGGGGTTCGAGCGGCGGAAGATCGGGCAGATGTCCGGCGGCCAGCAGCAGCGGGTGGCCATTGCCCGCGCCCTGGTGAACCGGCCTCGGCTGCTGCTGCTGGATGAGCCGCTGGGCGCTTTGGACCTGAAGCTCCGCAAGGAGATGCAGGTGGAGCTGAAGCGGATCCAGAAAAGCCTGGAGATTACCTTTATTTATGTCACCCACGATCAGGAGGAAGCCCTCACCATGTCCGACCGGGTGCTGGTGATGAAGGATGGCGCCATCCAGCAGACCGGCACGCCCCAGGACATTTACAACGAGCCGGCCAATGCCTTTGTTGCCGATTTTATCGGGGAGAGCAACATCGTGGACGGCGTGATGCACGCCGACTGCCAGGTGGAATTTGCCGGGCGGATGTTCGAATGCGTGGATGTGGGCTTCGGCCACATGGAGCGGGTGGACGTGGTGCTCCGCCCGGAGGATATCAAGATCTGCCCCGAGGGGGAAGGCCAGCTGGACGGGGTGGTGGAGTCGGTCATCTTCAAGGGGGTCCACTACGAGATCATGGTGGACGCCTGCGGATATCACTGGAAGATTCACTCCACCCTCAGCGAGGAGCCGGGCACCCGCATCGGCATGCAGGTTGCCCCCTTCGACATCCACATCATGCACAAGATGGAGGATGAGCGATGAGCAAGAAACTTCCCGCCGTCCCCTATCTCATCTGGATGGTGGTCTTCATCCTGCTGCCGCTGGCATTGGTGGTCTATTTTGCCCTGACCGATTCCTCCGGCAACTTTACGGTGGCCAACATTTCGGCGGTGGCCCAGTATGTGCCGGTGATCCTCAACTCCATCTGGTTGGCGGCCATCTCCACCGCGATCTGCCTGGTGATCGGCTACCCGCTGGCCTATCTCATCTCCCGCATGGACGGGAACCACCAGCGGACGATGGTCATGCTGATTATGCTCCCCATGTGGATGAGCTTTCTGCTGC
>CAJFKV010000017.1 GCA_904387055.1 Candidatus Heteroruminococcus faecigallinarum | reverse complement strand
AATCCCCCCCGACCGCTTCATCTTGTAGCCGGCGGCCACCAGCCCTTTGAGGAGGGCTTCCTGGATGTTGTGGGAGATGCCCAGCACCTCGCCGGTGGACTTCATCTCCGGCCCCAGGTGGGTATCCACGTCGTGAAGCTTCTCAAAGGAGAAGACCGGCACCTTCACCGCGATGTAATCGGACTTCTTGTACAGTCCGGTGCCGTACCCCATATCCGCCAGCTTCTCGCCCAGCATGGTTCTGGTAGCCAGCTCCACCATGGGCACGCCGGTCACCTTGCTGATGTAGGGGATGGTGCGGGAGGAACGGGGGTTCACCTCGATGACGTACAGCTTGCCGCCATACAGCACATACTGGACGTTTACCAGCCCCACCACCTTCAGCTCCATGGCCAGCTTCTCGGTGCAGGACACAATCTGGTCCACCATCTCCCGGGGGATATGCTGGGCGGGATAGATGGAGATGGAGTCGCCGGAATGGATGCCGGCCCGCTCCACATGCTCCATGATGCCGGGGATCAGCACATCCTTCCCATCGCAGATGGCGTCCACCTCCACCTCCATTCCCATCAGGTACTTGTCGATGAGAACCGGGTTTTCCACCACATGGGAGGTGATGATGGCCATATACTCTTCCACGTCCTGGGCATTGTGGGCAATGATCATGTTCTGCCCGCCCAGCACATAGGAGGGCCGCAGCAGCACCGGGAAGCCCAGCTCCTGGGCGGCCTGGAGGGCCTCTTCGGTGGTGAAGACCGTCAGCCCCTTGGGCCGGGCGATGTGGCACCGCTCCAGCAGCTCGTCAAAGAGCTCCCGGTCCTCCGCCGCGTCGATGCTCTCCGGGGAGGTGCCCAGGATGGGGACACCGGTGGTCTTGAGGTACTTGGCCAGCTTGATGGCGGTCTGCCCGCCGAACTGGACCACCACCCCGTCCGGCTTCTCGGTCTCCAGGACCGACTGCACGTCCTCCGGGGTGAGGGGGTCGAAGTAGAGGCGGTCGGCGGTGTCAAAGTCGGTGGAGACCGTCTCCGGGTTGTTGTTGACGATCACCGTATCGTAGCCGGCCCGCTTCAACGCCCAGACGCAGTGGACCGAGCAGTAGTCGAACTCGATTCCCTGGCCGATCCGGATGGGTCCGGAGCCGAAGACGATGATCTTCTTTTTCCCCGTCTGCCCGTATTCCAGGGCCTCGTTCTCCTGGTCGAAGGTGGAGTAGAAATAGGGGGTGGCCGCCTCAAACTCCCCGGCACAGGTGTCCACCGTCTTATAGGAGGCATAGACCTTGCGGGGAGGCTGCTGGCCGCTGAGCCGGGTGATGGTGGCATCCAGGAAGCCCAGCTTCTTGGCCTCCAGGTACAGCTCCTGGGTGAGGGTCTCCTCCCCCAGCTGCCGCTCCATCTGGGCCAGGTGGTTCAGCTTGGAGAGGAACCACCGGTCAATCTTGGTGATATTGAAGATGGTGTCGTAGGAGATGCCCCGGCGCAGGGCCTCGTACACCACAAACATCCGCTCGTTGTCGCAGTTGTTCAGCAGGGCCTCCACCTCCAGGTCGGTGCAGGAGGCCAGCCTGGGCAGGGCCAGGGTATCCATCCCCAGCTCGATGGACCGGACCGCCTTCATCATGGCCTGCTCAAAGCTGGTGCCGATGGCCATTACCTCGCCGGTGGCCTTCATCTGGGTGCCAAGGGTCCGCTTGGCGTAGACAAACTTGTCAAAGGGCCACTTGGGGAACTTGACCACCAGGTAGTCGATGGCCGGCTCGCAGCAGGCAAAGGTCTTGCCGGTGACCGCGTTGGGAATCTCGTCCAGGGTATAGCCGATGGCGATCTTGGCCGCCACCTTGGCGATGGGGTAGCCGGTGGCCTTGGAGGCCAGGGCCGAGGACCGGGAAACCCGGGGGTTTACCTCGATCACCGCATATTCGAAGCTGTCGGGATGCAGGGCAAACTGGCAGTTGCAGCCTCCCTCCACCCCCAAGGCGTTGACCATCTTGAGGGCCGCGGTACGCAGCATCTGGTATTCCTTATTGGAAAGGGTGACCGCCGGCGCCACCACCACCGAGTCGCCGGTGTGGACTCCCACCGGGTCCACATTTTCCATGGAGCAGACGGTAATGGCGTTGCCGGCGCTGTCCCGGATCACCTCAAACTCGATCTCCTTCCAGCCGGAGACACATTTCTCGATGAGCACCTGGGTGATGGGGGACATCCGCAGGCCATTGCCGGCAATCTCCCGCAGCTCTTCCTCGCCGCCCGCAATGCCGCCGCCGGTGCCGCCCAGGGTAAAGGCAGGCCGGACGATGACCGGGTAGCCGATCACCTTGGCAAAATCCAAGGCGTCCTCCACCGTGTTTACCACCTTGGAGGGGATGCAGGGCTCGCCGATAGCCTCCATGGTATCCTTGAAGATCTGCCGGTCCTCCGCCTTGTCAATCGTCTCCGGCTTGGCACCCAACAGCTGGACCCCGTGGCTCTGGAGGAAGCCCTCCTTGGCCAGCTGCATGGAGAGGGTCAGCCCCGTCTGGCCGCCCAGGGTGGAGAGGAGGCTGTCCGGCTTCTCCAGCTCGATGATCCGCTTCACTACGTCCAGGGTGAGGGGCTCAATGTAGATATGATCGGCCATGGCCTTATCGGTCATGATGGTGGCCGGGTTGGAGTTGACCAGCACCACCTCCAGCCCTTCTTCCTTCAGGGCGCGGCAGGCCTGGGTGCCGGCATAGTCGAATTCCGCGGCCTGGCCGATGACGATCGGCCCGGAACCGATCACCATGACCTTTTTAATCGAACCTTTCAGCGGCATATATTGGCCCTCCCATCCATCATAGCGGTAAATTCCTTATAGATGTACCCGGTTCCCACCTGGTTGTCCTCCCCGTCAGGCAGGAACTGGACCGACAGGGCGGGGATATCCCGGTACCGGATGCCCTCGCAGCTGCCGTCGTTGATGTTGCGGTGGCTCACCTGGGCCACCCCCTCCGGCAGGCTCTCCCCCAGCACCACATACCCATGGTTCTGGTGGGTGGGGATGGTCCGGCCCAGGGCCAGGTCCTTCACCGGCTGCCCGCCCCGATGGCCGTGGGGCAGTTTCTCGGTCTTTGCCCCGTGGGCCAGGGCCAGCAGCTGATGTCCCAGGTCCACCGCCAGCAGCGGCAGGCCGGAAGCGGCCAGCGTCCGCACATGGTCCACCAATCCGGGGTTCCCGGCCGGGTCTCCCGGCCCCTCGGACAGGAAGATCCCGTCGGGATGGCTGCCCAGCAGGATCTGGGGATCGGTACCGGCGGGATAGACGGTGACGTCACAGCCAAAGGCCTGGAGGGCCTTCACCGTGCTCCGGCGGGCCCCCAGGTCCAGCAGTGCCACCTTGTGGCCGCCTGCCACCCCGCAGGGATATTCGGCAATCTCCCGGGCCGTAACGGCAGCCACCGGGTCCTCCGCCTCCGGCTGGGACAGCTGGCGGAGAAGGGCCTCCCGCTCTTCCGGCGCCGTCCGGGTGGTGATGATCCCCCGGAGGGTGCCCCCCTTGCGGAGGAGCTTGGTCAGGTGGCGGGTGTCCACGCCATAAATGCCGGGGATGCCCTGCTCCTTCAGCAGCTGGTCCAGGGTCTTTTCGCAGCGGAAGTTGGAGGGCTCATCGCACCACTCCCGAACCACATAGCCCCTCGCCCAAATCCGGGACGACTCGAAGTCCTCCATCATTACGCCGTAATTCCCCAGCGAGGGAAAGGTCTGCACGATAATCTGCCCATAGTAACCGGGGTCGGTGAGGGTCTCCACATAGCCCACCATGTCGGTGGTAAAGACAGCCTCCCCCACTCCGTCGGTCTGCGCGCCGAAGGACCAGCCCTCCAGCTGGGTCCCGTCCGCCAGGAGGAGAACCGCTCGTTTTCCATGCTCTTCCACTTTCATACCTCCAATGTCGTTTGTTGGGTGTCTTGCCTCGTTCCCAATCGAAAAAAGAAAAAAGAAGCCCAACTGAAGATGATTTCAGCCGGGCTTGTCCTTGTTGAACTGCGGGGAAGCAGATCCGATATATACGGCGGAATGCTCCGTCCATTGTCAAGGGGGTGAAATGCCAGCCGCGCTGTCATCTCCAATCATTTTACCAGTCGGCCGCCAGCCTGTCAAGGGAATCCGCGCCAGAATTCGACCAATTTGGCTGGGATTTCCCCATTTTTTTGCTCCGGCTAGTCCTGGGCCACATCCACCCAGCTCCCGTGGCTGGTCTGCTCCAGCTGGGGAATGGTGAGCTTGATGCAGCTGTGGGGAGAACCGGCCGCCGGATACACCGTTTCAAACTGCCGCAGGGACTGGTCCAGATAGACCTTGACCCCTTCCGGCAGGCCAAAGGGGCAGACGCCCCCCACCGGATGCCCGGTAACCGCCAGGGTCTCCTCAAAGGAGAGCATCTTCGCCTTGCAGCCAAAGGCCGCCTTGTACTTTTTGTTGTCCACCCGGGCGGTGCCGCACATGACGATCACCGCCGGGCCCTCCTTCTGCTGGAAGGCCAGGGTCTTGGCAATGCGGGCCGGCTCTACACCCAACGCCTGGGCCGCCAGGTCCACCGTCGCCGTGCTGCCGTCCATCACCAGGATGGCATCCCCCAGTCCAAACTGGGCCAGGTATTCCGCCGCTCTTTCCACACTCACACCGTTCACTCCTTACTTGTTCTCTTCCAGGGGCTGGCGGGGCAGCTCCTGCAGCTCCACCTGCTGGAGCACATGGGCCACCGTCAGCTTGTGGGGCGGGCTGGTTCCCTCGGTCATACAGGCCGCCGTCCCAAAGGCCGCCGCCGTGGCCACCGACTTTTTCAAATCCAGCCCGGACTTGACCGACCGGACAAACCCTGCCAGCAGGCTGTCCCCCGCACCCACCGCGGAGTGGACCTCCACTGCCGGCACATGGGCCAGCAGCACATGGTCCTTGTCCACACAGAGGAGCCCCTCGGCGCCCAGGCTCACCAGGCAGCAGCCTACGCCGTCCTCCACCAGACGGGAAGCCTGATCCACCAGCTGGTCCCGGCTGGTCACCTCCTGGCCGATCAACGCCTGGAACTCCTCTAGATTGGGCTTGATGACCCAAGGGGCGATGGTCGTTACGTCCTCCCGGCTGAGATCCACGCAGTCCAGGGAGATGGTGCCGCCCTTCTTCTTCACCCTCTCGCAGAAGGTGCGGAGCATCCGGGGGGTGATACCGGTTGGCAGGCTGCCGGAGATCATCACCAGTGTCTTGTCGTCCACCCGCTCCTCCACCGCCTGGGTCACCTGGACAAAATCCTCGTAGGCCACATGGAAGCCCTTGCGCATCACCCGGGTCATCCGGCCGTGATCATCCACAAAGCTGAGATTTTCGCGGGTATAGCCCTCCACCAGGATCGGCAGGTAGTCCACCTTGCCCTCGTTCAACCGTTCCAAAAAGCGGCGCTTGTTTCCTTCCCCCAGCAGGAGGATCAGCTGGTTGGACACACCGTAATAGGTGAGCACCCGGGAGACATTCACCGTTTTTCCTGCGGCGTCGTACATCTCATCCTCGGCCTTGTGAACCCCGCCCAGCTGAAGGTTGTCCACCCAAATGGTGGTATCCAGTGAGGGGTTCAGCGCCAAGGTCAAAATCCGTTCAAACACTGTACACCTGTCCCTTCCCCAACCCCCATCCCGAGGGTGTAGTGATCCTCCTTTATTATAAACGAAACCGCTGCCCGGGAACAGTTGTCACCACACCAAAAAACGGGAACCTTTCGGTTCCTTTTTTGGAATTTCGGTAGAAAAGTGTCGGTAATTTTTTACCCAGACTTGACAAACACCCCCGGCGCCGAACGGGCGCCGGGGGTGTTTCTTGACCGGATTTTTACATGTTGCGGTTCTTAAACATCTCCAGGATGTCGAAGTAATCCTTGTCGTCGTCTTCCTCCTGGGCCTTTTTCTCCTCTTCCTTCTTGCTGTCCTTGGATTTGAAGGTATAGTTGGGGATGCTGTAGCCCGACTCGTGATCAAAATTGGTGGCAATGACCGTAACCCGCATCTCATCTTCCAGGTCGTCGTCGAAGGCAACGCCCCAGATCAGGTTCACATCCTCGTGGGCCGCGCTGTGGATCATATTGGTCGCCAGATCGATGTCGTCCAGGCTGACGCTGGAGGAGGCGATCACATTGACGATTACGCCGCGGGCGCCGTTGATGGAAGTTTCCAGCAGCGGCGAGCAGATGGCCTGCTGGGCCGCCTTTTCCGCCTTGTTCTCGCCGGTGGCCTTGCCCACACCCATATGGGCGTAGCCGGCATCCTTCATGATGGCGGTCACATCGGCAAAGTCCAGGTTGACCACGCCGGGGATGTTGATCAGGTCGGAGATGCTCTGCACCGCCTGGCAGAGGACATCGTCCGCCGCCCGGAAGGCGTTTAGGAGGGTGATGGGCCCGTCGGAGACCTCTTTCAAGCGATTGTTGGGGATGACCAGCAGGGCATCCACATGCTCCCGCAGGGCGGTGATGCCGCTCTCCGCCTGCTCCATCCGCCGCTTCCCTTCAAAGTCGAAGGGCTTGGTCACCACGCCCACGGTGAGGATACCCATCTCGTGGGCCACCTGGGCCACCACCGGCGCGCCGCCGGTCCCGGTGCCGCCGCCCATGCCGGCGGTGATAAAGACCATATCGGTTCCCTTGAGGGCGGAGGCAATGTCCTCCCGGTTCTCTTCCGCGGCCTTCTGGCCCTTTTCCGGGTCGCCGCCGGCGCCCTTGCCCCGGGTGAGCTTGTCCCCAATATGAATCTTATAGGTGGCCTGAGACCGTCTCAAGGCCTGAATATCGGTATTTATCGAGATGAATTCCACGCTCTTGAGCCCCGTCTCGATCATGCGGTTAACCGCGTTGCCGCCGCCGCCGCCCACGCCGACCACCTTGATCGATACTGCCAGTTCAAAATCGTTGTCCAGATCAATATTCATCAGCATTGCAGTTCCCCCTGTTTTTTTGGGCCGCACCCTAATACTTCTAATTTATCAGAAAAACGGGATAAAATCAATATTATCCCGCTTCCTTTTCCTGCATTTTGATGAATTTCCATCGCAGGATTCCCCATTTTTGTGAAAAGGGAAAAAATGCCGTCAGGATTGGGGAGAACTTCCCGTTGTTTCTTCCTCCGAGCTGTTCCCGGCTGCCTGGAAAAATCCGCCGCTTTCCCCGCTGGAGGAGGCGGCCGTCTCCTGGGAGGAACTGCCCTCCTCCTGGGAGGAACCGCTCTCGCTGCTGCCGGACCCGTCGGTAAAAAAGGAGCCCTCCTGCCGCTCCTCCTCTCCCTGGGGGATTACCCAGTAGTTGGGCGGGGAGGTGGCGTTGATCTCCCCGACAAAGTCCTCCGCCTGGTCCTCCAGAACCGTGTACACCATAGCCAGCTTCCGCTCCAGATTGCTCTCGCTTCCCAGCTGGATGGTGACCCGCCCGTCGTAGGTGACCACGATGTTGAGCCGGTCGGTCACGTCGACGGCGGTGATCTTGTCAAATCCCGTGGCCAGGATCGCCTCCCGCAGGTAGACCAGCATGGCGATATACTCCTCCTGCTCTTCCGCCACCATATCCCCCGCCTGGCCCTCCAGGGCCGGGCCGGCCGCGGCAATCACCCCGTCGGGCACGGCGGTCAGGTTGGTCTCCAGAATCCGCCCCTGGGTGCTGACCAGGACATAGTTGCCCGGCTGCCCCACCGCCGCCAGGGGGGTGGCCTCGGTGATGATCACCACCACCTTGGGAGGGAATGCTCGCTTCACCTCTACCGACTCGATATACGGGTACTGGGTAAGCCGGTCGCTGATGGCCTTCTTGTTGATCCGCAGCAGGTTGTCCCCCACCTCCACGCCAGTGGCCAATACCAGCTGCTCGTTGGGATACCGGTCGGTGCCGGTTACCTCCACGGCGGTAATCTTGAAAAAGACGGTGAGGGAAAGGGTGATGGCCAGCGCCAGCACAAAAAAGAGGACAGCCCCATAGTACAGGACATAGCTCCCCCTGCGCCGCCGGCGCCGGGGCGCCGGCTTCCCCTGCTGGGGGGACGCCGGCCGGCCCTGCCGGGGACGGCCCGATGGAAGATTGGAAGAGTTGTGCTGTTGACGGCCATTCATCCTTTGCGTTCACCTACTTTATCCTTGGCGTTCTCGTTCCTCCCGCTGCCGGCGGATGATCTCCCCGCCGATCGATCGCAAATGCCGGTCCAGATCCTCGTATCCCCGGTCGATGTGGCGGATTTCCCGGATGGCACTGGTTCCCTCGGCGGCCAGCGCGGCCACCACCAGGGAGGCCCCGCCCCGCAGGTCGGTGCAGCGCATGGAGGCGCTGTGGAGCTTCTCCACCCCTTCCACCACCGCTACCCTGCCTTCCACCTTGATCCGGGCGCCCATGCGGGCCAGTTCGTCCACCTGCTTGTACCGGCTTTCAAAAATAGTCTCCACAAAGATGGAGGTTCCCCGCGCCCCGCAGGCCATGGCCATCACGGGGGACTGGGCGTCGGTGCAAAAGCCTGGGTAGGGCATGGTCCGCACCATGCGGACCCGTTCCAGGCGGGGCGGCGCCTCCAGGAGGATCTCCCCCGCGCCGGTCTGGAGGCGGCACCCCGCCTCCTCAAATACCGGCAGCACCGCCGTCAAATGATCGGGGCGGACCTGGGTGAGGCGCACCCGTCCTCCGGTGACCGCGGCGGCACACAGATAGGTAGCGGCGGCAATCCGGTCGGGAATCACCCGGTGCTCCGCCCCATGGAGGGCCGCCACCCCCTGGATCAGCACGGTACCCTCGGGGGTGATCCGGACCTTGGCCCCGCAGGCGGTGAGAAAGTCGGCCAGGTCGGCAATCTCCGGTTCCCGGGCGGCGTTGTGGATCTGGGTTTCCCCCTGGGCAAGCACCGCCGCCAGCATCACATTCTCGGTGGCGCCCACGCTGGGAAAGGGGAGGGTCAGCCGGGCCCCGTGGAGCCTTCCGGCCACCCGGCAGTCCAGGTGGCCGTGGTCCTCCCGGATCTCCACCCCCATCTTCCGCAGGCAGTCCAGGTGGATGTCGATGGGCCGGGGACCCAGCTCGCAGCCGCCGGGCATGGACACCACCGCCCGGCCGAATCGGGAGATCACCGCCCCCAGAAACACAATGGAGGAACGCATCTCGCTCATCAGCCGGTCGGGGATGGAGTAGTCGCCCCCTTCCCCAGCCCGGATCACGATAGTCTGCCCCTCCCGCCGGGTGGAGCATCCCAGGTATTCCAGAATGTTGCAGGCCGCCTCCACATCGGTGAGGCGGGGGCAGTTATGTAAAACCGTTTCTTCTCCCAGCAGGGCCGCCGCCAAAATGGGCAGGGCGGAGTTTTTTGCACCGTGTACCTGTACCTCTCCCGACAGCGCCCGTCCGCCGGTTACCAGATATTCATCCATATCGCCGCATCCTTTCCCCGTTCTGGGGATGCCGGAACCCAATCTTCCCACACCCCTGCAACCTCATCCTATGTTGCGGCAGGGGCAAGGGTGCAGAGGGCTACCGGCGGGAAAGCAGCTCCATGATTTCCCGGTAAATCCGCTCGTTGGCGTCCCGGATGGCCATGGCGGCGGCATTCTGACCCAGCATCTTCAGCCGGTCCGGATCTTCCACCAGCGCCTGGACCTCCTCCACCAGCCGCTGCCCGGTAAGGTCCTTTTCCTCGATGACCACCGCCGCCCCGGCCCGCTGGAGGACCATGGCGTTGTGGTACTGATGGTTTTCCGCCACATTGGGGGAGGGGATCAGGATGGAGGCCCGTCCCACCGCCTGCAGCTCGCTGAGGGTGATGGCCCCCGCCCGGCCGATGACCAGGTCGGCGGCAGCCAGGCAGTTGGGCATATCGTTGATGTACTCCCGGATGTCCAGGCCCGGGTTCTCCTCCGCCTTCACCCCCCGCTGGGCCAGCAGCCGGGGCATCTCCTCCACCCCGTAGGAGCCGGTGGCGTGGATGTGGTGGATCCCCCGCCCCTGGTGCCAGGCCATAACGTCGGCCACCGCCTCGTTGACCCGGGCGGCCCCCAGGCTCCCGCCGAAGGACAGGATGCACACCTCGTCCCCAATGTCCAGGATTCGGCGGGCGGCTTCCCGGTCGGCGGTGAGGATCTCGGAGCGCACTGGATTGCCGGTGACGATGTACTCCCGGTCCCCGGGCAGGTAGTCCTTTGCTTTTTCCACCGCCAGCAGCACCTTGTCCACATACCGACACAGCAGCTTGGTGGTAACGCCGGGGAAGGCGTTCTGCTCGTGGGTCAGGGTGCGGATGCCCATCTGATGGGCCTTGCGGAGGATCGGTCCGCTCACATAGCCCCCGGTGCCCACCACCAGGTCGGGCCCGAAGGAGGCCAGCAGCTTCTTGGACCGGTGGCCGGAGAGGGCCAGGCAGCCCATGGAGTGGATATTGTACCGGATGTTCCGCCAGGTGAGCCGCCGCTGAATCCCCATCACCGGGATAGGCAGAAATTCATAGCCGGCGGCCGGCACCAGCCGTGCCTCCATCCCCCGGGGGTTGCCGGCAAATTTGATCTGGGCCTCCGGGTGCCGCTGGCGGATCACCCCCGCCATGGCCAGGGCCGGGTTGATATGGCCGGCGGTCCCGCCGCAGGCAAAGAGTATCTTCATAGGATCTCCTCCCATAAGGTAACCTCCCGCCCAGGGGGCGGGGGACAGCATTTCTCTCCCAAGCTGGGGTTATTCCTTCTCCACCACCGCCTGGCGGGAGATGGAAAGAAGCACGCCCATCTGGCCCAGGAGCATCATGAGGGCGGTGCCTCCGTAGGAAAAGAAGGGCAGGCTGATGCCCGTATTGGGGACGGTATTGGTCACCACGGCGATGTTCAGCACCGCCTGGTACCCCACCTGGGCCACCAGGCCCACCGCCATCAGGGTGCCGAACCGGTCCCGGGCGCGGGCCGCGATGACGAACCCCCGCCAGATGAGCAGGGCAAAGAGCAGAATGATGATCACCGCCCCCACAAAGCCCAGCTCCTCGCAGCAGACCGAGAAGATAAAGTCGTTGTGGGGCTCGGGAAGGAAGAGGTACTTCTGCCGGGAATTGCCCACTCCCGTTCCCAAAAGCCCCCCCGACGCGATGGCGTAGAGGGACTGGCGGGTTTGGTAGCCGGTGTTGTTGTCCGCAAAGGGGTCCAGCCAGGCCTCAATCCGCTCGCCGCCGTAGGAGATGAGGGTCTCGCTGTTGGCAACCACCACCAGCAGCACCGCCACCACGCCGATGCCCACGGCGAACCATTTGAGGTCGGTTCCGCCCACAAACATCATAGTGGCCCCGATGAGGCAGATCAACACGGTGCAGGACAGATGGGGCTCCAGAATCAGCAGGACGGCCAGCACCCCCATGACCCCCAGATAGGGCGCCAGGCCGTACCGCCAGTCCTTCATCTTGTTGAAATTGATGGACATCATGTGGGCAAACAGAACCACCAGGGCAAATTTGGCCACCTCCGAGGGCTGTAGGGTAAAGCCGCCGATGATGATCCATCGGGCGGCGTTGTTGAAGCCGCCCATGAAGAGCACCAGCACCAGCAGCACCAGGCAGACCCCCATAATGGGCCAGGCCAGACGGTGGAAGATGTGGTAATCCACCATTGAGGCCACCCACATGGCCACCAGCCCCACCACGGCAAAGATCACCTGCCGGCTGATGAAGTGGTAGCTGTCCCCGTCAAAGCGGTAGAAGGCCATGGCATAGCTGGCCGAGAACATCATCACCAGGCCAAAGGCCAGCAGGATGAGCACCAGCACCAGGAAGGTGAGGTCCACCCCTCCCCGTTTGATTTTGATGGAACGTTTGATGGATTGCAGCAGATTCAACGGGAAGGCCCCCTCCTTCTTGATTTCCCGGGGCTAGCGCAGCAGCAGGACCACCGCCCAGACGGCTGCCCCGCCTCCCAGGGCGGTCACGGCGGAAAAGACCGCCACAATCTTCTTCTCGCTCCAGCCGGACAGCTCAAAGTGATGGTGAATGGGCGCCATCTTGAAGAGGCGCTTGCCGCCGGTGGATTTGAAGTAGGCTACCTGGAGGATGTCCGACAGGGCCTCCACCACATAGACAATGCCGATGAGAGCCAGAAAGACCGGCAGCCCGGTCCCAAAGGCCAGGGCACAGATGACGCCCCCCAAAAAGAGGGAGCCCGTATCCCCCATAAACACCTTGGCCGGGTAGAAGTTCCACACCAGAAAGCCCACGCAGCCGGCCGCCAGGGCGGTGGCGACGATGTTCATCTCCCACAGCCGCAGGAGGGAGGCAATCACCATGAAAGCCACCGCCGCCACAAAGGTAACCGAAGCGGCCAGGCCGTCGATGCCGTCGGTCAGGTTGACCGCGTTGACCGCCCCCACAATCACCACCGCCGCCAGGGGGTAGTAGAGCAGCCCCAGGTCAATCTGCCCCAAAAAGGGGACGATGACCACCGTGGAGGAAACCCCCGCGCTCCACAGGCCCGCCAGATAGATGACGGCAATGGCGATCTGGAAGAAGAGCTTCTGCTTGGCGGTAAGGCCCATGTTCCGCTTGCGGGCCACCTTGATATAATCGTCCAGAAAGCCCAGCGCCCCAAAGAGAAGAGCCATCACCATGCCGTAAAACACCCGCTCGCCGGCGCCCACATATTCCGGATGGCTCACCCAGTCCTGGGAAACCACCGCGGTGATGTACCCCACCGCTACCGCTACCAGGATTCCCATGATGAACATGAGCCCCCCCATCGTGGGGGTCCCCTGCTTATTTTTATGCCATTTGGGCCCAATATCCAGAATGGTTTGCCCATATTTGAGCCGGCGCAGATAGGGCACCAGCCAGATTCCCGATACGGCAGTCACCCCAAAGGCGATGAGCGCCGTTACAATCAGCCATATTCCGTCCATCTCTTCCCAATACCTCCCCTTCCCGGCCGCGGCCGGGACCGTCGTCCTCGTCCTTCCCTGTCAGTCGCCCCAGCAGAGGCGGATAACCTCCTCCAGGGCCATGCCCCGGCTGGCCTTGAACCACACCAGATCCCCGGTGGCCGCCTCCCGGGCCACCGCCCGGGCCAGCTCTTCCTTGGTTTTGAACCAGTAGGCCTTTTCCATCCCCGCTTCCCTGGCGCCTTCCAGGTAGAGCCGGGCCAGCTCGCCCCAGCAGAGGAGGAGATCCGCCCTCCGGGCGGCCAGGGCCCCCACCTGCCGGTGGCCCTCCTCCTGGACGGCCCCCAGCTCCAGCATATCCGCCAGGACCGCAATCCGCCGCCCGGCACAGGGATAGCCGCCCAGGGTCTCCAGGGCTGCCGTCATCGAGTCGGGGCTGGCGTTGTAGCAGTCCTCCATCACCAGTACCCCCTGTTTTTCCACCAGCCGCTGCCGCATCCCGGCGGGCCGGTAGGCGGCCAGCGCCCGGGCGCACTGCTCCGGCTCCAGCCCCAGCAGCACCCCTGTTCCGAAGGCCGCCAGGGCGTTCATCCGATTGTGCCGCCCCAGGGCGGGCAGCCTGGTTTCGTAGGAGTTCCCCTCCCAGGCAATGGTCATCCAGGTGCTGTCCCCCGCTTCCCGCCAGGCGGTGCACCGGATGGCACAGGCGGGGTTTTCCTCCCCGAAGAAGACCGTCTTCAGGCGGTTCTCCTCCACCTGGGAAAGAAGATCGTTGTCCCCGTTGAGGAGCAGGGGGGCCCCGTCGGGCAGCTCCTGAGCCAGCTCCAGCTTGGCCCGGAGGATGTTCTCCCGGCTGCCCAGCCGCTCCAGATGGCTCACCCCGATGGTGGTGATGACCCCCAGGCAGGGCTTGGCCGCCGCCGCCAGATCTCGAATCTCCCCAAAGCCGGTCATCCCCATCTCGATCACTGCCGCTCCATAGCTGCTGTCCAGCTGGAACAGGGTTTTGGGCATGCCGATCTCGTTGTTCAGGTTGCCCTCGGTCTTAAGGGTCTTCCAGGCGCTTTCCAGGACACAGGCCATCATCTCCTTGGTGGTGGTCTTGCCCACGCTGCCGGTCACCGCCGTCAGCCGCAGCGCCGGGAACTGGTCCCGGTAACAGGCCGCCATGGCCAGAAGGGCCCGCTGGGTGTCCTCTACCTGGATCAGCTGCTTTGCCGGGGCCTTTACCGGATGGTGGACCACCGCGGCAATGGCGCCCCCGGCCAGGGCGGCGGGGACGAAATCATGTCCGTCAAAGCGCTCGCCCTGGAGAGCCACAAACAGGCAGCCGGGGGTTAGCTGGCGGGTATCGGTGCAGATCTGGGTAACCACGCCCGGATGGGGGGCATTGTCCCCCGCCGCGCGGGCCAGAAGTTGAAGGGAAATGGGTTCCATGGCGATGGTACTTCCTTTCCTTAGGATGGGCGGGACTGGGCCAGCATCCGCCGGACAATCTCCCGCTCGTCAAACCAGATGGTCTCGTCCTTGAGGACCTGGTAGTCCTCGTGGCCCTTGCCGGCCAGCACCAGGGTATCCCCCGGCTGGAGGTGATCCAGGGCCCAGCGGATGGCCTCGTACCGGTTGAGGATCACCTTATAGGGGGTCTTGCTCCCCTGGAAGCCGGGCAGCGCGTCGTCCACAATCTTCTGGGCGTCCTCGTGGCGGGGATTGTCGGAGGTAAGGATGCAGTAGTCCGCCAGGCGGGCTGCGATGGCCGCCATATCCGGCCGTTTGGTTGCATCCCGGTTGCCGGCGCAGCCAAACAGAACCACCAGCCGCCCTGGGGCAAACTCCCGAACGGTGGAAAGGATCTTCTCCAGGCCGTCCCCGGTGTGGGCGTAATCCCGAATGATGGTGTACTCCTCCCCGGCTGCGATCACCTCCGCCCGGCCCAGCACGCCGGGGCAGCGGGAGAGGCCCTCCGCCGCCACCTCCAAAGGGGTGCCCAGGGCCAGGGCGCAGGAAGCGGCGGCCATGGCGTTGGAGACCGAGAAGGCCCCCGGCATGGCCAGCTTGACCCTGGCGATCATCCCCTTCCCCACAAAGGCGAAGGTACTCCCCTGGATGGTGGAGCGGATGCTCTTGGCGGTATAATCGGCCCCGTCCTCTTTGACCGAGAAGGTGGTGCAGGGGATGGAGATCTCCTCCCGCAGCCGCCGCCCGTAGGGATCGTCCAGATTGACGACCCCCATGCCGGCCAGGTCAAAGAGCTTTTTCTTGGCCTGGAAATAGTTCTCCATGGTGTGGTGGTAGTCCAGGTGGTCCTGGGTCAGGTTGGTAAAAACCCCCACCTCAAACTGGCAGCCCTCCAGCCGATGCTGGTCCAGCCCGTGGGAGGAGACCTCCATCACCCCGTACTCGCAGCCCGCCTCCACCATCCGGGCAAAGAGGCTGTGCAGGGCAAAGGGATCGGGGGTGGTGTAGTGGGCGGGGATCTTCATGGGGCCGATCTCGTTGCGGATGGTGCCGATCAGCCCCACCTTCTTCCCCGCTGCCTCCAGGATGGACTTGATCAGATAGCTGACCGTGGTTTTCCCGTTGGTGCCGGTCACCCCGATCAGCCGCAGGCGCCGGGAGGGATTGCCAAACCAGTTCCCGCAGGCCAGGGCATAGGCCGCCCGGCTGTTCTCCACCAGGATCTGCCGGGGAAGGCCCAGGTCCCGCTGGACCACCACCGCGGCCGCGCCGGCCTCCAGGGCCTTGGGGGCATAGGTGTGGCCGTCGGCCCGCTCCCCCTGGATACAGAAAAACAGATTGCCCTCCTGCACCTCCCGGGAGTTTGCCGTGAGGCCGGTGACGGCCCGGCCGGCTGCCTCCTGGGGGATGGCACAGGAAACGCCTTCCAATACCTGTTCAATCGTCAATCGGATTCCCTCCCGAAGGTCCCCCTGTGGGGAGGACCGGATCTTCCGGGGACAAGGCCCCATGGTCTAGTATACGCTCCCTCTTTGTCGAAAGAAAGAGGGGGGCAGAGTTGTCGTCATTGGGCGGCTTCCTCGCCGGCGGCATCTTCCGCCTGGGGCTGGACCACCTGGAAGCTCACCTCCACCACCGTGCCGGGGGAGACCGTCTCCCCTGCGGCAGGGTACTGGCTCACGGCCTGAACATTGGCCTGGGACACATCCTCCCCGGTGAGGCGGATGTTGAGCCCTGCGGCGTAGATGGCCTGGTTGGCCTCCTGGGGAGTCATCCCCATCACCGACGGGATCGATACGGTGGACTCCAGGGACGCCTCGTCGGTAAAGAGGACCACCGTGCCCCCCTTGGGAATCTGCTCGGTCACCGAGGGAACCTGCTTGAGAACGGTTACCCCGTCGCCCACAATCTTGTAATCCAGGCCCAGCTGCCGCAGATGACCCATGGCGTCGTGGATCACCATCGACTCCAGATAGGGGACCGTCTCCTCGCTGGTGTCGGCCGCCTCTTCCTCGGTAAACTCCGGCTCGTACCCCAGGTAGGGGAGGGCCTCCTCCAGAATGGCGCCCACCACCGGGGCGGCAATGGTGGAACCGTAGCCTCCGTTCCGTCCCGGCTCATCCAGGGTGACCAGCACCACGATCTCCGGGTCCTCCATGGGGGCAATCCCGGCAAAGGAAAGGATCTGCTCGTATTCGCCGGTGATGATGTTCTTCTCCTTGGTCAGTTTCTCGGTGGTGCCGGTCTTGCCGCCGATGCGGTAGCCGGGAACCTGGGCGTTGCGGCCGGAGCCGTCCGCCACCACCGCTTCCACCAGATCCCGGATCTTGGCGGAGGTTTCCTCCGAGATGACCTGCCGCTTGGCCTGGGGCTGGGTGGTGGAGACCACGTTCCCGTCCGAATCCAGCACCTGCTTGACCACATAGGGCTGGTAGAGGGTCCCCCCGTTCACCGCGGCGCAGACCGCCATGGCCATCTGCAAAGGGGATACCTGGAAGGTCTGGCCGAAGGAGGAGCTGGCCAGATAGGTGCCGCCGCCGGTCTGCCCCTGCAGCTCGCTGAGGGTGTGGGAGATGCCCACCTCCTCGCCGGGCAGGTCGATGCCGGTGGCCTCCGCCAGGCCGAAGTTGTGGAAATATTCGTAGAAGGAGGTACCGCCCAGCGCCTGGCCGATCTGGATAAAGGCCGGGTTGCAGGAGTTCTGCATGGCCTTCTCAAAGGTCTGCATCCCGTGCCCCCCCGACTGCCAGCAGCCGTACTCCTGTTCCCCCACCATATAATAGCCGGGGCAGTAGTAGGTGTTGTTGAGGGTTTGGGACCCTGTTTCCAGGGCGGCGGCGGCGGTGACGATCTTGAACACCGAGCCGGGCTCGTAGGTTTCGCCGATCACCTTGTTGCTCCACTGGAGGAACTGCTTCTCCCCCAGGTAGTCCTTGTAGGCCTCCTGGTTCCCCTTGAGCTTTTCCGCCTCCAGGGCCTCGTCCGGATTGCCCAGGGTCAGGGGGGTATTGGGGTCAAAGTCCGGCTTGGTGGCCATGGCCAGCACCTCGCCGGTCTTGGCGTTGACGATGACGCCGCAGGCCCGGTTCTGCACATCGTGCTCCTCCAACGCCAGCTCCAGGTTCTTTTCCAGAAAATGCTGGAGCCCCTCGTCGATGGTGAGGACCAGGCTGTTGCCGTCGGTCGCCTCAAAGCGCTCGCTCTCCTGGAAGGGCATGTCGGTCCCCCAGCCGTTCACCGAGGTAAGCACCCGGCCCGGGGTGCCGCTGAGGACGCTGTTATAGTAGGCCTCCAGCCCGTAGGAGCCCTGGTTGTCGCTCCCCACAAAGCCCAGCAGCTGGGCGGCAAAGTTCCCGTAGGGGTAGTACCGCTTGCTGCTCTCGATCATGGTCAGGCAGCCGATCTCCTCCTCGGAGATAAAGGTAAGCAGCTCCTCCCGCACGTCCTGCTCGATGGAGGGCTTGATCTCCCGGTAATAGCTTTCCTTGTCCTGGCCCATCTCGATGACCGACTGGGGGTCCACCCCCATCAGCTCCGACAGCTTGTTGGCAATCTTGTTCAGTTCCTCGTCGTCTTTCACCTCGGCGGGGGAAAGGACCACCGTCCAGACGGTGGCGCTTTTGGCCAGCACGTTGCCGTTGCGGTCATAGATGGTGCCCCGGTCGGCCGTGATGGAGGTGCTGCTCATCTGCTGGGCCAGGGCCCGCTGCTGGTAGACCTC
This sequence comes from Candidatus Heteroruminococcus faecigallinarum, assembly GCA_904387055.1. GTDB lineage: Bacteria > Bacillota > Clostridia > Oscillospirales > Ruminococcaceae > Heteroruminococcus > Heteroruminococcus faecigallinarum. The sequence goes on along the minus strand of CAJFKV010000017.1, from coordinate 19,798 downwards.
CGCGTCGGTAATCTGGAGGCCGAAGAGCCGGTAGATCAGAATGCCAAAGGCACAAACACAGAGCAAAAAAGCCACCACAAATATTTTGAATTTCATCGCCTGAATGGGCGGCATGGACACAACCCCCTTGTGAAAGCCTGGCTCTCCCCCCAAGATCCCTTCAAAAAGGAAAGCTAAGAGCTAAGACCTTCTTCATCTTAACTCTTAGCCGCCAATCCTATCATATTTTACTTGAGTTTCAGGTATTCCATGATTCCGGAGACGGTCTCCTTCAGGGTTCCGTCCTCCCCACGGCCTACAATCTCAATCTTGTCGTCCTCGCTGCCGTCCAGATACACCACCTGGTCCTGGTCCAGCTTGGACATTCCCAACTGGGTCGTGGCATATTCCTCCAACGACCGCAGGGACCCCCGGCTCTCCAGCTGGGTAGACAGCATGGTGTACTCGCTTTGGAGCTGGGTATATTCATTGGCGGTTGCGGTGATCTGGGCGCTCAGCTGGGTGAGTTCCGCCTTGTTGTGGAGGATTCCCACCACCAGCGCCAGCAGAATCACCGTAATGCAGACCGTCTTTGCCACCATCAGGGAACGGGCAGCCTTTCCCTGCCCCTGAACCACCCGCAGCTTGGGTTTGCGGCGGGACTGCTCCTTGGGCTCGTAGATGGACAGGTCATAGGCCGCGCTGCTGCCGGTCTGCATCGTTCAATCACCCTTTCTTGTTACTCGTGTTTCTCGTTTATCCTTCCAGCCGCTCAATCACCCGCAGGCGGGCCGAACGGCTTCGATTGTTCTCCTCCAGCTCCTGGGCCGAGGCCTCCACCGGCTTGCGGGTGACCAGCCGGGCCCGGGGCTTCTTGCCGCAGACACAAACCGGAAAATCCGGCGGGCAGGTGCATCCCCGGCAGTACCCGGCAAAAGCCTGCTTGGTGATCCGGTCCTCCAGGGAGTGGAAGGTAATCACCGCGAACCGTCCCCCCGGCGCCAAACAGTCGAAGGCCGTGTCCAGGCAGCGGGACAGATTGTCCAGCTCGTCGTTCACCGCGATCCGCAGGGCCTGGAAGGTCCGCTTGGCGGGATGGCCGCCTTCCCGGCGGGCGGCGGCGGGGATCGCCTCCTTCACAATCTGGGCCAGCTGGCCGGTGGTTTCCACCGGTCCCTGCCGGCGGGCTTCCACAATCCGGGCGGCAATCCGGGCGGAAAACTTTTCCTCCCCGTACCGGCGGATGATCTCCGCCAGGCCCTTCTCCTCCATGGTGTTCACCAGATCGTAGGCGGACAGCCCCTTCTGGCTCATCCGCATATCCAGGGGCGCGTCGTGCTGATAGGAGAAGCCCCGCTCCGGGGTATCCAGCTGGTGGGAGGAAACCCCCAGGTCCAGCAGGATGCCGTCCACCGCCGGGATTCCCAGCTCCTCCAGCACCTGGGCCATATCGGCAAAGTCCCGCTGGAGCACCATCGCCCGCTCCCCGTAGGGGGCCAGGCGGGCCGTCGCCGCGGCAACCGCGTCCGGGTCCTTGTCCAGGGCAATCAGGCGGCCGGTGGTCAGCTGCTGGGCAATCCGGCTGGAGTGGCCGCCGCCTCCCGCCGTCCCGTCTACGTAGATGCCGTCGGGGCGGATGGCCAGGGCGGCAATCGTCTCCTCCAGCAAAACGGAAATGTGATAAAATTCCATGGTGTCTTCCCTTCAACAGGCCTAGAAGCCCAGCTGTTCCATCTCCAGGGCGATCTCGTCGGCCCCAATCTGGGTGGGACCCTCTTCCCAGGCCGCCCGGTTCCAGATTTCGGCCCGGTCGATCACCCCGGCCACCACCACATCCTTCTCCAGCTTGGCCCAGGCCCGAAGGCTGGGCGGGATCAGGATGCGGCCCTGCTTGTCCACCTCCACCTCGGCGGCGCCCGACGCCAGAAAGCGCTTCAGGTTCCGTCCGGTGGAGAGAGGGAGCTGCCGCAGCTTTTCCAGGATCCGTTCCCACTCCGGATAGGAGTAGACGAAGAGGCAGCCGTCCAGGCCCTTGGTAACCACAAACCGGTCCCCCAGCTCCTCCCGCAGGCGGGCAGGGACGTTGAGGCGCCCCTTGGCGTCTACCGCATGTTGGTATTCCCCTGTCAGCACCTCGTCACCCCCTGCCTGGGAAGAGGCAGGGCCTTTGACCCACTTCTCCCCACAATTACCCACTTTTAATCTATTATACAGGAACCCATACCCAAATGCAAGCATCCGCCGGATTTTTTCCCTGCCAAATCCCCCCAGCAGCCGCCGGAAATCCCCGCATTCTACCAGGGATTTTCCCCCTTCGACCTCTCTTCCCCCCTGCCCCCTTTCCACGAGAAAACCCGGCCCCGTTCCACCGCCGGAAACGGGCCGGGTTCTCTCCCCTGCACCGGTCCAAGGGGACGGAAAACAAAAAATGCGGCGCCCCGCCCTTGACAGCAGGTGACTACTGTGATAGTATGGATGCAAGGATACTATTGCAGTAGTCACTCCCCAATCCACCGAAAGGAGATGAACAGCTTGAAACTGTTCGATTCTGAGCTGAAGATTCTGGAGGCCCTGTGGCAGCACGGGGAACTCACGGCCGGCCAGCTGGCCAGGATCCTGGCCCAGGACACCGGCTGGAATCGAAACACCACCTACACCGTCCTGAAAAAATGCATCGACAAAGGGGCGGTGTGCCGGATCGACCCCGGATACCGCTGCCAAGCGCTGGTAACCCGGGAGGAGGTCCGCCAGGAGGAGACCCACCAGCTGATCCGGCGGTTCTTTGACGGATCGGCGGAACAGTTCTTCACCGCCTTTTTGGACGGCGAGCGCCTTTCCCCCCAGGAGGTGGAACGGCTGAAAGAGCTGGTGAACCGGCTCCAATAACCGGAGGTGTTTCCATGACCCTTCTGCAAATGAACCTGGCGGCGGGCGGGATGCTCCTCCTCTGCCTGGTGCTGCGGCCCCTGTGGAAGCGGCTGCTTCCCCCCTGGGTCCTGCCCCTGCTGTGGATCCCCGCCGCCCTGCGGCTGTCGATCCCCTGGGCGGTCTCCAGTCCATGGAGCCTGGGGAACCTGTTTGCGGCCCCGGGCGGCCCGCTCCCGGGCGGGCAGTCCCTCGCGGCCCTGCCCGTTCCCGGAGCGGCCGCCGGCGGAGGCCCGGCGCCGGGCGGGGAACCTTCCCTGCTCTTCCTCTGCTGGCTGGCGGGTACGGTTCTCTCCCTGGGCAGCTTTCTCCTCGGCTATGGCCGCTGGCAGCGGCGCCTGGGGGAGGCGGTCCCCTGCGGCGGCTTCCCGGCCCGGTGGCTGGCGGAGCAGCCCCGGCGGGGGAGGCCGGTGGAGATTCTCCTCTCCCCCCACACTGCCGTCCCCTTTGGGGCGGGGGTCCTCCACCCCCGCATCCTTCTGCCTGCTGGGTGGGATACCCTCCCTTCCCGGGAGCTGGGCTATATTCTGGCCCACGAATGGTCCCATCTGCGCCGCCGGGACCCCCTTTGGAAGCTGGCGGCCAGGCTGCTGCTGGCCGTCCACTGGTGGAATCCCCTGGTGTGGCTGGGGTACCGGGCCTTCTGCCGCGACCTGGAACTGGCCTGCGACCAGATGGCCCTGGGCCAGGTGGGGCGGCAGGAACGGGCCTCCTACGCCCTCTGCCTGATCCGCTTGGCAGGGCGGGACCGGGGCGCTGCCGCCGGCCTCCCCTTTTCCCATCATCCCATTGAAGAAAGGATTGTATCCATTATGACGACCAACCATCGTTCCCGCTTGTTCCTGGCCCTGGCCGCGGCCCTCACCTTCTGTGCCGGCCTGGCCCTGGGCACCAGCGCCCTGCCCGCCCCCGCGGGGGAAGGGCTCCCCCTCTCCAATGAAGCCGCCTCGGCGGAGCTCTCCCTCCAGTCCCCGGTGGCGGAGGGCTGCTGGGTCAGCCTTCCCTACGGGGAATACGCCCCCGGGCAGTTCCACGACCATCTGGACCTGGCTCCCGGGCAGGACAGCTCCCGGGAGGTGACGGCGGCCGCCGCCGGCACCGTGACCGCCGCCGCCTGGAACGACGCCTGGGGCAACCAGGTCATCCTGGACCACGGAGACGGGGTCCAGACCGTTTACAGCCATCTGGACTCCCTGGCGGTAGCCCAGGGGGAAACGGTAACCGCCGGCCAGCCCATCGGCCAGATGGGGCAGAGCGGCCAGGCCACCGGCGTCCATCTGGCCTTCGGCCTGCTGGTGGACGGGCAGCCGGCCAATCCCCAGGATTATCTGGAATAGTTCCCCCTCTTATACGCAGCAAGGCCCCCGGCGCTGTCGCGCCGGGGGCCTTGCTTGTCCCTGGAAACGATCAAGCCGCCGGGTGGGGGATGATCCGGTCGGCCAGCGGCTCCATCCCGGCGTGATAGATGTCCCCTTGGAGCGGGGGGACACGGCCAACATGGAGGGCTCCCTCCCCGTCCAGGATGGCGTAATAGAGCCACAGCAGGCTCCCTTCTCCGCCGGTGACGGGGACGGGGACCGCCCCCTCCTGGGAACCGTATCCCCACAGGTAGCTGCCATCCTCCAGCTGGGCCAGGTAGTATCCGTTACTGGCATCGACAGCCCGGGCCCGGCGAGGATACCAGTAGTCCTCCCCCCGGTCCTCGGTTCCCAGGCGGTCCTCCCGGTGGAGGATCTGGTCGCTGGTGACATACCATAAGTCGTTGTGGTAGCTGGTCTTGCTCCAGTCGCTGTAGGCACAGTCGATCACCCCGTCGGCCACCAGCTCCAGCTCCTGGGTAGAACGGTCCAAAAACCACAGCTGTCCCTCCCGGTCCAGGATGGCCATCCCCCAGTAGCCCGCCGCCACCGTCTGGGCGTTGGCCTCCAGGCGGTTCCAGCTGCCGGTGCCCGACTGGCAGGTGAGCAGGTCGCCCCCGGCCAACAGGACGGTGGTATTGGCCGCCGCCACCCCTTCCTCCCCCTGGGGCACCTGGACAACCTCCTCAAAGGTACAGCCCTGCCAGTAGCCTAAGTCATCGGTGGACAGCAGCCGTCCCTCCCGGTCCAATAGGAAAAACTCCCGGGGGGTGTAGCAGAAATCCTCCACCCCCTCCGCCACCAGGAAGGGGGCGCCCTCCTCCTGAATGGGGCAGAAGTAGAGCCGCCCTTCCCCATCCAGGGCAAAGGCGCCGTAGGCCAGATCCACTGTCCCCACCTGCACCTTGACAAATCCAGGGGCCGCCTGTGGCTCCTGGACGGCGGCGGGGTCTGCCTGCCGCTCTTCCTCCGGCGCAGATTCCTCCCCAGGTGCTTCCCCCCTGGGAACTTGTTCCGCCGGGGACGGTTCTCCCTCCGCCGGCGGGGTCTCTTCCTCCTGGGCCGCCGAAGCAGCGGAGGCCGGGGCCGCTTCTTCCTCCCCCCGTCCAGGCGCCTGCCGGGGGCCGCAGCCCGCCGCCCCGCCCCACAGGAGAAGGACCAGCGCCAGCGCCGCCAGTTTCCGTTTCATGGGAATCCCCCTTTCCTTTGAACAAGCTTGGCTGCCGCCAGCGGGATGGGATCGAAAAAGGGCCTCTTTCCCCACAGGGGGGCAAGGGCCCTTTCGACTCGTCGGTTTTTTACAGGGTGCCGCTCTTTCCCGCAGCCCGGACCGCCTGCCGGGTGCTCTTCACCTCCGACAGGGACTTGACCAGCGCTTCCTCCGTCTCCCGGAGCACATTGTCCGAGAACTCCTGGGCCGCCTGGCGGATCTCCCGGGCCTTGGTCTGGGCCGAGCTGACCAGCTCGGTGGCCTTGGCCTGGGCTTCCTTCACCACTTCCTCCTGGGCCACCAGGGCGCGGGCCCGCTCCTCCGCCTTGCGGACGATGTTCTCCGCGTCCTTTTTGGCGGTGGACATAATCTCCGCCCGGTCGGCCACGATGATCTTGGCCTGCTTGATCTCCCCAGGCAGGTTGAGGCGGATGTCGTCGATCATCTCCCGCAGCTTTTCTGCGTCCAGGACGCTCCGCCCCCCGGTGAGAGGCAGGTTCCAGGCCCGGTCCAGCATATCGTCCATCATATCCAGGATTTCATCAATCGTCATGGTGTTCCTCCTTCTCCCAGCCCCTGGGGCTGTATGGTCGTTGTTATTCCCCGGCAGGCAGCCCCTGGCGGGGGCCCAGCCGTTCCTTGATCCGTTTGTGCAGCCGGCGGGGGACAAACTCGCTGATGTCCCCTCCAAACTGGGCCACCTGCTTCACAATGCTGGAGCTGAGATACATATTCTGAGCGCTGGTGGTGAGAAAGACCGTCTCCGCATAGGGGAGAAGCATCTTATTGGTGAGGGCCATCTGGAACTCGTACTCAAAGTCGCTCACCGCCCGCAGCCCCTTCACAATGGCGGTTGCCCCCACCTGCCGGAGGTAATCCACCAGCAGGCCGTTGTAGGTGTCCACCTCCACGTTGGGCATCCCCTCGGTGGCGACCGAAATCATCTCCGCCCGCTCCTGGGGGGTAAAGGCGGCGGTCTTGACCGGGTTGATGACCACCAGCACGATCACCTTGTCAAAGAGGGTGCTGGCCCGCTTGATGATGTCCAGGTGGCCGTTGGTAATGGGGTCAAAGCTGCCGGGGCAGATGGCTATCTTCTTCATACGTCCTCCTCCCGGCGGCGGTAGAGGGCCAGCGCCACCTTTCCATAGCGATAGGTTCGGGTGATGGACCAGCCGCCCACCTCCTGGGGCAGCTCCTCGCCCCGCTGGGTTTCACAGAGGATCGCCCCCGCCGGGTGCATCCGGGGCACCAGGAGAGGCAGGGCCCGGGGAATCATCCCCTGGCCGTAGGGGGGGTCCAGCAGGGCCAGGTCAAATTGATCCTTGGCCCCGGTTAAAAAGGCGAAGCTGTCCATAGCGGCCACCCGGGCATGGGCGGCCAGGCCGGTGGAGGCCAGATTCTGGCGGATGATCCCCTGGGCCTCCCGGGACTGGTCCACAAAGACGCAGCCCCTGGCCCCTCGGGAGAGGGCTTCGATCCCCAGCTGTCCCGATCCGGCAAAAAGGTCCAACACAAGGGCCCCCTCCACCTCAAACTGGACAATGCTGAACATGGCCTCCTTCACCATATCGGTGGTGGGGCGCACATCCAGGCCGGGGAGGGTTTGCAGCTTCCGCCCGCGGGCGGTACCGGTAATGACACGCATAGGGCAATACTCCTCCGCTTTCCGCCCGCGAAAACCGCCGGGGGAATCCTCCCCACCGGCCGCGCCCCGGGCTTAGTGGCAAATACCTGTTCTTATGCTATTATCTTTCCTTTTTCTCCATCTGTCAACCCCGCGATTCCTCCTGATGAAGAAATTTCCACAGGCTCTCCGCGGCGGCGGCAGGGACCCCCTCCGTCTGGGCCAGCTCCTCCACCGTGGCGGCGCAGAGGGCCTTCCAGCTGCGAAACCGCTTGTAGAGGGCCCGGGCCCGGGCCGGGCCGATGCCGGGGGCCTCCTCCAGCCGCAGCTGGAAGGCGTTCTTCTGATGGCGCTGGCGGGAGAAGGTGATGGAGAACCGGTGGACCTCCTCCTGGATGGCCGACACCAGCGCAAACACCGACCGGACCGAGGAGATGGAGAGCTCGCCCCCCTGGGCGGTGATGGCCCGGGTGCGGTGGCGGTCGTCCTTCACCATACCAAAGACCGGGATGGCAAAGCCCAGCTGCCGGATTACCGGCTCCACCGCCGCCACCTGGCCCTTGCCTCCGTCCAGGAGGATCAGGTCGGGCAGGCGGCCGAAGCCCACCCCCTTGTCCTTGTGCTCCTCGTACCGCAGCAGCCGCCGGCGCACCATCTCCGCCATGGAGGCGTAGTCGTCGGGGGCACCCACCACCGTCTTCATGACGAACTTTTTGTAGGCTCCCGGCAGGGGTCGGCCGTCGGCAAAGACCACCATCCCCCCCACAATCGTCTCGCCGCCGATGTTGGAGATGTCGTAGGCCTCGATATAGGCGGGCGGGGCCGGCAGGCCCAGCATCCGGCCCAGCTCGTCCAGGGCGGACAGCTCCCGGCCGCTGCGCCGCTCGGTCCGGGCCATCACCTGGGCGGCGTTGTTCCGGGCCATCTCCACCAGCCGCACCCCGTCCCCCCGCTCGGGGACGGTGATCTCCACCTTCCGCCCTCCCTGCTGGGTCAGCATCTCCTCCAGGAGGGGGCGGTCGGCAAAATCGATGTCCACAAAGATCTTCTTGGGCAGGTCCTCCCGGGTGTAATAATACCGGGAGAGGAACTCGGCCATGGCCTCCTCCGGGGTGGAGATCCCCCCCAGGGGATGTTCCTCCTTGTCCACCAGCCGCCCCTCCCGGAACCGCAGCACCGCGGCGGCGCTCTTCTCCCCGCTGCGGACGATGGCCACCACATCCAGGCTGTCGTACCGCTGGTAGACCACATTCTGCTGCTCGCTGATCCGGCGGATGGCGTTGATCCGGTCCCGCAGCAGGGCCGCTTTCTCAAAGTCCAGCCGGTCGGCGGCGGCGTGCATCCGCTGGGTCAGCAGCTTGATGGACTGGGTGCCGCCCCCCTTGATGAACTCCACCGCCTCGTCCAGCACCTCCTGGTACTGGCTGGGGCTGATCTTTCCCCGGCAGACCCCCATGCACTGCTTGATGTGAAAGTTGAGGCAGGGGCGGCCTTTGCCCAGCTCCTGGGGAAACTTACGGGAACAGGTGGGCAGCTGGAACACCTTGTTCACCTCGTCCACCGTCTGGTTCACCACATAGGAGGAGATGTAGGGGCCCAGGTAGAGGGCGCCGTCCTCCGTCCGCTGGAGGGCGCAGCTGATCCGGCCGTAGGGGCCCTTCTCCACCCGCACATAGCTGTACCCCTTGTCGTCCTTCAGCAGGATGTTGTAGTGGGGCCGGTGCTGCTTGATGAGGCTGCACTCCAGGATCAGGGCCTCAAACTCGGTTCCCGCCACAATGTACTCAAAGTCCCGCACGTTCTGCACCATCTGGTAGACCTTGGGGGTGTGCTTCTCCACCGAGCGGAAATAGCTACTCACCCGGTTTTTCAGCACCTTGGCCTTGCCGATGTAGATGATCTTCCCGCCGCTGTCCTTCATAATATACACCCCCGGCTCCAGGGGCAGGGAGAGGGCCTTGGCCCGCAGGGCGGGCAGGTTGGGATTGTCCACGGATCGTCACCGCCTTCCAGGGGAAATCAAAGAATCGCCGCAAAAAAAGGGCCCGCAGCTGCCGCCGCGCGCCCTTGCAATCATGGTCTTCCGATTACTGCTCGGTAAAGCCGGACTCGATCAGCTTCACCAACGCTTCCACCGCGGCCTGCTCGTCCGAGCCGTCGGCAATAATCTTAATGTGGGTACCGCCGATGATCCCCAGGGAAAGAACACCCAGCAGGCTCTTGGCGTTGACCCGGCGCTCCTCCTTCTCCACCCAAACCGAGGACTTAAACTCATTGGCCTTCTGGATAAAGAAGGTGGCAGGACGAGCGTGGAGGCCCACATGGTTCTGGACAGTCACTTCTTTTACAAACATTGCGATCTCTCCTATGCGTCTTAAAATCTCAATTCAAAAACCTCAAATGCGGATTGCGACACTTCGATTATATCATAAACCCAGCCCGCGTCAATGACATTTGTCAGCTTTTGTCCCCTGTATGGATGATTTTCTCTCACCGTGCCAGATAACAAAAATTCCGCCGGGTGGTTTTTGGACATTTTGGCTACAATTCTTTCAACAACCTTGTGAACTTAACCATTCCTCCAGGAGGCCGTCCACTAGATCCAGTACTGCACCGCCAGCTGATACACAATGGGCACCAGCAGGGAAGGCAGCAGGTTGGCCGTCTTGATCCGGTTGACCAGGAGGAAGTTGAGGCCGATGCAGATCACCAGGGCATAGCCCACGGTGCACAGGCTCCGGAGCATGGCGTCGGTACAGTAGGGGGCCAGGGCCCCGGCCAGCAGGGTAATGGCCCCCTGGTACAGGAAAACCGGAACGGCCGAAAACACCACGCCGATCCCCAGCGTAGACCCCAGCACAACGGCAAACACCCCGTCCAGGGCGCTCTTGACAAAGAGGACGCTGCTGTCCCCGGTGAGGCCGTCGTTGATGGCCCCCATAATGGCCATGGCCCCCACGCAGAAGATGAGACTGGCGTTGATAAACCCCGCCGCAAAGCCCTCGCTCCCCAGGCGGGCCTCGATCCGCCTGCCTCCCCGGTTAATCCGCTCCTCCAGGCGGAGGGCTTCCCCCACCACGCCTCCAATCACCAGGCTGAGAAAGAGGAGCAGCTCCCCTGAGGCGGACAGGCGTCCATCCGCCCCCACCTCCATCATATTCGACAACAGTCCATTCAGGCCCACCACCGCTGTGGCCAGACCAAACATCTGGTTGCAGGTGCGGCCGGTCTCCTCCGAAAGTCCCCTCTTCAGCAGCACCCCTGTAAAACCGCCCACCACAATGGCGCCGGCGTTGACCAAGGTTCCGGTCATCTGTCCTCGCTCCTTCTTGCCGCCCGGGCCGCCGCCCGGGGATTCATTGCTCCTCGCCCTCGTCCGGCGGCGAGGCAACCCCGGCCGCGGCCCCCTCGGCCTTGATCCGCTCCTTCAGCCGGCGGAGGAAGAGCTTGTCCTTGGCGGTCAGCTGGGCCTTGCAGAGGAGATCGGGGCGCTTGCGGTAGGTGTTCTCCAGGGAGTGTTCCCGCCGCCACTGCTGGATGTTGGCATGGTGGCCGCTTTGCAGGACGGCCGGTACCTCCCGGCCGTGCCACACCGCCGGATGGGTATACTGGGGACACTCCAGAAGGCCGTTCCAGTGGCTTTCCTCCATGAAGCACTCCTCCCCGGCCAGAACACCCTCCTGCATCCGGCTCACCGCATCGGTCACCACCAGGGCGGCCAGCTCCCCGCCGGTGAGGACATAGTCGCCGATGGAGACCTCCTCGTCCACAATCTCGTCCAGCACCCGCTGGTCCACCCCCTCGTAGTGGCCGCACAGGAGGAGCAGATGGTCATAGCCGGAGAGCTGGATGGCCTTTTTCTGGGTGAACACCTCTCCCTGAGGGGAGAGATAGACCACATGGGGCCTGGTCCCCACCTCCTGGCAGACGGCCTCGTAGCATCGGAAAATGGGGTCGGCCTGCATGAGCATCCCCTTGCCGCCCCCGTAGAGGGTGTCGTCCACCCGCTTCTGCTTGTCCAGGGTGTAGTCCCGGATCTGGTGGCAGTGGATGTCCAGCTTGCCGGCCCGCCGGGCCCGGCCGATGATGCTCTCGTCCAGCACCCGCTCGCACATCTCCGGAAACAGGGTGGCAATGTCAATCCTCATCATCAAACAATCCCTCCAGCGGCCGGATGGTCATCCGCTCCTCCTCCAGGTCGATGTCCAGCACCACCTGGGGGATGGCGGGGATCAGCCGCTCCTTCCCATCGGCAAAGCGGATGTGGTAGACATCGTTGGCCCCCGTTTCGGTCACCTGGGTCAGGACGCCGTATTCCCGGCCGTCGTCTCCATCCACCACCCGCAGGCCGATCAGGTCCTGGACGAAGCACTGGCCTTCCTCCATGGGCACATCCTCCCGGCGGACATAGAGGATCTTTCCCCGGCAGGGGACCGCCTGGTCCAGGCTGTCGATCCCCTCCAGCTTCAGGAGAGCCATCTGCTTGTGGACCCTGGCCTGCTGGAGGCGGCAGGGGCGGGCGCCCTCCTTGTCCCAATAGAGGGTGTCCAGGTCCAGGAAAAACTCCGGCCCGTCACACCAGGGCTCCACCTTCACTTCCCCCCGGACCCCGTGGGTGGTGACGATCCGCCCGCATTCCAGATATTCCTTCAACATGCGTTTTTCTCCCCTTTGCGTTTTTGCACCGATGAGAAAGGGAGAAGACCGCAGCGGCCCTCTCCCCCATTCCTCCTGGCAAATCAGTCGATCTCCACCACGGCCTTGACGCCGGCCTTGTTTGCCGATGCCCGCACCACGGTCCGGATCGCCTTGGCAATTCTGCCTTGCTTGCCAATCACTCTGCCCATATCGTCGGCGGCCACATGGAGATGGTACACCACACTGCCGTCCTCGGCAGGGGGGTCCACCGTCACGTTGACGGCATCCTTGTCATCCACAAGACCCTTCGCGATGGCAACGATCAGGTTTTCCATAGTGTTCTCCTTTTCAACGCGAAAGCATTGCCGCGCGGGGAATTAGAGGATGCCCTCTTTTTTCAGCAGAGCCTTCACCGTATCGGTGGGCTGAGCGCCGTTGGCGATCCACTTCTTCGCCTTCTCTCCGTCGATCTGCACCATCGAGGGGCTCTTGGTGGGGTCGTACACGCCCACCTCCTCGATAAAGCGGCCGTCCCGGGGATAACGGGAATCCGCCACCACGATCCGATAGAAAGGAGCCTTCTTGGCGCCGATGCGGCGCAGTCTGATCTTAACAGCCATGTCTGTCACCTCCTGCAAACTTCTTCGTCTATTTTTCAACGGGACAAAACCCCTTGAAAACCCAATTAAAACCGCATGCCGGGCAGCAGCCGCCGCTTCTTGGACAGCTTGCCCATCTGCTTCATCATCTTCTGCATCTGGTCCAGCTGGCGCAGCAGCCGGTTCACGTCCTCCACCCGGGTCCCGCTGCCGGCGGCAATCCGCCGCTTGCGGGAGGGATTGATGAGGGACGGCTTGGCCCGCTCCGCCTTGGTCATGGACGAGATGATGGCCTCGGTCTGCTTGAGGACCGCCTCGCCGCTTTCGGCCTGCTCGTCGGTAATCTGGTTGCCGCCGGGCAGCATCCCCAGCACCGAGCTGAGGGGGCCCATCTTCTTCAGCTGGCGCATCTGGTCCAGCAGGTCGTTGAAGTCCATCTGGCCGCTCTTCAGCTTCTGGGCGTCCTCCATGGCCTTCTTGGCGTCAAAGTCCTCCTGCACCTTGTCGATGAGGGTCAGCACGTCCCCCATTCCCAAAATCCGGGAGGCCATCCGGTCGGGATAGAAGGGCTCCAGATCCTCCAGCTTCTCCCCCACGCCCGCAAACTTGATGGGCTTGCCGGTTACCGCCCGCACCGAGAGGGCCGCGCCGCCCCGGGTGTCGCCGTCCAGCTTGGTGAGGATCACGCCGTCGATCCCCAGGGCCTGGTCAAAGCTCTGGGCCACGTTGACCGCGTCCTGGCCGGTCATCGAGTCGATGACCAGCAGAATCTCGTGGGGGGAAACCTGGCTTTTCAGCGTCTTGAGCTCCCCCATGAGGGTCTCGTCAATATGCAGGCGGCCGGCGGTATCCAGGATCACAATGTCGTTGCCGTAGTCCCGGGCGTGGGCCACCGCCTTCCTGGCGATCTCCACCGGGTCGATCTGCCCCAGTTCAAAGACGGGAACCCCCGCCTTTTCCCCCACCACCTTCAGCTGGTCGATGGCGGCGGGACGGTACACGTCACACCCTACCAGCAGCGGCCGGTGACCCTGCTTCTTAAAGTAGAGGCCCAGCTTGCCGGAATGGGTGGTTTTGCCGGAGCCCTGAAGGCCGCACATCATGATGATGGTGGGAATCTTGGAGGAGAAGTTGATGCGGGTATTGGTGGTGCCCATCAGCTGGGTGAGCTTCTCATCCACAATCTTGATCACCTGCTGGGCGGGGGTCAGGCTCTCAAAAACCCGCTCCCCAATGGCCTCCTCGGTGACCGACGCCACAAAATCCTTGGCCACCTTATAGTTGACATCCGCCTCCAGCAGCGCCATGCGGACCTCCCGCATGGCCTCCCGCACGTCGGCCTCGCTGAGCTTGCCGCGATTCTTGAGCTTTTTAAACACGCCGCCCAGCTTTTCGGACAATCCTTCAAAGGCCATGCCTGCACCCCCTTGGTCCTACTGATCGATGGACGAAGCGATCCGGGCAATCTGCTCCGCCTTGGTGAGGATCTCCACCGGCACGCTGTACCGGGTGCCCCACCGCTCAATATCCTTGGCCAGGTCCACAATCTGCTCCAGCTGCCCGGAAATCTCCCGGAACCGCCGGGCCAGGCCCAGCCGCTCTTCGCATTCCAGCATCTGGGCTTCCGCCCGCTTGATGCTGTCCCGCACCCCCTGGCGGGTAATCCCGCTGTGCTGGGCAATCTCGGCCAGGGAGAGGTCCTCGTTGTAGTACAGCTCCACTACGTCCCGCTGTTTATCGGTGAGCATGGGGCCGTAAAAATCCAGGAGAAACGACATCTCCAAGTTCTTTGCCACTGCACTCGCCTCCTTGCAGTCCGTAAAGAAAAAGCCTTTACAATCCAACGGGCCTTATTATACCAAAGGGGCGTCTTTCTGTCAAGGGGTTTTCCTTTACGGAAAAAAGGAACTTTTGCCGCGCCCCGGCAGCTTCCTGTCGGAAGCGGGCCCCTCGCCTCCTTTGCAGCGGGAACGGACTGCCGGTTCCTCCAGAGGCGGCAGCCGTCGCCCCCCCTACCGGTCGGCGGCGCGCCACTCCATCACCAGCTCCCGGTGGCCGGGATGAGGGGTCTCCCGGCTGGCTGTCTGCCGGAAGCCCAGCCGCTCATACAGGCGGCGGGCCCCCTCGTTTTCCTCATACACCGTGAGCCGCAGCCGGGGGTATCGCTGCTGGCAGTGGCGGAGGAGGGCGGTCCCCACTCCCCGGTTCTGCTGGTCCGGCGCCACAAAGAGCCCGGCAATGGACTCCCCGTCCAGTCCCACAAAGCCGGCGATCTCCTCTTCCCGCTGGCAGACCAGCACTGCGGCGGCGGCCAGCTGCTCCCGGACAGCGGGGGCATTTTCCTTCCAGTAGGACGCCGGAATAAAGGGATGGCCGGACAAATTCCCCTCCAGCCAGATCCATGCCACCCGGTCCAGATCCTCCGGCGACATCCATCGAATGGTCAAATCCATTCCTCCTTGTATTATTTTCTTTTATTTTAACGTTTTGTTGGAACGGCTGCCCGCCCTGCGGGCCCCACCCGCGCCGTTCCGCCGGCGCAAAAACACCTCCCAACGTGCCGGCCGGCCCGCCAAGAGGTGTTCTTGCGTTCTGTTCCTTTCAACGACCGGGCGGTGTGTCAGGCGACGCCGCCCGGAGATTGACACATTGGGGGGAGGCTACTCCTTGTCGTCCCCGAAGATGGCCTTGGCCTCCTCGATGACGCCGGCCTCCAGCATCTGGGGCAGCTGCTCGTACCGCTCGAAGTTGAGGGTAAACCAGCCGCGGCCCTGGGTAATCTGCCGCAGGAGGGTGGAGAAATCGGACATCTCGCTCATGGGGACCTCCGCCACGATCTCCTGCATCCGGTCCTCGGCGGGGTTCATCCCCAGCACGCGGCCCCGGCGCTTGTTCAGCTCGCCCAGCAGGTCGCCCATGTCCGAATCGGGCAGGTAGCACTTGAGGGTGCCGATGGGCTCCAGCAGGACGGGGGACGCCTTGGGGATACCGGCCTTATAGGCCAGGGAGGCGGCAGTCTTGAAGGACATTTCGGAGGAGTCCACATCGTGGTAGGAGCCGTCGTAGAGGACCGCCTTCACTCCAACCATGGGGTACCCGGCCACCAGGCCCTTCTTCATGCAGTCCTGCAGGCCTTTCTCCACGGCGGGGAAGAAGTTCTTGGGCACGCGGCCGCCCACGACCTCCTCGTCAAAGACCAGCTCGTCGCTGTCGCAAGGCTCGAACCGGATCCACACATGGCCGTACTGGCCGTGGCCGCCGGACTGTTTCTTGTGCTTGCCCTCGGCCTGGACCGTCTTGCGGATCGTCTCCCGGTAGGGGACGCGGGCCTTGGTGAGGCCGATGTCCACGCCGAACTTGTTCTTCAGCTTGGAGCAGATCACATCCAGGTGCTGCTCGCCCAGGCCGGAGATCACCTGCTGACGGGTCTCCTGGTTGTTCTCGTAGGTAATCACCGGGTCCTCTTCCATCAGGCGGCTCAGGCACTGGGCAATCTTGCCCTCGTCCCCCTTGGCCTTGGTGACAATGGCCATGGACAGGCAGGCGCTGGGGAACTGGATGGGAGCCAGCTTCACCACCCGCTTGGGATCGCAGAGGGTGTCGCCGGTGACGGCAGAGGTAAGCTTGGTGACGGCGCCGATGTCGCCGGCGGCGATGGAGGAGGTGTCCTCCTGCTTCTTGCCCTTCACCATAATCAGCTTGCCCAGCCGCTCGCTCTGGCCGGTGCGGGCATTGACGGGGGTCTGGTCGCTGGAGAGGACGCCCGCCACCACCTTGACAAAGGACAGCTTGCCCACAAAGGGATCGGCCACCGTCTTGAACACATAGGCCACCAGGGGAGCTTCGTCGGTGCATTCCACCGTGACGGGGTTGCCGTCGCTGTCTTCCCCTTCCTCGGCGCCGCTCTCCCAGGCGGAGGGCAGGTGGTCGGCAATGGCATCCAGCAGCAGGTCGATGCCCTCCATATTCACCGCCGATCCGCACAGGACCGGGGCGATGATGCCGTTCTTCACGCCGGTGTGGATTCCCCGGATAATCTCGTCCCGGGTAAACTGCTCGCCGGAGAAGAACTTCTCAAAGAGCTCCTCGTCGGTCTCGGCCACCGCCTCGCCGATGGCGTTCTGCAGTCCCTCCAGCCGGTGGCCGGTATCGGGCATGGGAACCTCCTTGGGCTCCCCGTTGGCATCGTATACATACGCCTTGTTGTCCACCAGGTTGATGTAGCAGGCCACCTTGCCGTCCTCCATGTGGGGGACCACCAGGGGACAGACCGAGGGACCAAAGGCGGTTTTCAGCTCTTCCAGAACCTTATAGAAATCGGCATGTTCCACATCCAGCTTGTTGACGAAGAACATCTTGGCCTTCTTCTGCTGTTGGGCCAGCTTGTAGGCCTTCTCGGTGCCCACCGACACACCGGACCGGCCGGAAACCACAATCAGCACGCTCTCGGCGGCGCGCACGCCCTCGTAAAGACCGGTGGCGAAGTCAAAGAGGCCGGGGGTGTCCAGCAGATTGATCTTCACGCTGCCCCAGCTGAGAGGAGCGACCGCAGACGAAACCGATACTTTGCGCTTGATTTCCTCGGCGTCAAAGTCACACACCGTATTGCCATCGGCGATCTTGCCCAGGCGATCGGTCGCTCTCGCCTTGAACAACAGAGCCTCGGCCAGCGAGGTCTTTCCGCAACCGCCGTGGCCAGCCAAGGCCACATTTCTAATTTTGCCCGCTAGGTATTGTTTCATAGTGCGTCTCTCCTTTTACTATCCGGCGGCGGGTGGCAAAGGTCCCCATCCCCTGGACATTTATGAAAAATAACTAATTCCTTGCGGCAGTTTGCCACAATTCATAGTCTAATTATAGATAACTTCCACCCGGTTGGCAAGGACGAAATGGCGTTTCCCAAGCCAAATCTCTCCCCCCTCCATTGTGCAACTTGTCAAAAAAGCCCGGCCATCTCTTTGTTTTTTGTTGCTCTGCACAACTTTTTGTGACCAAAACTGGCTTTTTCCCAAAAAAAGACGCCCCTTCCGCTTCTTGGCGAAGGGGCGCCGGGAATGACGCTACAGGCGGCGCAGATTGGGGAAGATCATGATGACCACCGCCCAGAAAAGCTGGTACAGCAGGACCGCCGGCATGCTGATGGTGGACATGGACTGCATAAAGGCGAAGAAGGTCACCAGGCCGAAGCCGATCACCACCCCGCAGATCTGCATCACGGTGGAGAGGGTGACGGCGCTTTTGCACAGCTTGGCGGAGAGGAGGGCCTGGATATAGGAGAAGAAGGTGCCGTTGTGGGCAATATAGGCCCGGGCGGTCTCCCGGTCGGAGGCAGCCTGGTCAAACTCGCTGTGGCACTTGGCCGGCATGATCCGGATCAGCTGGGAGGGATAGCCAAACACCTGGGAGAGCTTTTCCGGGGTCAGGTTGGGATCGGTGGAGTAGACCACCAGGGCCATCTTCCGGGCCGCCATATAGCTGAGCACATCCTCCACCTCCTCGTTGGCCTGGTAGGTAAGGACATACATGGCGGTCAGCTCGCCGGAGTTGGACAGGTAGATGATCTCCCGCTCCCCCTCGGTATACCGCTGCTCGTAGTCGATGGACGGAATCTCAATGTTGTGGTGGATCATCAGCTCCCGGTTGCCGATCAGCACCCGCTTGCCGTCCACCCAGGCGGAAAGGCCCATCCCATCCTCGTAGGTAACCGTCTCGGCCTCCTTGAGGATCTCGCTGTGCCCGCCCACCATCTGGGTAAAGATGCTGGTGAGGGGGGAGTCGCAGCTGCAGATGACGCTGGCCGCATCCAGGATGGCTTCGTCGATGCGGTTCTTCTGGAACACCTTGATGGTGTTGAGGACCACGCTGCCCCGGGGGAAGAGGTCGGAACAGTGCACCACCGCCCCGTTGGCCTGGCTGAACTTCTCCACCGAGCTGTAGCCGGCGATCATCCCTCCGTTGCGGGCCAGGCGGGAGGCCATCAGGGCCATGGGCAGGTTGGCCGCCAGCATGGCGGACAGGGGCGAGCAGATGCAGGTGACCGCCCCCAGCACGGTGAGGGAAACAAAGATGTCCCGGTTAAACAGGTAGGACACCACCGACATCACCAAGCCGGCAAAGAAGCAGACCGGCGCCATAACCCGGGCTACTCCGTCGGAACGGTCCTCGCTGTAGGCCAGCTCCAGGTAGTTGGACAAGAAGCCGCTGCGGGTGCTGTAGGCAATCTGGGGCTCGTCCACCTCCAGCCCCCGGGCAAATTCCCGCGTCAGGGTCTGGTTCTTCAAGATCCGGACGATGTTCTTCTTTCCCTTGGCCGCCACCACCCGGAAGCCCTTGACCAGCCGCCCGGACAGGAACAGCTTGCCCAGGGTATTGAAGACCAGGATCAGCGCCGCCACCGGCAGATACAGATGGACCGACGTATTGGCATACCGGTCGGGGGAGACCACCAGGGCCGCCCCCTGGATCAGGCTGACGATCACCGCCAGGGAGGCGTAGCTGTCGTTGTCCGCCTTGAAGGTGATGAAGGAGATAAGCCCGCCGCCGATGGTGTTGCTGCAGGCCACCGCCGCCACCACCATCACCGCCAGGTTGACGGCGAAGTAGACGGTGGGGTTGTTCTCCGGGGCGATGATGGAGAGGAGGGGAAGGCTGTAGCTGTAGGAGAAGGCCAGATACACCAGGATCAGGAAGCACACCAGGGTGATGCCAAACCGGACCAACAGCCCGCCCCGCAGGCTCCGCAGCTCGCCGGCCACCTCCCGCCCGTCGGCGGGGCTGTTGTACTCCAGGGCGTCCTCGTCCAGCAGGAGGGGCTCGTCGTCCTCGTCGGTCTCCGGCCGGGCAAAGGCGCCCAGCTTGGTGCGGGGCGCAGGGGCGGCCGCCCGCTGCACCGGCGGGCGGACCGGCGATTCGGTGGTTGCCGCCCCGCTCCGGGCAAAGGAAACGGGGGGCTCCTCGTCCTCCGGCATAGAGATGTCCAGGCGGGTTACGTCCTCCACCTGGCTGCCGGTTTCATCCTCTACAAATTCAAAATGGAAGCTGCTGCTCTCCCCGCCTTGGTCCGCCGGTTCCATGGGCGGGATGGCGGGGACGCTTTCCTCCAGTTCCAGCTCCTGCTCCTGTTCCCGGCGGCGCCGTTCTCTCCGGCTTTCCCGGCGGGGTTTCTCCTCGTTCAGGAAATCGTCCATCCCATCGTTCCACCGCTGGGCAATCCGGGTGCGGCGGTGGGGAAGGTCTTCCTCCTCCTCTTCCCGGCGGGCAGCGGCCCGGGGGGCGGGAGCCTCCTCCAGCTCCTCCCAACGGCTGGCACGGCGGGGGGCGGGAGTTTCCTCCGGCTCCTCCCAGCGGCTGGCACGGCGGGGGGCGGGAGTTTCCTCCGGCTCCTCCCAACGGCTGGCACGGCGGGGGGCGGGAGTTTCCTCCGGCTCCTCCCAGCGGCTGGCACGGCGGGGGGCGGGAGTTT
>CAJFKV010000016.1 GCA_904387055.1 Candidatus Heteroruminococcus faecigallinarum | reverse complement strand
CCCCATATTCGGGGTGCGCTTCATTACAGATGGTGGCTTTCAAAGCCCTCCTCATTTCGCTTCCTCCTTTCCAACCCAACAGCATACCGCCTTCTGCGCTGGAAAGCGATACCCAAACCCAACAAACTTACTTGGCCTTTTTTGGCGCCTGCCGCACTTCCATTTCCTGCACATCGGAGCGCAGGCAGCTCCCATCCTTTCCGTAGCAGACGAAGCCTACCTTGGGGTAGGGGCAGCCCTCACAGCGTTGGGGGATGGGTACAGCACGCCAGCTGCAAAGAGGGATCACTTTGTTTTTGCTCATATTGCTTTCCTCCCAAATGAAAAAGGGCGCCGCTTCTGCGACGCCCTGGGGTAGTTTGATGCCGGCGCCCTTTTTGGTGGCGCCGGCGTGATCTATATGAAGGCGTCCTTTCCCGGCAGGGCCCTGCCGGGTGGTCGCCAGATTTTCGGAGAAACAAAAAAGGCGCCCTTTTTGAAAGAATGTCCAATCAAAAAGGGCGCCTTTTGCTTTTGGGGGAACGTATGGGTTCGAGTCCCTACAGTTCCTGAAAAAACGGTTAGCCGATCTTTTGTTTTTCGGCTGAAATTGAGGTCAGAAAAACCCCGGAAAAGGCCGATCGGATGCGCTTTTACACGCATCCGATCTAAACTGACCATTATAGATGGTGGAGACGGCGGGAATCGAACCCGCGTCCGAAAACCGATTCATCTGGCTTTCTCCGAGTGCAGTTTGTCCTTTCCCATTCCCTCGGCTCGCCGCCGGCAAACAGGCTGCGGGCCTTAGTATCCTCTAATACGTTAATCGGCTTCGAGGAGCAGGCCGTTAACGTTGACCACTAATCGACGCTCTGTTCCCGCCCGTGGTGCTGCGGGGCAGAACGGCGGCTTAATTAAGCCGCAAACGCGTAACTATCGTCGGCGTTTATCTTGAAAGTTTGCCCGTTTTTAAGAGGTCGAGCGCCTCTACTCGCTTACCAGATTTCACGATCCCCGTCGAAACCTTTACGTCCCCGTATCTTGAAAGGAGCCAGATCGGCCCCTCTCTTACAAAGCTGCTAGGACCGGTTCCGCGCCTTGAGGGCACGGTCCATATCCCGTTTGGCGTCCCGCTTGGCCATATCGGCCCGCTTGTCGTAGAGCTTTTTCCCTCGGCAGATGCCCACCTGGACCTTTACCCGGGAGCCCTTGAAATAGATGGAAAGGGGAATGAGGGTGATGCCCTGCTGCTTCATCAGGCCAATGAGCCGGCGGATCTGCTGCTTGTGAAGGAGCAGCTTCCTGGGCCGCATGGGGTCCCGGTTGAAGATGTTCCCCTTGTCGTAAGGGCTGATGTGCATCTGGCGGATAAACAGTTCTCCCTCCACCAGGTCGCACCAGCTGTCCTTCAGATTGACGCCCCCCTGGCGCAGGCTTTTGACCTCGGTGCCCACCAGCACAATTCCCGCTTCCAGCGTCTCGTCCACAAAATATTCGTGGCGGGCCTGCCGATTGTAGGAAATATTCTTAATTGTTGCCTCGGGCATCGATGTCACCTGCCTTTCATGGAGCGTCCACCCTCTTGCCGCGCTATCATACCACCTTCCCCCCAAAATGTCAAGGGGAAGACTAGGAGAACCACTTCTGGCCGAGGAGAAAAGCGGTCATTCCCAGGGCGATTACCAGGAAAACGATCCCGCCCAGCCGCATCATGGCCAGGTAGAGCTCGCTGGGCTCTCCCCCTTTGACCGAGAAGAAGTGTTCCACCTGCCACAATCGATGGGGAAAAAAGATCATGGCCAGGCCCAGCAGATAAAGCACTGCCAACCACAGCAGCTGTTTCACCCTTTCCCCTCCTTTATTGAGTGTTGCGGAACACCCACAATTTGTTGGCGACGAAATTCACCACCATCACCACACAGGTGGAGGCCACCTTTCCAAAAAAGCTTCCCAGCCCCATCGTCTGGCTAAAGAAAGCCAGGAGAAGAACGCTCAGCCCCAGCATCGCCAGGTTGAGAAGCACAAACCGCAGGGCCTCTCCGCTGAAAAACCGCTCCTTGGTCCGGAAGGTCCAGCGGCGGTTGACAACGTAGCTGTTCACCATGCCGCAGCTATACCCCACCACCTGGGCCAGGTACAGGTTGACCGACAGCCCAAAGGTAAGCAGGCTGTACACCACAAAATCCACCAGGGTATTCATCACGCCGGTAATGCCGAACTTGATAAACTTCTTCAGGGATTCCAGATTCATGACAGGGTTCTCCCCTTTCAAAGCTCGCTGCGCCCTTCCAGAGCGCGGTAGAGGGTCACTTCATCGGCAAACTCCAGATTTCCCCCCACCGGAATGCCATAGGCCAGGCGGGTGACCTTCACCCCCATGGGCTTGAGGAGGCGCGCCAAATACATGGCGGTCGCCTCCCCTTCCACGGTGGGATTGGTGGCCATGATGACCTCCTGCACCTCCCCCGAGCCAAGGCGGGCCAGCAGCTCCTTGATGGTCAGCTGCTCCGGGCCCACCCCATCCATGGGGGAAAGAAGGCCATGGAGCACATGATACAGCCCCTTATATTCCTTCGTCCGTTCAAACGCCATCACATCCTGGGGCGCTTCCACAACACAGATGGTGGTTCGGTCCCGGGAATCGTCCCGACAGACAGGGCAAAGTTCCCCGTCCGACAGGTCCTGGCAGCAGGAACACCGGCGGATCTTCTCCTTCGCGTCCAGAATGGCCTGGGCAAACTCCTGGGCCTTTTCCTTGGGCATGTCCAGGACATGGAAGGCCAGCCGCTGGGCGCTTTTCCGGCCGATTCCCGGCAGCCGGGCAAACTGCTCGATCAATTTTACCAGGGGCAATACCTGATTGGCCATGGAGACCGCTCCCTTCCTTTCTGCTGAGGGCTACATCATGCCGGGGATATTCAGCCCACCGGTAATCTTGTCCATCTCCGCAGAATTGGTCTCCTCGGCAATGCGCAGGGCCTCGTTGACCGCCGCGATCACCAGATCCTGGAGCATATCAATATCTTCCGGGTCCACCACTTCCGGCTTGAGAACCAGGGACGTGAGCTCCCGTTTGCCGTTGACCTTGACGGTAACCACGCCGCCGCCGGCCGTAGCGGTGTATTCCTGCTCAGCCAGCTCTGCCTGCTTAGCGGCCATGGCCTCCTGCATCTTCTGTGCCTGCTGCAGCAGCTGCTTGGTGTTGGCAATGCCGCCACCGCCGTACCCTTGCGGAAGTCTTGCTTTCATGATTCATATCCTCCGTTTGCTTGAAAATCGTTTATTTGATGGAAACATCCACTCCGGCCTCTTTGGCACGGGCCAGAAGGCTGTCCAACTCGCTGTTTTCCTGGGCCGCCTCCGCAGCGGGGGCCGTATAGGGACCGATGCCATAGGTCCGCCCCGTCACCTGCAGGATGCAGGCCCGAATGTCCTCCTTGGCCTGGGCGTTGGACCGCACCAGCTCCAGGAACATGGTGTTGCGGGAATTGATCAGTACCCGCCCCCCCGCCAGATAGGCGGTCGATCCGGCCAAAAAGCCATGAAGGGGGCCGTTTTTCTGCTTGAGCAGCTCCAGCACCTGGGGCCATCCCTCGAAGAAGACCGGCTCCTCTCCCCCTGCCGGAGAGGCAGGGCGGCGAACCGGCTGGGGCTGCGGCTCCGCCGGTTTCGGCTCGGCGGCCGGCGGCGGGGCCTGCCGGACAGTGGGGGGCACCCCTTGCCCGGCCATGAGTGCGGCCAGCTGGCTTTCCAGACGGGCAATCCGCTCCAGCAGCTGGCCGTTTCCGGTGGCCAGGGACGGATCGCAGAGGCGGACCGCCGCCATCTCCAGCACCGTTTTCCGGGAAGGGGTCCGGCTCATGGCGGCCATGGCCTCCTGCAGGATGCCCAGCCCGTCGATGATCTCGCCCATCTTGAACCGGTCCGCCTGGCGGCGGTAATCCTCCAGCTGCTCGGGCAGGCAGAGGATCAGATCGGCGGGATTCTGGGCAGATTTGGCCACCATCAGGTTCCGGTAATGGCCGATCAGCTGTTCACACAGCCGGTCGTACTCCACCGCCAATCCTCCCAAGCGCTGGATCAGCTCCAGAAGGGCGCCGGTGTCCCGGTTGGCGATGGTCTCCCCCAGCTGGAACAGGTATTCCTGATCCGCCAGGCCGCACACCTGCCGCACCGATTCCACCGTGATCTCGCCACCATGGGAGGAACAAAGGTCCAGCAGGGAGAGGGCATCCCGCATCCCCCCGTCGGCCATCCGGGCAATCAGCAGGGCGGCGTCCTCGTGAAGAGGAAGGGCCTCCTGCCGGGCCACCGCCTGCAGACGGGCGGCAATCGTCTCGGAAGGGATCCGGCGGAAGTCAAACCGCTGGCAGCGGGACAGAATGGTGGCCGGCACCTTGTGGGCCTCGGTGGTTGCCAGAATGAAAATCACATGGGGCGGCGGCTCCTCCATGATCTTGAGGAGGGCGTTGAAGGCCCCCATGCTGAGCATGTGCACCTCGTCGATGATGTACACCCGGTACCGGGCCAGATTGGGGGTGAAGGCCGCTTCGTCCCGCAGCTCCCGGATGTTGTCCACCCCATTGTTGCTGGCGGCGTCAATCTCCACCACATCCACCACCGAGCCGTTGTCGATCCCCCGGCAGATTTCACACTCCCCGCAGGGATTGCCGTCCTGGGGATGGAGGCAGTTCACCGCCTTGGCCACGATTTTGGAACAGGTGGTTTTGCCGGTTCCCCGGGAACCCATGAACAGATAGGCATGGGCCGGCCGCCCCGCGGCAATCTCGTTGCGCAGGGTGGTGGTGATGGGCTCCTGCCCCACCACGTCGTCGAATACCTGGGGACGGTATTTTCGGTATAAGGCTTGATACATCCTGGTCACCTCCCGGGCATCCCAGCCGGATGGATAAGAAAAGACCGGCACGCGTGCTCTCACGCGGATATGCAGATTACCTGCGGCACCCGGTGGCAACCGCTTAATGCTGCTCGGTTCCCCGCCTGACATGGTTCACGGCGCTCCGTCGCACAGGACCCGCATATCCGCATGACAGAACACGTACCCGGTCTGTCCTACCGTGCTATTATACCCCATCGGGCAAAAAAACACAACCACAAATTTGCATCCATCTTTTTCGGCTGACCGTTCCCCTTTATCATACCGAAAAAATTGGCCGAAAAGGTAAACAAACGATAAATCTTTCCCCACAGGGGTCATGGATGTTCCCCTTCCCGCAGCTGCCGGTCCAGCTCCAGCACCTGGCGGGCGGTAAACTTGTCGGTCACCAGCACATGGAGATACCCGCCGTTCAGCGCTCCCAGCACCGCCTCCACCTTGTTGGGACCGCCGGCCACGGCAATCACCCGCTTGTGCTTGTGCAGCTGGCTGATGTCGATGGAGACTACCCGCCGGCAGACGGAACTGTCGCACAGCTTCCCATAGATGTCAAAGAAATTGGCGCAGATGTCCCCCACCGCGTGATGGGCCAGCAGGTCCTCCAGGACCTCGTCGGTGTATCGATACCCGGAGTCGTACCCGGAGGCCAGCTCCGGCTTCTCCCCAATCCCCACCAGGGTGATGTCCGCCTCCTGGGCCCGGCTGATGACGTCGGCGATATGGGGTTCCGCCTTGATGGCCTGACAGAGCTCCTCGGTCTGGCACAGATAGGGGGCATTGATGATGTAGCCGGTGCCGCTATATTTCTCGATCAGCCGCTGGGCGATGATGTTGGGCTGAATGTTGGTCCCGGCAGTACCGGCGCCGCCCAACAAAGTGTCCACCTCGATGCCGGTGATGGTGCGGTTCTCGCTGAGATGATCCACCATCATCTCCAGCGTCCTTCCCCAGGCGATGCCTACCCGCATCCCGCTGCGGAGAATGTGGTCCAGATACCGGGCCCCGGCCACCGCCAGTTTCCGGGAGATCTCCTCCCGGTCGTCCTCCAGACAATCCACTACCTTGACATCCAGCAGGCCGAACCGATCCTTCAGCTGGGCCTCCAGCTCCAGCAGCTGGCGGACATTCCGGTAGTCCACAATCTCGATCTTGACCATTCCCTCCTCCCGGGCTTCCTTCAGCAGCTTGCTGAGGGTAATGCGGGAGACGTTCAGCATCTGGGCAATCTCGGTCTGGGTATAATCCTTTTCGTAGTAATAGTAAACAGCCTTCAGCTTCATATAGTAGCGCTGTTCGGCTCCGATGGACATGACGGCTCCTCCTCACAGGGAAGGGCCACCCCGGTGGAGGCGGCCCCTCTCCAGCTCTCCGGGACGGCGGACGCCCCGGAGAGCAACATCGTTAAGACTGCAGAACCTTACTTTTTCTTCTTGGGCAGGTTCAGGCACTCGCCCAGAGCGTCGCAGCAGGCATCCATGAACGCCTCGGAGAAGCTGGGATGGGCGTGGATGATCTTGTCGGCCACCTCGTGGACGGTAATTTCCATCTGCATGAGAGCAGTGGGCTCGGCGATCATCTCGGCAGCGTCGGCGCCCACAATCTGGCAGCCCAGCAGCTCGCCGTACTTCTTGTCGGCAACCACCTTCACAAAGCCTTCGGTGGTACCGGAAGCGATGGAACGGCCGTTGGCGCTGAAGGGGAACTTGCCCACGATCACATTGTCCGCCCCCAGCTTTTCCTTGGCCTGGGCCTCGGTCAGGCCCACGGAGGAAGCCTCGGGAATGGTGTACAGGCAGCTGGGAACATACCGCAGATCGCACTTCTCGTGGCCGCCCATGCAGTTGATGGCAGCCACTTCACCCATCTTGGAGCCGGGGTGGGCCAGCATGATCCGGCCGTTGATATCGCCGCAGGCGTAGATGTTGGGGATCTTGGTGCGCATATAGTCGTCCACAACCACCTTGCCCCGCACAATCTCAAACTTGTCCTTGAGGGCGCCCAGGCACTCCAGGTCGGCAAAACGGCCGATGGACAGCAGCACCTTGTCACACTCGATCGGCTCGCCGGAAGCAACCACCACCGGCTTGCCGCCCTTGTCCTGGATGCCATCCACCTGCTTGCCCAGCATCACCTTGACGCCGGCCTTCTCCAGGCTCTTCTTGATGGCGGCAGAGATATCCTCGTCCATATTGGCCACCAGGCGAGGCATCATCTCCACGATGGTGACCTGGCTGCCGAAGGCCTGGAAGGCATTGGCGATCTCGCAGCCGATGACGCCGCCGCCGATGATGCACAGGCGGGCGGGCACCTCGGTGATGTCCAGAATCCCGTCGGAGGTCATGACATCCTTGTGCTCAACCCCGGGGATGGGGATGACGCCGGCCTTGGAACCGCCGCAGAGGATGGTGTTCTTGGCGTTGTAGATCTTGCCGTCACACTCGATGGTGGTCTCGCTGGCCAGCTTGGCCACGCCCTTGACCACGTCCACACCGTTGGACCGCAGGAGAGCCGCCACACCGCCGGTGAGCTTCTTCACCACGCCGTTCTTGTACTGGACCACCTTGGGCATATCGATCCCCACCTTGGGATCGTTGACGATGCCCCGGAGGGAGGCCTCCTTGATGTGGTGGATGTACTCGGCCGTCTTGGCGTAGGTCTTGGTGGGGATGCAGCCCCGGTTCAGGCAGGTACCGCCGACCACGTCCTTCTCAAAGAGGACGACGCTGGCGCCCAGCTGGGCGCCCTTGATGGCAGCAATGTAACCGGCAGGGCCGCCGCCGATGACAGCAATGTCATAAATCTTATCCATGGATTCCAATCTCCCTTTTCTGCCACAATGGGCGATAGTAAAGTCCCCTCCCCCGCCAAGGGGCGAAGGAGGGGGCAGATGACAGCAACAAAAAACCTTACAGCAGGATGCTCATGGGATCTTCCATCAGTTCCTTCAGGCGCAGCTGCAGCTGGGCAGCCTCGGTGCCGTTGACGATCCGATGGTCGAAGGTGAGGGAGAGCATCATGACCTTGCGGACAACCACCTGGCCGTCCACCAGGGCCAGCTTGTCGCTCACCGCGCAAGCGCCCAGGATGCCGCTCTCCGGCTGATTCACGATGGGAGTGAAGGAGTGAACGCCATACATCCCCATGTTGGAAACGGTGAAGACGCCGCAGCCGTAGTCGTCGGGACCCAGCTTGCCGTCTCTCGCCTTGGCAGCCAGAGCCTTGGCCTCAGCAGAGATCCGGGACAGGCTCTTCATGTCGGCATTCTTGATGACAGGAACCAGCAGGCCATTGTCCACGCTGACCGCCATACCAATGTCGGTGGTGGGCTTCACCACAAACTCGTTGCCCTCGATCCGCATCCGGAACCGCTCCTGCTCGGAAACGGCGATGGCTACCGCCTTCAGGATGAAGTCGTTGACGCTGATTCTCTTGGACTTGTCTTTGCCCTCGTTGATCTTGGCCCGCAGCGCCATCATGTCGGTGACATCCACCTCCATGTTCTGGGTAACAGGCGGGATCTCGGTGTGGCTCTTCAGCATCCGCTCGGCAATCACCTTGCGCATACCGGTCATCTTGTGGCGCTCCAGGACCTCCTCGATCTCGGCGGTCACCTTGGCAATCTTCTTCTCGGCAGCGGCGGCAGGAGCAGCAGCGGCCGCGGGAGCAGCCTCAGCGGGCACCACATCGCCCTTCATGATCTTGCCGTTGTAGCCGGAGCCAGCCACGCCAGCCAGGTTGATGCCCTTGTCGGCAGCGATGGCAGCAGCCAGAGGAGACGCCTTGGGAGCAGCGGCGGCCGCAGCCTCCACATCTCTTCCCTTCACCTCCCCATGCTTGCCGGTGGCAGGCACGGTGGCCAGGTCGATCTTCTTCTCATCCGCAAGGGTGCGGGCATAAGGAGTGGCGGCAATCACGTTGTCCAGCACCTTGTGCTCCACAACCGGGGCGGCGGGAGCAGCAGGAGCGGGAGCGGGGGCAGCCGCCGGGGCGGGAGCCGCGCTGCCAGCAGGAGCAGCGGCATCCGGAATGGGGGTACCGGGCTCGCCGATCCAGCCGATGGTGGTCAGCACCGGAACGGTGGTGTCGTCGGGATAAAGCTTGGCCAGCAGGGTACCGGTAGCGGGGGACTCGGCCTCCATGGTGATCTTGTCGGTCTCGATCTCCATGATGGGCTCATCCATCTCCACATGGTCGCCCACTTCCTTCAGCCAGTGAATGATCCGGCCCTCCTGCATGTCCATGCCGTTCTTGGGCATGTACACAGCGGTGGGAGCAGGACCGCTCTGGGCAGGGGCAGCGGGAGCCGCGGGGGCGGGAGCTGCCGCAGGAGCGGGAGCAGCCTCGGGAGCAGGAGCCGCGTCGCCGGCGGGAGCGGCCTCCTCGGGAATCTTCTCGCCGGGCTCGCCGATCCAGCCGATGGTGGTCAGCACCGGAACGGTGGTATCATCGGGATAAAGCTGTGCAAGAAGAGTACCGGTGGCAGGGGACTCGGCCTCCATGGTGATCTTGTCGGTCTCGATCTCCATGATGGGCTCGTCCATCTCCACATGGTCACCCACGTTCTTCAGCCAGTGGATGATTCTGCCCTCTTGCATATCCATGCCGTTTTTCGGCATATATACTGCAGTTGCCATACTGTATTTACCTCCATAATCCTGATCCGGTCCTTGGGAAAGAACCGGTTATTCCGGCGCCCCCCGCCCGGGCAGGGCACGGGGGCGCCGCGGCAATCTCCTTCTTAGGCCAGGGTCTCGCGGACAGCGGCCTCGATGCGCTCGGGAGTGGGGAATACATTCTTCTCCAGGTTGGGGTTGAAGGGGATGGGGCAATACAGGGCGCCCACTCTCTTGATGGGGGCATCCAGATAGTAGAAGGCGTCGCTGTCGGCAATGGTGCTGACAACCTCGCCGCCGAAGCCGCCAAACTCAACGGCCTCGTGGACCACGACCACTCTCTTGGTCTTCTTGGCAGTGGCGATGATGGCATCCTTGTCCAGAGGAGACAGGGTCCGCAGATCCAGAACCTCCACCTCAATGCCTTCCTTGGCCAGCTTCTCGGCCACTTCCAGGCTGAACTGCACCATCCGGCCGTAGGTGATGATGGAGACATCCTTGCCTTCCCGCTTTACATCGGCAACGCCCAGAGGAATGGTGTAGTCCTCCTCGGGAACCATGCCCTTGGTTCTGTACAGCTTCTTCTGCTCCAGGAACACAACGGTGTTGTTGTCCCGGATGGCGCTCTTCAGCAGGCCCTTGGCGTCATAAGGAGTGGAGGGAACCACAACCTTCAGGCCGGGAACATGGCAGTACATCTGCTCCAGGGACTGGGAGTGCTGGGCAGCAGCGCCGGTGCCGCCGCCGGAAGCGGTACGGATCACCATCGGCACGTTTACCTTGCCGCCGAACATGAAGTGCATCTTGGCAGCCTGGTTGATGATCTGGTCGTAGCAGACGGCCATGAAGTCGGAGAACATCAGCTCCACGATGGGACGCATGCCGGTAATAGCAGCGCCGATGCCGCAGCCCATGAAGGCGGTCTCCGAGATGGGGGTATCGATGACACGGTCCTCGCCGAACTCCTGCACCATGCCCTTGGACACGCCGAAGGCGCCGCAGTAAACGCCAATGTCCTCGCCCATGAAGAAGACGTTCTCGTCCCGTCTCATCTCTTCGCTCATTGCTTCCTTTACAGCTTCCGCGTAAGTAATCTCTTTCATTGCCATGATCGTTCGTCCTCCTTCTTACTTGGCGTAGACATCAGCCTGGATCTGGGCCGCGTCAAACTGGGGCTCGGGGCAGCTCTTGGCGAACTCCACGGCCTTCTCGATGATGTCGGTGGTCTTCTTGTCCATGGCGTCGATGTCTTCCTGAGTGAAGAGCTTGTTCTCCAGCAGGAAATCGGTAAATCTCTTCACAGGGTTCTTGGCCTCCCACTCCTTGATTTCCTCCTTGGAGCGGTACAGGTTGCCGTCGCTCTTGGAGTGGCCGGAGGTCCGGTAGGTGTGCTCCACAATCAGCACGGGGCCGTTCTTCTCGCAGTACTCACGGGCGTCGCGGCAGGTGGTGTAGGTCTCCAGAATGTCGTTGCCGTCGCACTCGTAGCTCTTGATGCCATAGGGGATGGCCCGCTTGGTCAGGTCCATGTCGTGGACAACCTTCCGCAGGGGGGTGGACATGCCGTAGGTATTGTTGATGAGGACGAACATTACCGGCAGGCCCCAGGCAGCAGCCAGGTTCATGGACTCATGGATAGCACCCTCGTTGGAAGCGCCATCGCCAAAGAAGGCGGCGCAGACGCGGCCCAGCTTCTTGCGCTTGCTGGTGAAGGCAGCGCCACAGGCGATGGGGCCGTTGGCGCCCAGGATACCATTGGCGCCCAGGATGCCCTTGTCAAAATCGGCGATGTGCATGGAGCCGCCCTTGCCCTTGTTGAGGCCGGTCTCGCGGGCCAGGATCTCGGCCATCATCAGGTTCACATCCGCACCCTTGCCCAGAGCAGCGCCATGGCCTCTGTGGGTAGCCAGCATGTAGTCATCGGGATGGAGGGCAGCGGTGGTACCGATGTTGGCGCCTTCCTCGCCCACGCCCAGATGGGTGGTACCATAGACGAAGCCCTGGGCAAACAGCCACTGGACCTTCTGCTCGAACTTCCGAACGATCATCATTCTTTCCATCAGTTCCTGAAGAAATGCTTTGTCCTTCAGGAGGGCCTTGTCATAGTTGCTCATGTGATCTTCTCCTTCTGCATATCATTCTTACCGTCTTGCACCGTGCTCCGCCCCAAATCAGAGCTGGGTACGATCGTGGCGGCAGTTGGCAAATGTGAAACGACCGGGAGACCTTCCGGCCTCCCGGCCGGCTTGGACCTAAGGATTGGTTGGGATGCTTATTCCTCGCCGAACTTGGTCTCGATGAGGGCGACCAGCGCGTCGACCGCCTCTACCTCGTCCTCGCCCTTGGCGGTGATCTCCACCTCGGTGCCCTGGCCCAGGCCAAGGGACAGCAGCATGACGATGGACTTGGCGTTGGCATCGTCCTCCTCGCCCACTCTCTTGATGGTGATCTTGGACTTGAACTTGCTGGCGCAGGCGATGAAATCGGATGCGGGACGGGCATGGAGGCCGGTCCGGTTCTGGATGGTAACCTTGCGAGAATACATAATCAATACCTCCGTTATTGTTCTGCCGCCGCCGGCGGCACTAAAATTGACTCCTCAAAACTCCCTTTTACAGCAGGTCGGCCAGCTCCTGGCGGAGATACTTCTCCACCTCCTCGGCGGAGGACATATCCACCACCGTGCGGGCAAGGGCCTCGGCCCGAGGGATGGTCAGGCCGGTAATCAGCTTCTTGATGGAGGGGACCGACGCCACCCCCATGCTCAGCTTCCGGAAGCCCAGGCCAATCAGCACCGCCGCCGACAGGGGGTCGCCGCCCATCTCGCCGCAGACGCTGACCGGCTTTCCGGCCTCGTTAAAGTCCCGCACCACCTGGCCGATGAGCCGGAACATGGCGGGGTGATAGGTTTGATAATAACTGGAAACGGTGGGGTTGAGGCGATCCACCGCCGTCAGATACTGGCACAGGTCGTTGGTGCCGATCGAGGCAAAGTCCACTTCCTTGGCGGCGATGTCGGAGATCATGGCGATGGAGGGAATCTCGATCATAATGCCGATCTTCACATGGTCCCCGTAGGGCACCCCCTCGGCATCCAGCTCCTTCTTCACCTCGTCCACCATCCCCTTGGCCCGGCGGATATCGTCCATGCTGCCCACCATGGGGAACATGATCCACAGCGCCCCATGGGTGCCGGCCCGCAGCGCCGCCCGCAGCTGGGTCTTAAAGACATCCGGATGGGCAAAGCAGAGACGCAGCGCCCGCAGGCCCAGGAAGGGGTTATCCTCCACCGGCAGCTCCATGCTGTCCAGCTTCTTGTCGCCGCCGATGTCCAGGGTACGAAGGGTGACGGGACGGTCGGCGCCAAAGGTATCCAGTGCCTTGGTGTAGATGGCCACCTGCTCCTCCTCCGAGGGCAGCTCCGGCCGGCCCATGTAGAGGAACTCGCTGCGGAAGAGGCCCACGCCGTCGGCACAATCCTGGCCGGCCAGGTCCTTGTCCTCCGCCGAGCCGATGTTCAGATGAACGGCGATGTGGACGCCGTCCTTGGTAACCGGCTTCACATTGCGGTACTTCTTCAGGTCGGCAGCCTTGACCAGGTACTCCTCCCGCTTCTTGGCATACAGATCCAAGGTTGCGTCGTCCGCCTGGGTGAAGAGCTTGCCCTCCACCGCGTCCACCACGACGGTCTCGCCATCGGTGAGGAGGTCCATCACGCCGGGAACCCCCAGCAGGGCCGGAATTTCGTAGCTGCGGGCGATGATGGCGGAATGGGAGGTGGCCCCGCCGATCTCGGTCACGATGGCCAGGACCTTGCTCCGGTCCAGGGTGGCCGTATCCGAGGGGAACAGGTCATGGGCAACCACCACTACCGGCCGCTCCAGGGTGGAGAGGTTTTTCTCCGGCACGCCGAACCAGATGCGCAGCAGGCGGTTTTTCACGTCGTTGATATCGGCCACCCGCTCCCGGATCAGGTCGTCCTCCGCCTTGGACAGGAGCCGGGCAAACTTGTCATACACCTTGGCAATGGCCGACTCGGGGGAAAGCTGATCCTCCTCGATCACCTCGCGGATCTCTTCGTCCATGGCGGGGTCCTCCAGGATGTCCTGGTGGGCAATG
Organism: Candidatus Heteroruminococcus faecigallinarum; assembly: GCA_904387055.1. Taxonomy (GTDB): domain Bacteria; phylum Bacillota; class Clostridia; order Oscillospirales; family Ruminococcaceae; genus Heteroruminococcus; species Heteroruminococcus faecigallinarum. The sequence goes on along the minus strand of CAJFKV010000016.1, from coordinate 24,997 downwards.
AAGATCTTGGCCTTTTCCGGATCGTCCTTCTCCAGCTTGTCCCGGATGGCGTCCAGCTCGGCCCGGGCCTTCCCCTTTACGTCCTCGTACTGGGCAAGGGCCTGGGGAACCTGGGCCTCGTCAATCTCTTTTTTCTCCACGACAGGCTTGAAGGGGGTATACAGATACGCCGGACCGGTCGCGATGCCGGCGGATACTGGATTGCCGTTGTACATCATAGCAAATGGTTCCTCCTAGTTCTATATTTGCAGGATCGAACAGTGGAAACCGTAGCAAGTTTGCATTTGTATATCTGCAATAAAATTGTTAACCTCACCACCCATAGACTACCACAGGACCGATGGTATGTCAACGGGGAAGTTGCAAAAACCAGCACAAAAACTCGCAAAGATTTCCCTGTTTTTCCGTACAGACTGATTTGTTCTTTCTGGAAGCTGGCAGCGGGTCAGCAGCTGCCGTCCAGCCCCAGGGCGGGAGCCACCTCCCGCATCCCCTGGATGCTCTCCGCCATCACCCGGTCCAGCTCCATTCCCAGCATTTCGCAGCCCTTTTCAATCACCGACCGGTCCACCCCGGCGGCAAACTTCTTGTCCTTGAACTTCTTCTTGAGGGATTTTACCTCCATGTCCATCACGCTGCGGCCCGGGCGCATAAGGGCGGCGGCGTTGATAAGGCCGGTGAGCTCGTCGATGGTGTAGAGGGTCTTCTCACACCGGGTAAGGGGCTCCAGCTCGCTGCAGGAGCCATATCCGTGGCTGGCAACCGCCCGGATGACCGACGGGTCCACCTCCTTCTCCTGGAGGATCTCCCGCACCTTGGTGCAGTGCTCCTGGGGATACCGCTCGTAGTCCAGGTCGTGCAGCAGGCCGACCACTCCCCAGAACTCCTCGTCTTCCCCTGCAAGGCGGGCAAAGTGCCGCATAACCCCTTCCACCGCCAGGCCGTGGCGGCGCAGGGAGTCACTCTCGTTATAGGCGCAAAGCCATTCCCAGGCTTCTTCCCTCGTGGGTATTCTTGGCATGGTTCATCTCTCCCTTGTGTATCCGCTGAGCCCCTCTTCCCCGTCCCGCATTGTCTGCCGGTCTGCCGAAAAAACAGGGGCTGCATCAGTGTTATTTTAGCACACTTCCCTTATTCTTCCTAGTAAAAAGCCGGTTACAAATGGAAAATTTGCGATTTGAACAGAATTTTCTCCACCATTTAGCCAATCTGGAGGGTGCACCCCGGGGCGGCGGTTCCCCCTGCCCGCGCCGCGGCAAAAACAGACAACGTCCCGGCGCCTCCCAAGGGAGGGCCGGGACGTTGCGGGCAGCAATCTTCTACTCCAGCAGCTGGGGAAAGAGCTGCCGGATTGCAGCGGTCAAGGGGTCGCGGTCGTGGTGGGCGGTGACAAAGCGGGCCTTCCCCTTGAGGAAGTCCTCCCCGTTCTCCGGCACCACCGGCCAGCCGCAGAGGTCCAGCATCGACTGGTCATTCTCGCTGTCCCCCATGGCCATGGTGTTCTCCAACGAGAAACCGAAGTGCTGGGACAAGAACTCGACCCCCGCTCCTTTGCAGGCGCCGGCGGCATTCAGGTCCAGCAGCCCCTTCCCCGAGTATACAATGGTCATCGACCCGTCCTGGTTCAGGTCGCGGGTCAGGTCCTCCCGAATGGGATCGGTGGCCTGGGGAACCAGGAATTTGAGGATCCGGTGCTCCTCAATAGGGAAGCCCTCCTCCAGAATCCGGATGGGGAATCGATTCTCTGGGGCACAGATCCGGTTCTGCTCCTCCCAAAAGGGGATGCGGGGGTTGCCGGGGGTGAAAAAGGGACTCTCGGTGGTGTAGATCAGGTAATGGATCTTCCGCTCGTCCAGATACTCCTTCACCGCCTGGGCCACCGGGGAGGGGATCAGCTTGGCCATCAGCGTTTCACCGGTGAGATAGTCGTACACATGCCCGCCGTTGCAGCAGATAACCGGCAGGTCGAACCCCACCTGGGAAGCCAGCTCCCGTACAAAGGAAAAATGCCGGCCGCTGGCGATGAAGAAATAGACCCCCTTCTCCTTAAGGCGGCGGATGGTCTCCCGGTCCCGGGGGCTGATGGTCTTGTCCGACGTGAGCAGGCTGTCGTCCAGGTCGCTCACGACACATTGCAGCTTCTGTTCCATAGGGGGTCTCCCTTCCTCAGATGTTGGTTATTTCAGCTCCACCACGGTGACGCCGTCCTCCCCTTCCCCATACACCCCGGGGCGGAAGGATTTGACGCACTTGAGCCGGTGGAGGCGGTCCCGGATGGCTTTGCGGAGGACACCGGTCCCCTTGCCGTGGATGATGGTCACCGTTTTGACGCCGGTCATCAGGGCGTTGTCCAGGAAGCGGTCCAGCTCCAGGATCCCTTCGTCCGACGCCTTTCCCCGGATGTCCAGCTCGGTTTTCACCTGCCGCTGGCTCTTGGAGGTTACCTGCCGCACCGACCGGCTGTTGACCGTGGTCTTGCGGCCGTGATCGTCGGCCAAGCGCAGGCCCTTGGCCGGCACCTTGGTCTTCATGATCCCCGCCTGCACCAGATAGCAGTCGTTCTGGTCCGGCCCGGAGAGGACGGTCCCCTCCGTGTTGATGTCGGCAATAACCACCAGATCCCCCGCCTTCAGGGGACGGGGCAGGGTATATCCCTCCTCCTGGCGGCGGATAACCGGGTCGGCGGCGTCCCGCATCTTGTCCAGGCGCCCCCGCTGGCGGGAAGAGGCCTCCCGGGCCCGCTGGGAGAAGTCGGCCTTGTCCTTCTGCCGGCGCAGCTCCTCCAGCTCGTTGAGGAGCAGGTCGCTCTGGGCCCGCGTCTGCTCCACGATCGACCGGGCCTGGTCCTGGGCCCGCAGGAGCAGCTTCTCCTGCTCCTCCCGGGCTTTTTTCGACTCATCCTGGGCCTGGCGGCGCAGGTCCTCTGCCTCCCGGCGCGCCTGCTGGGCCGCCGCCTTCTCCTTCTCCAGCTCCTGGCGGGCGGTCTCCAGGCGGTTGACCACGTCCTCAAAGCGGGTGTTCTCGGTGGACACCAGCTCCTGGGCATGGTGAATGATCTCCTCCGGCAGTCCCAGCCGGCGGCTGATGGCAAAGGCGTTGGACCGCCCCGGCACCCCGATGAGAAGCCGGTAGGTGGGGCTGAGGGTCTCCACATCAAATTCGCAGCTGCCGTTCTCCACGCCGTCGGTCTCCAGGGCGTACATCTTGATCTCCGCATAGTGGGTGGTGGCCGCCACCCGTGCCCCGGCCTCCCGCAGATGCTGGATAATGGCCACCGCAAGGGCGGCGCCCTCCACCGGGTCGGTGCCGGCGCCCAGCTCATCCATCAGCACCAGGGCATCCCCGTCCGCCTGCCGGAGGATGGAGATGGTGTTGGCCATGTGGGCCGAGAAGGTGGACAGGCTCTGCTCGATGCTCTGCTCGTCGCCGATATCCGCCAGCACATGGCGGAAGACCGACACCCGGCTCCCGTCCCCGGCGGGGATCATCAGGCCGCACATGGCCATCAGGGTCATCAGGCCCAGGGTCTTGAGGGCCACTGTCTTGCCGCCGGTGTTGGGGCCGGTTATCACCAGGGTGTCAAAGCTCTCCCCCACCATGATGTCCACCGGGACAATCTTTTCCCGGGGAATCAGGGGGTGGCGGGCCCGGTTGAGATGGACCGCATGGTCCCGGGTAATCTGGGGCACCATGGCCCGCATCCGGGTGGCCAGGCGGGACTTGGCAAACTGAAAGTCGATCTGGGCGGCCGCCTCCATCCCGTCCCGGAGGGAGGGGGCGAAGTCCCCGATCATCTGGGTAATCTCCTGCAGGATCCGCTCCACCTCCTGGCGTTCCTTCCCTTCCAGCAGGCGGATCTCGTTGTTGGCCTCCACCACCGCCATGGGCTCGATAAAAAAGGTCGCGCCGCTGGCCGAGGTGTCGTGAACCAGGCCCTTGATTTCGTTTTTGTACTCCGCCTTCACCGGCACCACAAACCGCCCGTCCCGCTGGGTGACGATCTGCTCCTGCAGGTATTTGGAGGTGGCGGAGGAGCGGACAATCTTGTCCAGCTGCTCCCGGATCCGCAGGCTGGCCTGGCGGATCTGGCGGCGGATGTCCGCCAGGGCGGGGCTGGCCGTATCGGCAATCTCCTCCTCGCTCAGGACCGTGGCCGCAATCCGCTCCTCCACCCACTGGTTGGGGATCAGCCGGTCAAAAAGATCGTCCAGGGTGGTGGCCTGGTCGGCGCTCTGCCGCTTCCACTCCTTGAGGGAGCGGATGATCCGCAGGTTCCGGCCAATGACCAGCAGCTCGGCCGGCATCAGCATCGATCCCACCTGGGCCCGGTCCAGAAGGCCGGCACAGTCGGTGAGGCCCCGCACTCCCGGGGTCCCGAGCTGGATGGCCAGGCTGTTGGCGTCGGCCGTCTGGGCCATCCGCGCCACCACCTGGTCATAATCGCCACTGGGAACCAGCTCCAGGGCCAGCTGGCGGGACCGTTCGCAGCCGGTTTCCTCCGCCAGCATCTCCAGAACCTTGTCCAGTTCCAGGGCGCGGTGATGTTTTGTCATAGTCACAATAGTACCCTCCGTTTATGTACAAACCACAGCGGTTTCTCCCTTCCTAGCCCATCGCCGCCACCGACTGGTAAAATTCCAGCGAGGGGAAGCTGCGCTCGGTGCGGCGCAGGAGATAGTTCTGGGTCACCTGCCCCAGGACCGCCAAGCCCTGGGGGGACAAAGAGAAGCCGAACAGCCGGTCAAAGGGGCTGTAGAGAATATGGCGCATGGCCGCCAGAACCGCCGGCGCCAGGGGCACCGCCTCCGCCGTTCCCTGGGGGCGGCAGTCCGGACAGAAGAGCTGGCCTGTCTGGGGGAGGAAATACATGGGATCGGCCTCGAAGCGGGCACAGCCCTGGCATGCCACCAGGTCCGGCATGTAGCCGGCCATGGACAGCAGCCGCAGCTCAAACACCGGCTTGAGGAAGGCAGCCTCCCGTTTTCCTTTTTCCAGCAGATACAGGCTGTTGAGCATGAGGCGGAGAAAATCCTCGCTTCCCTCCCCCTCGGGGATCAGCTCGGCGCAGAGCTCCGCCATATACGACCCCAGGGAGAGCTTGACCAGGTCCTGCCGCAGGCCGAAGAAAAGGGCCTCCCCATCGGCACAGTCCACCGAGTAGCGGTCCTTTTGGAAAAACAGCACAAACCGGGAATAGGCCAGGAGCTCGGTGGCGGCCAGCATCGGCCCCCGCAGGGCCCTTGCCCCCTTGGCATAGGCCCGGATCACCCCGCGATCCCGGGTGAGGATGGTGAGCAGCCGGTCCTTACCCCGAAAGCTGAGGTCCCGGATGACGATTCCGTCGGTTGTGATCTTCATGGCCATCTTTCTCATTCCCCCCAGGGGCGGCCGCCTCCCGGCGGCAGGCCTGGCAGTAGGCCAAATAATCCTGCACCAGTCCCGTGTGGCAGAAGCGGTCCCACTCCAGCTGCCCCTTGTTCATCCTCCGGTCACCTCCCAGCGTCACCCATCGTCCTGTTCCATACTATGAGTGTGCGCCTGGAAAAGGTGTTTATGACCGGGAAAGGCTGCATCTCCTTCCAGGAATTTGCTCCCTTTTTACGGTTCCTGATAGCCGAAGCTGCGCAGCAGGCCTTCCCGGTTCCGCCAGTCCTCCTTCACCTTTACCCAGCAGTGAAGGTTGACCTGGATGCGGAAAAAGTCCTCCAGATCCGCCCGGGCGGCGCTGGCAATCTTCTTCAGCATCTGCCCGCCCTTGCCGATGATGATCCCCTTGTGGCTCTCCCGCTCACAGTAGATCACCGCCTCGATGTCCAAAATATCCAGGTCATCCCGTTCCTGCTCCCGCATCTTCTCCACCGCCACGGCTGTGCCGTGGGGCACCTCGTCCGACAGGCAGCGCAGGAGCTTTTCCCGGATAATCTCCCCGGCAATCACCTTCTCCGGCTGGTCGGTAAAGGCGTCGTCGTCAAAGAAGTGGGGGGACGGCACCGCAAAGCCCTCCAGGGTTTGGAGCAGGTCCTCCACCCCGTCCCCCTCCTGAGCCGAAACCGGCACAATGGCTTCAAAGGGGAAGGCGTCCGCCAGCTCCTGCATCTTCCCCATCAGGCGGGTTTTGTCCTTTACCAGGTCGATCTTGTTGATGACCGCCACCCCCTGGCGGCGGTCCTGCCGGATGGTATCGATGAGGGAGCGCTCAACGGCGGTGAGCTCCCCTTCCGGTTCCACCACCAGCACCGCCAGGTCCCCGTCGCTCACCGAGCTGTTGATGGTCTTCACCATATACTCGCTCAGCTTGGTGCGGGGCTTGTGCATGCCGGGGGTATCCATAAAGACCAGCTGCACCGGCCCCCGGGTCAGGATGCCGGTGATGCGGGTGCGGGTGGTCTGGGGCTTTTGGGATACGATGGCCACCTTCTCCCCCACCAGAGCATTGAGCAGGGAGCTTTTTCCCACATTGGGGCGGCCGATTAAGGTAATAAAGGCGGAACGGCTTTCCGCCGGCTGATTGGTCAAGCGTTTCTCTCCTTCCCTTTGATGCGGTCCTCCGTCCGGAGCCGGCGGGCCCTGCGGACCAGGGGCGCCGGCCCAATCCATACAAAGACGGCTGCCGCCGCGCCCGCGGCAGCAACCGCCGCCAGCCTGGCCGGGCTTTCCAGCACCTGGACCGCTGCCGCCGCCAACGCCTGGGGACGCCATAACAGGGCAACCCCCGCCGCGGCACAGAAGACCGCGCACACCAAAACGGCCCCCGCCGCCAGATCCTTCACCCGGCGGGACACCTTGTCCCATCCGGGGGCAAACTGGTCGCAGAGCCATTCCAACGACGTATTGAACAGTTCGGCGGCCAGCATCAGCCCCACCGCCAACAACAGCAGCGCCCACTCGCCCCGGGTAAGGGGAAGACAGGACGCCAGCCAGAACAGGAAAACAGCCGCTGTCAGGTGGATGCGGAAATTCCGTTCCTGCCAGATGCAGCGGCCCACTCCCCGAAAGGCACAGCGGAAGCTGTGCCCCAACGACCGCAGCTTCTCCACACGATTATAACACATAGCTGGAGCCGCGCACCAGCCCCAATTTGTTGAGGATCGTCTCCTCCTTCTCCCGCATCCGCACCATCTCCAGGCCGCTCACCTCGTGGTCGTAGCCCAGCAGGTGCAGCATGGAGTGGACGGTGAGAAAGCCGATCTCCCGCTGCAGGCTGTGGCCGTACATCTTCGCCTGCTCGGTGGCCTTCTCGATGGAGATCGCAATGTCCCCCAGCACCTTGGCGCCGGTATCCGGATTGACGTCGTAAACCCCGTTCTCCCCCAAGGGGAAGGAAAGGACATCGGTTTCAATGTCTTTGCCCCGATGCTCCGCGTTCAGCTGGCGGATCTGGGCGTTGTTGAGAAAGCTGACGCTGATCTCGGCGCTTCCCTCAAAGCCTTCTTCCAAGAGGACGGCAGTGCAACAGCGGCGGATCAACAGGCGGATGCCCGAAGGGATTTTTACATTCTTCTGCATATTGGTGATGGATACTTTTACACGTTCGGTGCTCATTTGCGCTTTTTCCCCTCCTCAAAATATTTGTCATAAGCCTTGATGATTTCCTGCACCAGCCGATGGCGCACCACGTCTTTTTCGCTGAGATAATGAATGGCGATATCGTCAATATTGCGCAACACCTTCACCGCCTCCACCAGGCCGGAGCGGCGGTCGGACAGATCGATCTGGGTAATGTCGCCGGTGATGACCGCCCGGGAACCAAATCCCATCCGAGTCAGGAACATCTTCATCTGCTCGGGGGTGGTGTTCTGAGCCTCGTCCAGAATAATGAAGGAGTCGTCCAGGGTGCGCCCCCGCATATAGGCAAGGGGAGCCACCTCGATGTTCCCCTTTTCCAGATACCGCTGAAAGCTTTCCGCCCCCATCATGTCAAACAAAGCGTCGTATAAGGGGCGCAGGTACGGGTCCACCTTGTTTTGCAGGTCCCCCGGCAGGAAGCCCAGCTTTTCCCCCGCTTCCACCGCCGGGCGGGTGAGGATGATCCGGCTGACATCGTGGCTGCGGAAGGCCCGCACCGCCATCGCCACCGCCAGGTAGGTCTTTCCTGTGCCGGCAGGGCCCACCCCAAAGGTGATGGTATTGTCCCGGATGGCGTCCACGTATCGCTTCTGGCCGAGGGTCTTGGCCTTTACCGGTTTTCCCTTGGCGGTGATGCAGACCACGTCCTGGGCCAGGGCGGCAAGCCCCGCCTCCTGGCCGTCGTCCACCATGGACATGACGTAGCTGATGGTCTGCTGGGTCACCGGCTCCCCCCGCTCGATGGCGGACAACAGGCTCTCCACCGCCCGGGCGGCCAGCATGACCTTCTCCTCGTCCCCGGAAATTTTGATCTCGGTACCCCGGCAAAGAACCGATACTTGATAATGCTGCTCCAGTTGGCGGATATTCTCATCAAAGCTACCAAAAAGGGACAGCGCGTGCTCCATCCGTTCAATATTCAATGTCTGTTCCGCCATGGGACCGTTTCCAACTCCGTTTCTTGTCACTGGGGAGGGAAACTCCCCTAATTTTATACGGTTTTATTATATCACACTTTTTTATGGAAGTATCACCAAATTGTAAAAAAAGTAGCCAATTTTACGTCTTTTTTTCCTCTTCCTCCGTATAAATCGGTTCCTGCCGGGCAATGTCCCGAACTACCAGATAGGTGGCGGTCAACACATATTCCCCCTCCTCTTCCCGGCCCTCCAGCTGGCGGGACAGAATTTCCCCCTTTCCCAGCTGGGAAACCAGCTGCTCCTCCAGGATCTCCAGATCTTGCTGGGCCTGGGCCATGGCCTCCTCCATCGTCCGTTCCAGCACCCCCTCCTGCTGGAGGATGTAGTTGGACCGATAGATGGTCAGCGGAGCGGCAAAGCCCAGAAGATTCACCCGCCGCCCTGCTTTCTCCAGCTTATAGGGCTGTTGGGGCGGCGAAGGGGGCCACAGATGGATCTCCTTCCCCAGCACGCCGATGCTCCAGCCCCGCTGCACGCCGGCCGCCTCCAGGGTCTTTTCCCGCAGCGGGACCCGCACCTCCAGCGTCTCCTGGCAAGAGGCGTAGACCTCCGCCCGGGCCCGGGTAAGGAGGGTTCCCCCGCTGGTCATCTCCATCAGGCCGCTCACCACCACCTGACCGGGGAGAACCGTCTCTCCGTCCTGCACCACCCGCTGCCCGTCGTAAACCACCATCCGACGGATCTGTCCGGCCCGGTCGGCCACCACGTTAGCGGGGCCGCCCAGGTCGATGGCCTCCGGCGGCATGACCCGCTCCCCCACCACCACCTGGGCGGTGCTCCCCCGAAGGTTGACCCCGATCCAGCTGAGTTCCTCCATGCGTAAGAGCATCTGTTCCTGGATCTTCTCGGCGTCCAGGCTGCCGCGGCGCGCCCCCTCCCTGACCCCCAACGCCTCCAGCTCCTGAAGGATGCGGGCCTCCGGGACCTGGTCGGCGCCGGAGATGCGGATCTCCCAGATAAACTGGTTCAGGATCATCACCACAACCAAAAAGCCGGCGGCTCCCACCGCCAGCCCCACCCTGCCCCGGTAGCGGACCCGCCAAAAGGGCAGCCCGCTCTTCTCCACAATCCGCAGCCGCACCCGCGCCTTGCGGGCGCAGCGGTGCATCCGCCGGTAGGCAGCAGGGGTGGTGCAGGCGGTATAGACCCCTCCCCTCCGCCGGCCGTCCCACAGGGGAAGCCCCTCGGCGGTACACAGGTTGATAAACCGTTCCAGGAACCCCTTCTCCGCCTGGAAGCGCACCCGCCCCCTGGCAAAGCGCAGCCCTTTGACAATCAGCACAGCCCATCCTCCCCTTCCCGGCTACAGGGTAAAATCCACCGACGCGATGATCCCCCGCACCGCCACCGTGGAGGAGGACATGGACTTCAGCTCCAGGTCCCGTCCCCGCAGCCGCACCACCATCCGGTCCACCGACAGGCGGACCACCGTGTCGCTGTATTCTAAAATCCCTTTACATCCTTCGATCACCGCCTCCCGGTTGGCGGAAAACTCCAGCCTGGCAGCGGGAAAAAACGCCTGGCGAGGCTCCCCCAGCATCCGGGAAAGCCCGGCGGAGATGCCCCTGTGGTCCCCGCGGGAGCCGCGGTCGTCCCGATCGGTCATGGTCCATCACCTCGTACCCTCAGTCTATGCCCGGCCGCCGGCGCATAGACTGGTACCGATTCGGCCAAAAAGGAGGAACTGCCATGGATCAGCAACAAGGACGGCCATCGGGGGGAAGGCTGCTGGCGGCAGGCCTTCTCTGGGGCGGGGCCGCCATCGGCCTGCTGGTGTGGCAGCCCACCGCCTCCCAAGGGGTGCGCCAGGGGCTGTCCATCTGCGCCCAGACCCTGATCCCCTCCCTCTTCCCCTTTATGGCCCTGTCCGGCGTCATGGCAAACCTGGGGGCCGACCGGCTTCTGGCCGCCCCCTTCGCCCCCGTTCTCTCCCGGCTGCTGAAGATTCCCCCCGCCCTCTGCGGCCCGGTGCTGATGAGCTTTCTGGGCGGGTACCCGGTGGGCGCCCGGCTGGTGGCCCGCCTGCAGCGGGAGGGGCGGATCGACCCCTCCACTGCCCGGCGGATGATGGTCTTTTCCTTTGCCGGGGCCCCCTCCTTCCTCATCGGGGCGGTGGGGATCCAGGTCCTGGGAGGGCCCCTGCAGGGGCTGGTGGTCTATCTGGCCCAGGTGGCCGCCGCCCTGCTCCTGGGAAGCCTGTGGGGGCGGCGCCGGTCCGCCGGCCCCATCCGTCCCCCAAAGGAGGGCCGCCCCCTCACCCCCTCCGCCGCCCTGGTGGAGGGGGTCTCAGGAGCCGCCACCGGGATGCTGGTCATCTGCGCCTTTGCCTGCCTGTTTGTAGCGGTTTCCGCCCTGCTGGAGGAAACCGGGCTCCCCGAGCAGCTGGGCCGCCTGCTGGAGACCGTCATCGGCGGGGCGCTGCCCGAGGCGGCGGGGGAGGTGCTTCTCTCCGGCCTTCTGGAAATCACCTGCGGGGTACAGCGGGCGGCCGCCCTTCCCTATGGCCTGCGGTTCCTGCTGGTGCCCTTCCTCCTCAGCTTCGGGTCCCTGTCGGTCCTCTGCCAGGTAGCGGCTTCCTTCGAGGGGCTTCCCTTCTCCTTCGGGTGGTTTGCCGGCGTGCGGTTTCTTCATGGGCTGCTCACCGCCCTGCTGGCGGCCCCGATTCTCTTCCGCATCCCCCTTCCCGCCCAGGTCTTCTCCTCCCTGCCCCAGCCCGCTCCCATGGACGGGACGATGGTGCTGGGGATTCCAGCCATGGTGGGCATGTGCTCGGTATTGCTGCTAACCCTCTGCGGAGAATCCGGCTCCCTGCCCCGGCGGCCCCGCCGCCTGCCATGATCCCCGTCCCAGGGCGGGGATTTTTCTTTGGATTGGGAGGGCTTTTCCCCAGGGATTTCATAGCTTTTTCCGTTGAGAAATGGTATAATGGGAATGCTTGAGTTGTTCCCCGAACCGCCCGGCGGGGCCTCGGGGAAAAATGGGGGAGCCGGAGAGCCGGCCTTCCCCCTCCCAAGGGAAAGGAAGAGGGACCATGGGTCAAAAATATTTCGGCCGGCAGATCGAGCCTGCCTGCTCCTACTGCCGCTTTGGCAGCCCGTCTCCGGACGGGCGGTCGGTGCTCTGCGCCAAGCGGGGGGTAGTCGCGCCCTACTTCTCCTGCCGCAGCTACCGCTATGATCCCTTAAAACGCCGTCCCTCCCCCCAGCGCGCCCTTCCCCGATACAACCAATCGGATTTTGACCTTTGAATCCTCTTCCCACCCGGTGAGGTGAGTTCAGCAGATAGGAGGAATCCCCTTTGACCGATCAATTCCATCCCCAATCCGCCGGCGGCCGGGAGCCCGCCGCCTCCGGCCGGCCCGCTCCCCGGCGGAGCAACCGCCGCCAGCCCCGCCGGGTCCGTTCCCGCTGGCCCCGCATCCTGATGGGGCTGGTGCTGGTGCTGGCCGTGCTGGGCTGCGCCGGTCTCGCCATCTTCAATTACCTTCTCTATGGGGTTCTTCTCCCGGTGGGCAGCGACCAGAACGCCTATTTTTACACCGGCAGCACACGGGGGCTCTATGTGACCACCGGGGAAAACGGGGACTTCCCCTCCCAGGACGGTCTGGGCGCCGAAGAACTGAAGGCGGAGCTGGACGCCATCGTGGCCTTTGCCAAGGAGAAAGGGTTTTCCTCCATCTTCTTTGAGGCCCGGCCCGACTCCACCACCTTCTACCGGTCCAGTTCCTTCCCTGCCAATCCCATGATTGCCGGGGATGAGGGCGGTTTTCTCCTGTTTGATCCCCTCAAATACCTGTCCGCCGCGGCTGCCGAGGAGGGGATCGAGCTGTACGGGGTGGTCAACGGCTTCTACGCCGGGGACCGGTCGGCCGTCCACAGCAAGGACAACCCGGCCAGTACCCTTCTGACCCAAACGATCACCTATCAGGACCAGGTATATTTCAATCCCACTTCCGCAGAGGTGCAGAACCTGGTGGCCTCCTCCTGTGAGGAGCTGACCGACAAATACAACCTGACCGGCGTGATCCTGGCCGGGGTGGACAATCCTGCCCTCACCGGCCTGGAGGGATACGACAACGTCATCCTCTCCACCATCCGCCTGGCCGAAGCCAGCTTGGGACGCAGCGGCAGCTCGGTCCGGTTCGGCATTATGCTGGACAGCCAGGCCAGCACCGCCCAGTCGGCCCAGCGGGCCAAAGACTGGGTATCCCAGGTATCGGTGGATCTGCTGATCCCCCGCTTCTCCTCCGGTGCGGAGGGCTCCGGGGAGGAATATCTCCAGGAGATCGACCAATGGTCCTCTGCACTGGAGGGGGCCGGCGCCGGCGTGGAGCTGCTGTCCTGTGCCAGTGTGGAGGGAATCTCTTCCTCCAATATGGCGGACCTGGGCTACCGGCTCTTCCTCAATTCCATGAGCAGCGCTGTCTCGGGGACGGTGCTGGAGAGCTATTCCCAGCTGGCTGCCGATCTGGATGTCACCGCCTCGGCCATGAGTTACCTGTGGGACAGCAACGCCTCCCTCCCCACCCTGGAGATCGAGACGCCCCAGGTACTGGAGATCGCCTATCCGGACGGCGGCCGGGACACCACCTACACCGATCAATACTACATCACCGGTCATTCCGATCCTTCCCAGCCTCTGCTGATGGACGGGGAGGAGCTGACCCGCCTGTCTACCAACGGCACCTTCGGGGTGCTGGTGGATACGCCGGAGGGAGAGAATACCTTCACCTTCCAGCAGGGGGAGGAGACGGTGACGGTGACGGTCAATCACCCCAGCGCCACCGACGAGCCCACCCCCATCAGCTCGATTCTGTCCAGCTCCCTCTTCCCCACTTTTGACTACGGCGTTTATGCCGGCGAGGAGCTGACCATCTCCTGCACCGCCCCTGCCGGAGCCACCGTCACCGCCCAGCTGAACGGCACCCTCTACCCGCTGACCCAGGAGGTGCCCACCGCCCAGGAGGGGATTGCCGCCGTCTACTCCACCACCATCACCGTGCCGGACACCGGCTCCCCCACCGAGACGGTCAACCTGGGGCCGATCACCTACGTGCTGGGCTACAACGGCCAGAACACCAGCTACCGGTCCTCCGGCTCGGTCTACGCCGCCGGGGAGGAAGCCCGGCTGGCGGTGGAGATCAACACCTTCCTCACCGCCTCCTACAGCGAGGCCACCGGCTACGACCAGACCCTTTCGGAGCCGAAGAACGGCGCCCGCGATTATGTGGTGGGGCTGGAGGGCAGCCGGTACCAGCTGGAATCCATCGGATATGTGGGGGTGGAATGGGTACACTTCCTGGAGGGAGAGGTGGATCTCACCAGCCACATTGTGGACATCCGCTTCTCGGACGATGAAAACGGGGAAACCCTCACCCTGCTGGGCAGCTCCCCCAACACCTACCAGGCCCAGGTGACCGAGGATGCCCTCATCGTCACCTTCTACAACACCTATGTGGATAATCCCAATCTGAACTTCTATACCTCCCAGCTCTTTGACCAGTCCACCGTGGTGAACAATGAGGATGGCTCCGCCACCTTTACCTTCCATTTTGCGCCGGACAGCGCCTTCTGGGGGTATGACGTTTCCTACGACGAAAACGACTATACCGTTCTCTACTGCCAAAAGGCGCCCTCTCTCTCCTCCACCTTCGGGCGGCCGCTGGAAGGGGTGTCGGTGGTGCTGGACCCCGGCCACGACGGCGGCAGCATGGATGCCCTGGAAAATTATGACCCGGGCGCTCTGGGGGTGGGCGGCGTTACCGGCGCCTACGAATCCCGCCTGAACTTCGCCGTGGCGGCGGTGCTGCGGTACCGCCTGGAACAGCTGGGCGCCACCGTCACCTATACCCGGGACAACACCGACGGGGAAAAGCTCTCCCTGCAGGAGCGGCTCCAGGTTGCCTGGGTGGAAAAGCCCGACCTTTTCATCTCGGTCCACCACAACAGCTCGGCCCTCAACGTGGACGCCAATCTCCTCAGCGGCACCGAGGTGTACTACAGCAATCCCCTCTCGGTCTCCTTCGCCCAGAACATCACCGACCAGTTTAACGAGCAGCAGGTCCGCCAGGCGGCCGACCCGCTGGACTGGGCCTTCCTGGTAACCCGCAACCGGTTCTGCCCGTCGGTGCTGGTGGAGGTGGGCTATATGTCCAACCCGGTGGAGCATGAGAATTGTTCCAACCCGGTCACCATCTTCCAGGAAGCCTGCGCCCTGGCGGATGCGGTGGTGGAAACGGTCGCCGCCGCCCCCGCCCAGGGAGACGCCTCCTCCCAGAGCGTCTCCCAATCGGAGGCTTCCTCCGCTCAATAACCCGTTTTCCCTGCAAAGCCGGCCCCCGGCGGATGGAAGGTTCTCTCTTCTCCTTCCGGCGGGCCGGCTCTCCTCTTCCCTGGAAAGGATTTTTCTCGATGAAACGATGGTTATTCCCGGCGGCCGCTCTGCTGGCCGCGCTCTCCCTTTTTTTCGGAATTCTTCCCCTGCTGATGGGCCTGCGCCACACCGGCGTCTGGGCACTGCTGACGCTGGGGGGACTGCTGCTCCTCTGGATGGCCCTCTCCCGGCGGGAGCGGGCCCCCCGCCTGCGCCGGGGGGTAGGGCTTCTTGTGGCGGCGGCCCTGGCGGGAGGCTGCGCCCTCTCGGTTCCCATGGTGGGACAAGCGTTCTTTTCCAGGCCGGAACAGCCGCCGGCGGTGATCCTGGTGCTGGGAGCCCGGGTCCGGGATGGGGAACCCTCCCGCCTGCTGGCCAACCGGCTGGATACTGCGCTGGAGCTGCTCAACGCCTGGCCGGAGGCCCTCTGCGTCCTCTCCGGCGGCCAGGGGTCGGACGAGTCCTCCCCCGAGGCGGCCGTGATGGCATCCTACCTGACCAAGCGGGGAATCGATCCGGACCGCCTCCTCCTGGAGGACCAGTCCCACGATACCCAGGAGAATATCCGCAACAGCGCCGCCCTGCTGGAGCAGCGGGGGCTTCCCCGCCAGGTGGTCCTGGTGACCGACGGGTTTCACCAGCTGCGGGCCTCTGTCCTTGCCCGCCGGGAGGGGATGGCGGTTTCCTCCGTTTCCTCCCCCACCCCCTGGACCATCTTCCCGTCCTACTGGGTCCGGGAATTTTTTGGCCTGTGCGCCCTGGCGGTGGGTCTGTCCTAATCAACTGTACTGGAGGCGACTCTCGTTATGAACCAATCGATCCTTTCCTCCTGCCGGCTCTGTCCCCGCCGGTGCGGGGCCGACCGCACCCGGGAAACCGGCCGCTGCGGCGGGGGGCTTCTTCCCCGCGTGGCCCGGGCGGCCCTCCACTTCTGGGAGGAGCCCTGCCTGAGCGGCACCCGGGGCAGCGGGGCGATCTTCTTCAGCGGGTGCAGCCTGCGGTGCGTCTACTGCCAGAACTACCGGATCTCCACCGGCAACTTCGGCCAGGAGGTCTCCATCCCCCGGCTGGCCCAGATCATCCGGGAGCTGGAGGAGCAAGGGGCCCACAACATCAATCTGGTGAGCGCCGCCCACTACGTCCCCCAGATTCTGGAGGCTTTTTCCCTGTACCGGCCATCCATTCCGGTGGTCTACAATTCCAGCGGCTACGAATCCCTGGAGACGCTGCGGCTGCTGGAGGGGGTGGTGGACATCTATCTGCCGGATCTGAAATATGTGGATCCGGCCCTCTCGGCCCGGTATTCGGCCGCGCCCGACTATTTTGAACGGGCCTCCCAGGCCCTTCTGGAGATGCACCGGCAGGTGGGGGAATCGGTGCTGAACCGGGAGGGCATCATGACCCGGGGGATGATCGTCCGCCATCTGGTCCTTCCCGGCCAGGAGGAGAACACCGCCCAGGTGCTGGAGTGGCTGGCCGGCCACCTTCCCCTCACCACCTATCTGAGCCTGATGTGCCAGTATACCCCCGCCGGCCTGGCCGCCCAATTTCCGGAGATCAACCGCCCCCTGGAACGGCGGGAATACCGGCGGGCCCAGGCGCGGATGCGCAAGCTGGGATTTCAAAACGGCTTTACCCAGGACCCCGGTTCCAGCGGGTCCCAATACATCCCCCCCTTCAACCTGGAAGGGGTTGCTTCCAAAGGAGGACCTCATGCGTAAACGTCTTTCCCTGCTGCTGGCCCTGGCGCTGGCGGTATCCCTGGTATCCGGCTGTGCCGGTTCTTCCGCCCAGGCGGAAGCCGACGGTTCCCCCTCCTCTTCCCAATCTGTTTCCCAGCCGGCGGAAGAGGCCCCCTCTTCCCCCTCTTCCCAGGAGGAGCCGGACCCTCTCCTGGAATGGGACGGCCAAACCCTCCGGCTGCCCTCCCTGGGGCTCTCCCTCCCCCTGGAGGGGAACTGGGCCCTCCTCTCCTCCCAGATGCTGGGACAGATGGAGGAGGATGCCCCCGGCGCTCTGGGGGACGAGCGGCTGGAACCCGAGGAAGGCGCCCCCTCCCTGGCCCAGAACGGGGCGATGGCGGTGGAGGCGGACCGTTCCTGGACGCTGACCTTTGTCCCGTCGCCGGCCGGCGATGCCTCCCCGCTGGAGGTGTGCCAGGAGAACGCTTCGGAGCTGGCGGAAATTCTGGAGATTCTGGAGGAGCCTCAGGTCATCACCATCGCCGGGTGCGACGCTGCGTTTTTTGTGGGCCGGTACACCCAGCCGGAGGGGGGCGTCACCCTGTACCAGGGGACCTACGCCGTCGAGCTGGGGGACCAGCTCCTGCTGGTGGCGGCCTCCAGCCCTGACCAGGAAGGATGGGAACAGCTGCACCAGTCGCTGACCGCCATGAGCCGGGAAGGGTAACCTGTTTTGCCGATCCCATCCGTTTCGGGAAAGAAACATGCGAAAGGATGTGCGCCATATGAAAAAAGAAATCTATCTGGCGGGAGGCTGTTTTTGGGGCGTGGAGCGGTATTTCTCCCTGATAAACGGCGTAACCGCCACCCAGGTGGGATACGCCAACGGCCAGGGGCCGGCCCCCACCTATGAGGAGGTCTGTACCGGGACGGCCGGCTTTGCCGAGACGGTCCAGGTGATCTACGAACCCCGGAAGGCCCCCCTCCCCTTCCTGCTGCGCCTCTACCTGGCCTCCATCGATCCCACCTCGGTCAACCGGCAGGGGCACGACCAGGGCATCCAGTACCGCACCGGCATCTACTACACCGACCCCGCCGACCGGGCGGTGGCCCTCCAGGCTCTGGAGCGGGAACAGGCCCATCACGACCGGCCGCTGGCGGTGGAGGTGCTGCCTCTAGGCAATTTCTACCCGGCGGAGGAGTACCACCAGCGGTACCTTGTGAAGAACCCCAACGGGTACTGCCACCTGGATCCCGGCTTGTTTGACCAGGCCCGGCAGGCAAAACCCACCCCGGACGAGCGCTGGCCCCTTCCCTCCCGGGAGGAGCTTGCCCGCCGCCTGACTCCCCAGCAGTACGCCGTTACCCAGGAGCAGGGCACCGAGCCTCCCTTCCGCAACCCCTATTGGGAGGAGGAGCGGCCGGGGATCTATGTAGACGTCACCACCGGCCGGCCCCTCTTCCTCTCGGCCCACAAGTTTCCCAGCAGCTGCGGCTGGCCCAGCTTTTCCCGTCCCCTGGACGCCGCCCTGGTGGAGGAGCGTACCGACCGCAGCCACGGCATGGTGCGCACCGAGGTGCTGGCCGCCCACTCCCACGCCCACCTGGGCCATCTGTTTGCCGATGGGCCAAAGGAGCTGGGCGGACGGCGCTACTGCATCAACAGCGCCGCACTGCGCTTTATCCCCCGGGAAGAGATGGAGGATGCCGGCTACGGCGACCTGCTTCCCCTGGTGGAGGGCCGAGCCGGGACGACCCAAAACCAGACGCACTGAAAGGAGAGATTCCCATGTCCAAGAGGTTGCTGGCGGCAGCCTGCTGCTGTCTCTGCCTTGCCGCCTGTTCCTCCCAGGCAAATGTCCGGGTCCCTGCCAACCGGGACCCGTGCTCCCCGGCGGCTCAGGAAGAAATGGAGGCTCCCGCTTCTGGTCTGCCGGAAGGCGCTTCCTCCGAAGCGGAGGGGGCTTTCTCGGAGGAGAGCATTGCCGCTGTTTCCGGCCCGCTTCCAGGAGAGATCGATCTGGGAGGCTTTTTCCTCTCCCTGCCGGAGGACTGGGTGGCAGAGGGGGATACGATCTACGAAGGAAACGTCCAGGATGGCAGAAGGATCCTGGAGATCGCCGCTGTCGATCCTATCGCCGGAGAGGGGGATCTCTTTGCTTCCTATGACCAAGTCTACGCCGGCGCCGAACGGGTGGATGAGGGTACGTTCGGCGGTTTCCCCGCAAAAGCCTATTTCCTCCAGGAGGAGGTCACAGCCGGCGGGATGACCGGCTTTGAAAACCAGATCGTCTACTGTATCTCCCTGGACGACCGGATGGTGGTCCTCACCTTCTATCCGGCTCGCGGCATCGGCATTGCCACCCAGCGGGAGGAGCTGGAACAGGTGCTGGACTCGATCCGTGTATAGGGCTGGCGCTTTCCCTTTCACCCCATGCAATGGAAGGAGGAATTGCTATGGCAAGACCGGTCGTCCTTTACCTGGCCATCAGCCTGGACGGATACCTGGCCGGCCCGGACGGCGAGGTGGACTGGCTGGCGGGGGAGGATCCCCACTACCCGGGGGACCTGGGTTACGATGACTTTTTCCGTCAGGTGGACACCATCCTGATGGGCCGTACAACCTACGATCAGCTTGTCTCCCAGCTTTCCCCGGACCGGTGGCCCTATCCCGGCCGGACAACCATCGTCTTTACCCACCGCCCCCTTCCCGGCAGTCGGGAGCTGCAGTTCACCGCGGAATCTCCGGCGGCGGTTGTGGAGCGCCTTCGCCGGGAAGCAGGCGGGGTCATCTGGATTTGCGGCGGCGCCAGCCTTGCAGGCCAGCTGGCCAGGGCCGGGCTCATCGACCGGTACCAGCTGACCATTCTCCCTTGCCTGCAGGGGGAGGGAATTCCCCTCTTTTCCGGCCAGTTTCCCCCTTCCCTTCTCCATCTGGAAGCCTGCCGCCAGGAGAATGGCGTTCTGCTGTGCACCTACTCCCCCCGCCAATAAAAAAGCCCCCTTCCGGGGGCTGGGGGTTATCGTCCACAGTCGGTCATCGAATCCCGGCCCTGGCAATCGGTGCCGGGATTCTTTCCGCTCTTGGAGGACTTCTCCTCGGCAACAGGATCGCCTGCAGGAGTTCTGCCGTCTTTCACCGGCTTTTTAGACATAAGATTTCACCTCGTCAATTATTTTCTAGGCCCATCGGCCTGTGCCGTTAGTATTGGAGAAAAAAGCCTTTTTATGCACCGAATTTTTGTCGAATTATTTATTGAAAATTACTTGCAATAAATATACTTCTGTGGTATCCTTTAGACGTGGTGAAAACCAACTCTCAATGTGGTAAAGGAGAATAACGCGATGAAAAAGTTTGTTTGCTCTATCTGTGGATATGTGTACGAAGGCACCGAGCCCCCTGTTTCCTGCCCCCAGTGCAAGGCTCCTGCTTCTAAGTTTGTTGAGCAGACCGCTGCCGGTCTTTCCTGGGCGGACGAGCATCGGATCGGCGTGGCCGAGGGTGTGGACCCTGAGATCGTTGAGGGCCTGAGAATGAACTTCACCGGCGAGTGCACCGAGGTTGGCATGTATCTGGCCATGGCCCGCCAGGCTCACCGGGAGGGCTATCCCGAGATCGGCCTGTACTACGAGAAGGCTGCCTGGGAAGAGGCCGAGCATGCTGCCAAGTTCGCCGAGCTGCTGGGCGAGGTGGTCTGCGCCGACACCAAGAAGAACCTCCAGCTGCGGGTTGACGCCGAGAACGGTGCCTGCGACGGCAAGAAGAAGCTGGCTGCCCGTGCCAAGGAGCTGGGCCTGGATGCCATCCACGACACCGTTCATGAGATGGCCAAGGACGAGGCCCGCCATGGCTGCGCCTTCCAGGGGATGCTGAACCGGTACTTCGGCAAGTAAGCCGGCGGCAGCGGTATCACTGCTTTTGATCGATCATATGTAGGAAAGGCACGGTCCCTCTCGCGAGGGCCGTGCCTTTTTGTTGTCGTTTTCCTTATTCCTCCTGCTGCCGCTCTTCCCGCTCCGAGGGGCCGGCGGGCAGCTGCACCTGGATCCGCAGATGGTCCGCCCCCTCCCGGGAGGCGCCAATCCGCCCTCCGTGGGTCTCCACAATCGCCTTGGCGATGGAAAGGCCCAGGCCGTACCCCCCTGTTTGGGAATTGCGGGAACTGTCGCCCCGGTAGAACCGCTCGAAGAGATCCTCCAGCCGCTGGGGAAGGGGCGCGTCGGTGGAGTTCTCCACCGTGAGGAAGACGGTCTTCCGCTGGCGCTCCAGGGAAAGGCGGATCCAGCCCCCCTCCTTGGAGTATTTGAGGGCGTTGTCCAACAGAATGGAGACCAGCTGGCGAAGGCTTTTCTCCTCCCCCACCAGGGTAATCATCGGCTGGATGGACAGCTGGACCGTTTTGTTCTGCGCCTTGGCCAGCCCTTGGAAGGACTGAGCCGTCTCGCTCACCAGGTCCGAGAAGGGAAAGGCGATCTTCTCCAGCTGCGGCCGGTCCTCCTCCATCCGGGACAGAAAGACCAGATCCTTGGTAAGGGCAGCCAGGCGCTTGGTCTGGACCTGAATGTCCCGCAGCCACTCGTTTTCCCCCAGATCCATGGCCAGCACCTCCGCGTCCGCATCGATGATGGTTACCGGGGTCTTGATCTCATGACCCGCGTCGGTGATAAAGCGCTTCTGTTTTTCGTAGCTCTCCAGCACTTGTCCACCGCCAGTTCCTCCTCCGGCGGCGCCTCCTCCGAAGCGCCTTCCTGGGAGGAAGGGGCGGCTTCCGCCGCAGACGAAGGGGGAGCCTCCGGTTCCCCACTGGAAGGGGTTGCCGTCGTCCCACCGGAACAGGCGGTCAAGGTCAGCATCCCAGCCAAAAGCAGCGCGATCCAACGTTTCATATCCATTCATCCTTTCTCATCCATCATCCTTCGTTCGCCGGGCCGAATCCCTCCAGCCCGAAAACCGGCGGGGTCGTGTTCAGCTCCATAGGCGCCAAGGGGCCGTTCTCCGCCTCGTAGGCGGCTAGCTCCTCCGCCGCTTCCCGGCGGAGGGCCTCCAGATCGGGAGCAGGCGGCTCCTCAAACAGGAGACGCTCCGGGGTGGGATAATCCTGCGGGCAGGCGGGCGTCAGATACCCGTCCGCCAGCTGGGCGGCCTGCTCCTCGTCGAGAAGACCGGAATCCAGCAGGTTTTGCCCCCACCGGTGGGAAGCGGATAGGGTTCCGTCCCCCCGCAGGAAGTACCGGTACCGCACCGTCCCATGGCGGGACACGTTGTCCTCCAGCTGGCTGTCCAGGTGGTACCAGGTGCCATCGATCTCCACCGCCGTCCAGGCGTGGTCGACCAGGTTCCCCTCTACCGAGTAGGTGAGGCCGGGGACATACTGGGCTTGAAGCCCCATCCCCCGCAGAATCAGCGTGAGGGCGGCGGCATAGTCCTCGCACATGCCGACCCCAAAGCGGAGAGGGCTGAGCGCCCGCTGTTCCAGGTAGGAGATGGGCTCCTCCCCTCCTCCGTGAACCCTCCACAGCTCCAGGCCGATGGGCTCATCCAGGTAGGTGTTCTCGATCATGTAATCGAAGGCCGCCTTGGCCTTCTCATAATCGCTCATCCCCGGCACGGCAATCTGGTCCACCACCTTGTCCACCAGTTCCTGCAAATAGGGATGGAGCTCCCCCGTTTCCGGTACGGCATCTGTCGGCTGGGCGGGCGGCTCCTGGTCCGGCTCCTGTGCGGAAGGCGGCGCCGTCTCCTCTCGGAGGGCCTCCCCCTGGCTGGAAGAGGGTAGGGGTTCTTCCCCCTGGGAGGCTGGAACCGTTTCCCTTCCGCAGCCTGCTGTCACAAGGGCACACAGGAGGAACAGGGCAAGCAATCGTTTCTTCATGGCCGAAACTCCTTCCATCAAAGACTGGAATGGAAGGCAAAACCGGAACTACCCTCCAAAAACCGGGGCTGCCTCCGGAAACCCTCCTTCTCGCGGGACGGGCCCCCGATTCTTTTCCATTGTAATACTTAGAGTTCACTCTAAGTAAAGACTTGTATTTGTAAACTTTTTTGGACCGCAGAAAAACCAGATGAATCTCTTGAGAGGAATTGTACCACAGGCATTTTCTCCATGAGAAGAAGGGATTCGTTAGCGACTAATTACCGATGGGTTTTTACTTCCAAGCAGACTGCAAAAAGGTCCGCCGGAAGGCGGACCTTTTTGCAGTTTCCATCAATGCCGGTCGGCACCGGCATCCTGAATCGGCAAGCGGTCCATCAATCGCCGCAGCCGGTCAACGAAGGCATGGTTGGCAAACCATACCGTTTCGTAGTGCATATAGGACAATACATTCTGATCCCAAAGGAACTGTATCTCCGGTGGAAAATCCTCGTCGGAGTTCCAAAAGCGGAAAAGAACCCTCAGCTCCTGAAAGACCGATATCTCTGCAGCTGCATCCCCCTTGCCGCCGAGAATCCCTCCCATGGCAGCAAGCGCCTCCTGCAGCTGCTGCGCCCGATGATCAAACAACACCGCCTCTTCTTCAAAAAAGCGAGAGGTACTTTCTACCGGCGACCTTCCTATTGGAGACAAGCTCTCCATATTGACATATCGGCCAGCCGGAACAGCCCCCGGCCGAGACCAGCAAAGAAGATCATAAACGGTCATGGCCTCATTATAATCGGCCTCGTGGAAGATTTCCTCCATGGTGTCGCTGCATTCCACCGTTCCCTGCACCCGGTCAATCCGGCATCGACCGCCCATAAAGGGGAACTGAAGAAAGTTCCCTTCTTCGCACAAGGCAAAGCGCCTGACGAGCTCTTCCTGGTCATAGGACAGAAACACTTTTCTCATCTTCCGTTTCATGGTTTCATAATTGGAGACCAATGCTGAACCCTCCTTCCCAGGATACTTGATCCATTCCATTCTTGACAATCGCGGGACCCCGATCAATTCCCTATGGGAACCCCAGACAAATCGACCGGGATGTACGAGGCGCCATCCTCCTTCCTGTGGTAGAGGCGGTCAGTTACGGGCGCTGCCTCCACAAAAGAAGACAGTGGGCCATCCCAATGGCACCTGCGGCCGGTCAGGCAGATCGAGCGTATCCTTTTGCATATAAAAAGGAATGTCAAACCGATATGAAAAAAGCCCGGCTAAAAAACCGGGCTTTTTAAATGGAACATGGTCCATTTCCTTATGGTGGAGATGAGGGGGATCGAACCCCTTACCTCTTGAATGCCATTCAAGCGCTCTCCCAAGTGAGCTACACCCCCACGGCATCGGGACAGGATGGACTCCTTGTCCTTTGCTGGCTGCCAGATCCTTCCGGATCTCCTGCAGTCAACGATAGCTATTATACCAGGGGGAGGGACCTATGTCAAGTCTTTTTTTCCATTTCCGTCGAATTTTCCCCGGCGGCTAACACATGGCCTCCTACCGGCGGAAGGCACCCACCAGTGTCGCCTTGGGAAGCGCCTCCAAATCCGCCCGGCAGCCGGAATCAACCAGAGCGATCAGACAGGTGGCAGGCCCGGCGGATTTCTCCAGCTCCAAAGGCGGCGGGTCCAGCGGGGTGAAGACGAGGCCGTTGTACCAGGCGGCATTCTCCGCCTCGTACCGGATCCCCTTGGACCCCACCGGGATCACCTCCCGCACCCCCGCAAGCTGGCGCAGGCGGAATATCTCCTCGTAGGAAACAATCTCCTTGTCCCGATCCAGGTCGATTTCGCCGCCCACCTTGGGCCTTCCCACCGCATACACCAGGTCCCCTTCCCGGGAAGGAAGCCAGCTTCCCTCCCCGGGGCGGTACCCCACCACCGTGATGCCCAGGGCGGTCATCTGGGAAGGGAAATTTTCCTCGGTGGAGCCGGTAAGGGCCACCTGATCCACGCCGGCGGCGGCCAGCTCCTCCTGTACCCCCCGGATGATCTCCCGGCCTGTGGGCTCCATTTCGCAGGAGACGGCATTGGCCACCGTCACCGGCCTGGCGCCGAAGGCCAGCACCTCCATCAGCGCCACCCGGGCGGTAAACCGGCCGCAGTAGTAGGCAGGTACCTGGAGGGCGTCTGCCGGCTTCTGGCCGATGCTGCCGCAGCTGTCGCAGGCCACCACCAGCGTCCCCTGGGGCAGGCGGGTGAGGGTCAGGTCCCGATGACGACTAGTGGTTATCCCGTTGGGCATCGTTGTACACCTTCCCTTTCCGGCGGATCGACCGGGGCAGCAGCCGGTAGATCACCACCGCCAGGGCCACGTTGATCCCTGCTACCAGCGAAAGAACCGGAATCAAGGCCAGGAGGGCCGCGCTCCCCATCGCCGGCCCCAGCAGCGGGAAGAGCAGCAGCACCGCAACCGGCCCGTTCACCAGGACGGCCGCCACGCCGCCCACGACGTAGGACACGATCTCCGGAAGACGGAACCGCTG
>CAJFKV010000015.1 GCA_904387055.1 Candidatus Heteroruminococcus faecigallinarum | reverse complement strand
GCTGGCAGGCCAATAGACGACGCACTTGTGCGTAGCCTGTAGTATTAGGGCTTTGCCCGAAACTGAAATACCCCCCGCTTTGCGGGGGGATTTTTATTCATGCCATCCCCAGCAGGCGTGCGGCGCCGGCGAAGAGAAAACAGAGGAGCATCCCTGTTCCGGCAGGCAGAAGAATGCCCAGCAGGGTCCACCGTTTGCTGCCGGTTTCCCGGGCGATGGTGAGGCAGGTGGTGGAACAGGGCCAGTGAACCAGGCAGAAGAGGAGGGTGGAGCAGACGGTGACCCCCGTCCACCCGTGGGCCGCCAGGAGGGGCTGGAGCTGGGAGAGATCCCCCACCGGGGCGAGGGACCCGGCCGACAGATAGATCATCATGAGGACGGGGAGAAAGAGCTCGTTGGCGGGGAAGGCCAATACAAAGGCGAGGAGGATCGCCCCGTCCATCCCCAGCAGCCGCCCGACAGGGTCCAGCAGGCGGACGCCATAGGCCAGCAGGCTGTCCCCGCCCAGCTGGAGATTGGCCAGGAGCCAGAGGAGAAGCCCCGCCGGGGCCGCCACCGCCGCCGCCCGTCCCAGGACAAAGACGGTGCGGTCCAGCAGGGAGCGGACCAGCACCTGCCCCACCTGAGGCCGCCGGTAGGGGGGCAGCTCCAGGGCAAAGGAGGAGGGCATCCCCCGCAGGAGGGTGGAGGAGAGAAGGCGGGAAGCCAGAAAGGTGAGCAGAACCCCCAGGAGGAGAAGCCCGGTGAGAAGCACCGCCCCCCACAGGCTGGAACAGGTGCTGCCTGCCGTCAGGAGGGCCAGCAGGGCGATCAAGGTGGGAAAACGGCCGTTGCAGGGGACAAAGCTGTTGGTCAGGATGGCGATCAGCCGCTCCCGGGGGGAATCGATGATCCGGCAGCCCACCACCCCGGCGGCGTTGCAGCCAAATCCCATGGCCATGGTGAGGGCCTGCTTGCCGCAGGTGTGAGCCCGCTGGAAGCAGTGGTCCAGGTTGAAGGCCACCCGGGGCAGGTAACCCAGGTCCTCCAGCAGGGTGAAGAGGGGGAAGAAGATGGCCATAGGCGGCAGCATCACCGCCACCACCCAGAAGACCACCTGGACAACCCCCTCCACCAGGGCCCCGTGGAGCCAGCCGGGGGCGTTCAGCCAGGAAAGGAGGAGGGAGAGCTGGTTTTGAATCCAGCCCAACCCCTGGGCGAGAAGCTGGGAGAGCCCGTTGGCCCCGGCGATGGTGAGCCACAGGACCACCCCCAGCAGGAGGAGCATCATGGGGATGCCGGTGGCCCGGCTGGTGAGAATCCGGTCCCAAAACCGGTCCCGGCGATGGCTGCCGGGGGAGAGGACCGCCCGGCGGCAGGCTTCTTCCCCATAGGACAGGACCGAGGCGGCAATCCGGTCCCGCAGCCGGTGGGCGGGCAGGGAACCCAGCCCCTTCCGGGCCGCTTCCACCGCTCGGACAAGGGCCGGCGCCAGGGTCCACTCCCTCCCGGCCGCCTGGGAAATCCCCCGGCAGAGGGCCCGGTCCCCCTCCAGAAGGCGGAGCGCGGCCCACCGGGGAGGCAGGGAGGGGGGAAGATACCTCTCCAGCGCCGGCAGGATCCGCGCCATCCCCCGCTCTACCTCCTCCGGATAGGGAAGGACGAGGGGGTGGGCCTCCTCGCCGGCGCAAACCCGGTCCACCGCCTCCAGAAGGGGCTCCAGCCCCCTACCGGAGCGGGCGCTGGTTCCCACCACCGGAATGCCCAGGAAGTCCTCCAGGGCGGGCAGGTCCAGCCGGATTCCCTTCTTGGCCGCCTCGTCCAGGAGATTGACGCAGAGGACGGTGCGGGGGCAGAGCTCTGCCACCTGGAGGGCCAGGGTGAGGCTGTGGGCCAGGCAGGTGCCGTCACAGACCACCACCACAGCATCCGCCCCGCCAAAGCAGAGAACATCCCGGGCCACCTCCTCCTCGGCGGAATGGGCCAGGAGGGAATATGTACCGGGGAGATCCACCACCCGCCAGCGGGTCCCCTTCCGTCCAAACTCCCCCTGGGCGCAGGCCACCGTTTTGCCGGGCCAGTTCCCGGTGTGCTGGTGGAGGTTGGTAAGGGCGTTGAAGAGGGTGCTTTTTCCCACATTGGGGTTCCCCGCCAGGGCCAGAAGGCGTGTCCCCGGTTCCCGGAGGGGAACAGAGTCCGGAGCGCGGGCCCGGCGGCCGGTGGATTGGGCGGTCAGTCCCATGGCTGGTCCCCTCCTTCCCCGGGCAGAGGACGGACCAGGATGCGGCTGCTGTCCTCCCGGCGCAGGGCGATCACCGCCCCCCGGATCCAGTAGGCGGCCGGGTCCCCCCAGGGGCTTTTCTGCAGGCAGCGGACGGGGGTATTCTCCATCAGGCCAAGATCTATCAGCCGGCGGCGGATGGCGCCGTCCAGCTCCAGGCAGGTCACCACAGCGTCCTGCCCCTCCTTCAGCTGGGACATCGGTTGGGTGGTGTCCATGGTGCAACAACTCCTTCCCAAGTACAAGGGTGGCCGCCGCCCCGAGGGCAGGGGCCTTCCTCCTATCCTATTCGACGGGGGAGGGATTGTTGAGGAGGAAAAAAACAGCCGGGGAGACGGGGCCCTGGCAGGCTTCGTCTCCCCGGGTGGGGTGGATGAGGGAAAAAGGGGGGGCTTTGTTTACCGGCTTCCGGCCTCCTCCAATCGCTTTTGCTGACGGATATCCTCCCCTTCGAAGTACAGCATGGCATAGCCGCACAGCAGGCGGGACACCAGCCGCTCGGAGTACTTGCGCTCCATCTCGTCGGGGGAAAGGTTGGTGCTGATGAGGGTGGCCCGCCGGTCCAGCAGGCGGCTGTTGACCAGGTCGAAGAGGGTGGCGTTGGACAGAGGGGAGCTGTACTCGGACCCCAGATCGTCCAGCACAAGCAGGTCGCAACCGTAGGCGGCCCGCAGGAACTGCCCGTCGGAGCCGTCCTCGTCCCGGCCGAATTTCACCCGCTCGGCCCGGTCGCAGATCCCCTGGGCCGAGGCATACACCACCCCGAAGCCCTGGCGGGCCGCCTCCCCGGCCACCGCCAGGGAGAGATGGGTTTTGCCCAGGCCGGTGCGCCCAATGAAGAGAAGGCTCTCCCCCCGGGGCAGGAACGGGGTCACATAGGCCCGGCATTTGGCCAGGACGCCCTCCATCCGCTGGCGGGGGGAGGGACGGCCGGGGGCGGGGCTTCTCTGGCTGTAATAGTCCAGGGAAAAATTGGAAAACTGATACTGGCCGCCTCCGTCCAGGGTGGGAAGGGCGCGGCAGGCCTCCTCCTTCAGCAGGGCCTCCAGGCAGGAGCACCGCTTGCCATTCTGGAAGCCGGTGTCCTGGCAGAGGGAGCAGTGGAAGGAAGGCTCCAGGTAGTCGGCCGGGAGGCCCAGCTCCTTCAGCAGGAGGGACATCTCCTCCTGGAGGGCAAGGTTCCGGTCCTGGAGGCGGCGGATCTCCTCCTGGGGGCGGCGGGCAAGGACCGCCTTCACCAGCTGGGGCCCGGTCTCGCCCAGCTGGCGGAGGGTTTCTTCCAAACGGGGGTGGGCCTGGCTCAGCTCCTCCCGCCGCTGCTGGGCGGTGAGCAGGGCCTGCTGGCGCCGGTGGGACAGGCGGCGCATGGCGCTGTCGATGATTTTTTGATCGTACATTGGCGGTTCCTCCCCCGGTTATTGGTTGCCCATCGGGCCGTTGGTCATCATCCATTTGATCTTGTCCAGATCGTAGGAGGGGGTGCTCTCCTGGGCTTCCTCCCGGCGGGCGGCGGAACCCCGCTCCATCTCCTCCAGGGCCTGGGCTGGGGTCCGGATGCCCTTGCGGTGCCAGTCGGAGAGGATTTTGTTGGTGTAGGAAAAGCTGAGATGGCCGGTGGCGTCCACCGTCCGTTCATAGGCAAGGCGGATCAGCTCGGGCCCCATGGCAAATTCCCCCACCCATTTTTCGGCGAAGGCCTTTTCCTTGGTGGTCAGGTCCCGGCCATGGATGCCG
This sequence comes from Candidatus Heteroruminococcus faecigallinarum, assembly GCA_904387055.1. Classification (GTDB taxonomy): domain Bacteria; phylum Bacillota; class Clostridia; order Oscillospirales; family Ruminococcaceae; genus Heteroruminococcus; species Heteroruminococcus faecigallinarum. The sequence continues at coordinate 38,362 of CAJFKV010000015.1, read as the reverse complement.
AATACGTCCTGTACCAGCCGGTGGGCCTTGGCCTGGTTGGCAAGGTGGTCGATATGGGCGGCGGCCTTCTCCGCCGTGTCGATCCCCTTGTCCATCCAGCCGGCGGCGGTCTTTTCCACATAGCGGAGATTCCCCTTGCCGATGGAGGCGCAGTAGTGGAGCAGCAGGCAGATGTATTCGGAGGAGAGGCAGCAGTACCGATAGAGGTAGACCAAGGTCTCGCTTTCGGCGGGGATCAGCTCCCGGCCCAGGATTTCCTGGGCCACCTGCAGCAAGGAGGGGATGGTTTTATCGGTCTCGGCCAGGCGGTTGATCTCCCGGGTGTCCAGCCGGGGCCGCTGCCGCAGGGTGGTGACCTTCTGGCCGGTGGGGGCCTGGTGCTGCTGTACCGACGGCTGGGGAGGCGCAGGCTGGGCCTGGACGGCACGGTCCGGGGAGGCAGCCGGCCGGGAGGGAGCGGGAAGGGATTCTTCCGGCAGAAACAGTCCGGCCTGGACCCAGTACTGGATCGCGTCGGCAATATCCCCCTTGTCCTTCCGGAGAAAGGCGGCCAGCTGGTCCGGATCCACCGGTTGATCGCTGTGGCGCAGGGCCAGCAGCAGCACCTGGAGCTGGAGGGGGGAGCAGAATTTGAGATGTTGATCCACCACCTGGTTGGGGACGGCAAATACCCCTCCCCGCAGGCTGGCGCTGACGGTGATGCTCATGGACAGTCCTCTTTCCTCGTGGGATAGCCCCGGAAAAGGGGCGTCTTTGTCATGTTCTGCCGCGGCTCCAAGGCGGTACAGGCTCGTTGAAGGGACGGCGCGGGTTGCGGATAAAAGAAAAGTAAAGGGGAAATGGAAAGGCGTTCCCCTGCGGGCCTCCTGCCCGCGGACCGGCGCTCTGCGGCGGCTTTTCGATTATTATACCACATTTGGGCCGGTGTGGACAGCGGGGGAAGGAAGACTTGGCGGGAAAATTGCCAAGGAAACACTTTCCCCTCTTGGGATGGTTGCGGGAGGGCGGGGGAGGATGGTATAATAGTCCCGGAGCCGGCCGCAGGGCGCCGGCCGCAGGGCAGACGCCTGCCGCGGGAAGAGGCGGGTGGGTTCCCATGCTCCTCTGTGCCGCCCATTGCGGGGCGGCCGCCTCCGGGAACCCACGAGCAGGCGCCGGATCCACAGCCGGGCTGCCCCTTTCCTCCCGAGCCGGTGAGAAGGGCGGGAGGAAACAGAAGGGCTTTCCCTCCGTCCCCGGCAGGGCGGAGGACGGGGAGAGGAGGAGCGCCGATACCGAACAGGGAGGTGACTGGATGCTGGGGGACCTGCATTGTCACACCCGTCTTTCCGACGGGAGCAACACCATTGAAGATCTGATCTTTTATGCCCGGCGGGGCGGCCTGGATTTTATCGGCCTGGTGGACCGGGACACCCTCTCCGGTGTTACCCGGGCGGAGGTCCTGGGAAGCCGGTACGGGCTGCAGATCATTGGCGGGGCGGAGTTTTCGGCCTGGGACCCGCAGCGGGAGCGGCCGGTGGATATCCTCTGTTATCTGCCCCTCAAGCCGGACCGGCTGCTGGGCATCTGCAACCGTCTCCAGTCGGTGCGCAACCAGGCGGGCCACGAGATGCTCAAGAAGGTGATGGTCAGCTATCCCATTACCGCGGAGCATGTGGGACGGCTGCTGTCCGGCGGGCGGGTGCTCATGCCGGAGCACATCATGTGGACCCTGATGGATCTGGGGTATACCGACCAGCTGAGAGGGGACCTGTACCGCCGGCTCTTCGACCCGGAGGAAGGCAGCTGCTTTGTGGCGGCCCAGCGGATGGATGCCCGCAAGGTCATCGGCGCCATCCACACCGCCGGCGGGTTCGCCGTGATGGCCAATCCCATGAAGTACCGGTCGCTGGATCTTTTGGAGGAGCTGGCGGAGAAAGGGGAGCTGGACGGGGTGGAGATCCGCGCTCCCCATATTTCCCCGGAGGCGGAGCAGGTGCTGGAGGGGATTGCGGACCGGTACAGCCTCATCAAAACCGGCGGGACCGATTTCCGCGGGGCAAACAGTCTGGACCCCTATCCCCTGGGCAGCTTCCTGACGCCGCCCGGCCAGCTGGAGCTGCTGTTCCAGCGGCCCCGCCATGGGCAGTAGCCGGCCCCGTTGCCGGCGATTCTTTTTTGAAGAAAGGACGAACCAACCACCATGCATTATCAGGCAAATTTTCGAGGGACCTGCGCCGTGGGCGTGGAGTTTGACATGGACGAAGAGCGGGTGGTCCGCAACGTAACCTTCCATCGGGGATGCAGCGGCAACACCCAGGGGGTGGCCCTCCTGGCCAACGGCCGCCCGGCCGACGAGCTGATCCATCTGCTGCGGGGGGTGCACTGCGGCTTCCGGCCCACTTCCTGTCCGGACCAGTTTGCCAGGGCGCTGGAAAAAGCCCTTGAAGAAACGGGGAAAAAGGCGTAAAATAGAAGAAACAGCCAGATGCGACGGGACTGTTTTCGGCCCGCCGGCAAGGGGGTAGGGCGAGATGACACAGCAGTGGATGCTGTACGGCATTCTGTTCTTGGTGGCGCTGGGAGTTTCCACCTGGTACCACAGCCGCAGGTGACCCAGCCGGGGCACCCCCGAAGGAGGCGTAATAAATGAACGGGATATTGGCTTTACTGGCGATGCTTTCCCTGGCGGGAGCGGCTGCGGTTCCAAAGGAGCGGCGGCTTTGTTTCTGCGCGGGGGGCGGCGACGAGGATATGAAGATTGCCTCCGACGCGCTGCCGGCTTTTGACTGCCGGCGGGAAAGCGACGAGGCGGCGGGGAGATTTATCCGCCACCGGGAGAACGGCAACATCCAGCGGGCCAAGGAGCTGGGGGAGGCCTTTGCCCACCAGATGAAGGCGCTGGAGAGCGCGTCGGGAGATCCGGCCGTGCTGGCCCAGAAGAAGGTGCTCTTTGCCTTCGTGGTGAACAAGGTGATTGAAGAGTCCGCCCCCGACTCCATCCTGGCCCAGGCGGCTCTCAGCAGCTTTTACCAGACGGTACAGGAGATTGCCCCGGGCGATTATGCCACCATCAGCGATTCGGCGGCCTTTTCCCTGTACATCCTGGCCGACCGTGGCCGGCGGAACCGGAACCAGGACACCCCCGGGGAGGTATTTGCCGAGCTGTGCGGCCAGCGGGGCCGGGAAGAATACTGCTACATCGGCCAGAGCCTGTACAACCAGTACCATCTGGATTGTCTGGACCTGTGCCGGCAGACCGAGTTTTTCCCCTAAATGCAAAGGGAAGCCTCTTTTTGTTGAGAAAACAGCCGAAGGCAGGGAGATTGTTCCCTGCCTTTGTTTTTTCTCCCCGGCGGAACCCCTTTCTCCACAGGAAGCATAGAATAGGCCAGAAAGGGGCGTGGAAAGAGTTGGAAACAATGGTGCTGGGGACGATGGTAGGAATCTTGACGGCTCTTGGCCTTGCCCAGGTGGGTGCTTGGCTGTTTAAGGGGCTGTGGGGGCGGCATCCTCTGCGGGGATGCTATCTGGTGGTGCCGCTGGAAGAGGGGGAAGGGGAGCTGGAGCGGCAGCTGCGGCGGGTGCGCAGCGCCGTTTTGTGGGGGGAGGACCTGGCGGATACCCAGGTTCTGTTTACCGGGCGTTCCCTCACCTCCCGGGAGGAGCTCCTCTGCCAGACGCTGTGCCAGGAGCTGGACTGCCGGTTTTTGCCTGCTTCCCGCCTGGAGGAGACGGTTCACGCGGGAAGATAACGCCCGCTTGTAAGGTAAAAAGGGGCCCCATCCCGGTGGATGGGGCCCCTTCTGCTGTCGTCGTGTTATTTGAAGCTGGTGTAGGTAATAAAGCCGTCCAGAAGGCGGTCCAGATAGTCAAAGGACTTGCCCACCCCGATGGCCACGCATTCGATGGGGTCATCGGCGTGAACCGCGTGGAGAAGGGTGCATTTCTCGATCAGCCGGTCCAGCCCCCGCAGCATGGAGCCGCCGCCGGTCAGGATGACGCCTGCCGACTGGAGATCCGCCACCAGCTCGGGAGGGGTCCGCTCGATGACCGAGTGGAGGGCATCGGTGATGAGGGTTGCCTCGGCCAGCAGGCAGGGGATCAGCTCTTTGTCGGTAATGGTGAGCTTTTCCGGCAGACCGGTGGAGAGGCTGCGGCCCTTGACATCGTAGGTGATGGGTGCCTCGTCGGGATCGTCCCATACGGTGCCGATCTCAATCTTGGCCCGCTCGGCGGTGGTGTCCCCCAGCAGAATGTTGTAGGTATCCCGCACATAGCGGATGATGGCCTCGGTAAACCGGTTGCCGGCCACCTTGACCGAGGTTTTGCAGACAATGCCGCTGAGGGAGAGGACGGCGATGTCGCTGGTGCCGCCGCCGATGTCCAGGATGATGTTGCCCCGGGAACGGGTGATATCCACCCCGGCGCCCAGGGCGGCGGCCACCGGCTCCTCGATCAGGTAAACCTTCCGGGCGCCGGCGTCGATGGCGGTGTCGATTACCGCCCGGGACTCCACCTCGGTGACACCGGAGGGGACGCAGACGCAGACCCGGGGCTTGAAGAAGCTGTTGCCGCAGACCTTCTTCAGGTAATATTTGATCATCTGGCCGGTAAGGTCATAGTCGGAGATCACCCCGTCCGCCAGGGGCTTGAGTGCCCGGATCCGGTCGGGGGTGCGCCCCAGCATTTTGTAGGCCTCGGAGCCCACGCTGAGCAGCTTGCCGGTACGGGTATCCACCGCCACCACCGACGGCTCCCGCAGGACGATCCCTTTGCCGTACACATGGATGATGGTTGTGGCCGTCCCCAGATCGATTCCAATGTCGTTTTTCATAGCGTGGCTCCCTTCTCTTCGCCGCCGGGGGATCCCCTCCTGGAAAGGGGCAGGGGCGAAATGACAAAATAGCAGGTTTCCCGTTTATTATAAACGAAAAAAAGGGGGATTTCAACAACTGGCGTGAATTACCGCCGGTCGGGGACGGCGGCTGCCGCCAGGGCAGCCAGGGAGAGGGTGCCTCCCTCGGCCAGCAGCTGAGCGCAGGCCCGGAGGGTACTGCCGGTGGTAATCACGTCGTCCACCAGGAGGATCCGCCGCCCGGCCGCCTGGCCGATCTCCCTCCCGGGAGCAAAGGAACGCTGGGCGTTCTGAGCCCGCTGCCGCCTGCCCAGGGTGTGCTGGGTCTGCAGCTCCCGGTGGAAGAGCAGCTCCCCGTTTCCCTCCAGCCCCAGGCGCGCCGCGACCTCCTCCCCCAGCAGCTGGGCCGGGTTGAAGCCCCGCTTCTTCATCCGCTGGGAGGAGGAGGGGACCCAGGTGACCAGGTCGAAGGGAAGGGCGGTGGGGAACGCCTGGGAAACCCGGTCGGCCATGGCCCGGGCAAAGAAGGGGGCGGCGTCCCGCCGCTTGGAAAACTTGAACCGATGGATTCCCTGGCGGATGAGGCCGGTATAGGCAAAGGGGGCGTCCGCCCAGGTGACCGGGGACAGGAGGGCCGTGGAGAGGGTACCTTCTTCCCGCCGCTCCAGCTTCTCCAGGCAGCGGGCGCAGGCCGGGGCGCCCTGGGGACAGACCTTTCCGCAGAAGAGGCATCGGTCGGGAAACAGGAGCCGCAGCAGCGCGTCAAGCACGGTGAAAGCCCCCTTTCGTGTTTATTGGTCCTCCCCGTCAAAGGCGGGAAGGGGAACGGCGGAAGGCGGAGGCAGGGAAGGCTCTTCCCCCTGGAGAAAGACCGTTTCCCCCGCCTGGGGGTGGGTCAGCAGCCAGACCAGCTGGGTGTACCGGCGGGTGCGCCGGTTGTTGGCCACCATGGCCGCCACGGTGGCCGGCTGTCCCAGCATGACCAGCAGCTTCCGGGCGCGGGTCACGCCAGTGTAGAGGAGGTTGCGGTAGTGGAGACGGGGATGATGGCCGGCCAGGGGCATCACGACCGCCTCAAATTCGCTTCCCTGGCTCTTGTGGACGGTGATGGCATAGGCGTGCTCCAGCTGGTCCAGCATCTCCAGGGTGTAGGTGGCCCGCCGGTCGTCGTACTGGACGACCATCGTCTTGGAAGGGCGGTCGATCATCTGGATGACCCCGATGTCCCCGTTGAAGATGCCGGTGCCCTCCCCATCGCTGCTCTTCCAGACAATGTCGTAGTTGTTCTTGATCTGCATCACCTTGTCCCCCTCCCGGAAGAGGCGGGGGCCGTCCTTTACCTCCACCTTCTGGGCGGCGGGAGGGTTGAGGGCCGCCTGGAGCTGCTGGTTCAGATGCTCGGTACCCAGGACTCCTTTCCGCCCGGGGACGATGACCTGGATGTCCCACAGGGGGGAGTACCCATAGGAACGGGGGAGGCGGGTTTGGCACAGCTCCACCACCGTGGCGGCGCCCGATTGCTCCCCCCGTCCCAGGAAGAAGAAGTCGCTGTCCCGCCGGTCCAGCACCGGTAGCTCCCCCCGGACGATGGCGTGGGCGTTGGTGACGATCAGGCTTTGGGCCGCCTGTCGGAACACCTGGTCCAGGTGGATGGTGGGCACAATGCCGCTGGCGATCAGATCCCCCAGCAGATTTCCCGCTCCCACCGAGGGCAGCTGGTCCGGGTCGCCCACCAGAATGACCTTGCAGGTCATCTTCACCGCCCGCAGCAGGGCGTCCATCAGGAGGGTGTCCACCATGGACATCTCGTCCACAATGACAGCGTCACAGGGGAGCAGGTTCTTCTCGTTCCGCTTAAAGGTAAGCAGGACGCTTTGGGGGTCCACCTCCAGCAGCCGGTGGATGGTTTTGGCCTCCCGGCCGGTTACCTCGGTCATCCGCTTGGCGGCGCGGCCGGTGGGGGCGGCCAGGGAAACTCGCAGACCCTCCTGCTCCAATAGGGCCAGGATGCCGTTGAGGGTGGTGGTTTTGCCGGTGCCGGGGCCGCCGGTGAGGATGAACAGATGGCTGTTCATGGCCAGCTGGATGGCCCGACGCTGGAGGGAGGCATACTGGATCCCCTGCTCCTCCTCCAGCAGCCGGATGGCCGGGCCGTAGTCCCGGGGCTGGGGGCAGTCGCTCTGCACCATGAGGAGCGCCCGGGCGGCAATGGCCTGCTCGGCGTCAAAAAAGCCGGGCAGATAGATGAAGTTCCCCCGGTCGGTGGAAAGGCGGTAGAGGGACCGGTCCTCCAGCTCTTCTTCCAGGATCTCCTCCACCAGCTCCACCGGCTGTTCCAGGTAGGCGGCGGTGATGGGGCAGAGGCGGTCTTGGGGGAGGCAGGTGTGGCCGCTTTGGCTGTTGGTGCGAAGAACGTACTGGAGCCCCGCCCGCACCCGCACCGGCGCCTGGGGCTCCACCCCCAGCTGGGCGGCGATTTCGTCCGCCTTTTCAAAGGGGACGTCCACCATCTTGTGGCAGAGGCAGTAGGGATTGTCCCGGATGGTGTCGGGCGCCAGGTTGCCCCACAGCTTCCATACCCGGATGCCGGAGGCAGGGTCCAGCCCCAGGGAGCTTAAAAAGAGCATCACCGTCCGGATGCCGAAGAGACGCTGGTATTCCTCGTGGATCTGCTCCGCCTTTCGGGGGCTGATGCCGTGGACGGCGGTGAGAAGCTGGGGTTTTTTCTCGATGACCTCCAGGGTCTTGTCCCCAAACCGGTCCACCATCCGCCGGGCCAGGGCGGGCCCTACCCCCTTGATGGCCCGGGAGGCCAGGTACCTGCCGATGGCGTTGGCAGTGGCAGGCAGCCGCCGTTCAAAGAGTTCCCCTTTGAACTGGGTGCCATAGGTGGCGTGGGCGGTATAATAGCCGGTGACGGTCAGCTCTTCCCCCGCCTGGATGTCCAGGGCTTCCCCCACCACGGTGACCAGCTCGTCGTTCACCGCCAAATCCAGGACGGTGAAGCCGGTCTCCTCGTTGCGGAAGACAATATCCTCCACCGTGCCGGTGAGGGTTTCGGTCAGATGCTCTTTCACAGGGGAAAGCCTCCTTTTTTCAGGATGATAGGCGGTCCGGGGGACAAAAGGAGCCCCGGCGCCCGGGGCAGGAGCCGAAGCTCCCCTCCAAAACGCCAGGGCGGATCTGCCAATGACCGGGGACTACAGATGACGGCTGTCCCCCAGGAAGAAGAGGGCCACGGTGCCCGGCCCCGAGTGGCTGCCGATGACCGGGCCGATGTCCCCGATGGAAATATCGGTGATGCCAAACCGCTTGGTCACCAGCCCGGCCACATACTGGGCGTCCTCCAGGCAGTCCCCGTGGCTGATAAAGACGGGAAGGGAGCTGGAGGCGTCCCGGTGCTCGGCCATCCGGTCCACCAGCCAGTCCAGGGACTGGCGGCGCCCCCGCACCTTGGCGACGTTGATCAGGTGTCCTTCGTCGTCCACGTGGAGGGCCGGCTTGATGCCCAGGGCGGTTCCCAGCACGGCGCTCATCTTGGAGACGCGGCCGCCCCGGTGCAGATGAAACAGGTCGTCTACCGTGAAATTGTGGCAGAAGCGCAGCCGGTTTTCCTCCACCAGCTGCCGGCACTGGTCCAGGGTCTTTCCCTCCTGCTTGAGGGTTACCAGGTAGTGAAGCATCAGCCCCTGGCCCATGGAGGCGGCCAGGGAATCCACCACCACAATCCGGCTGCCGGGGTGGCGTTCCATTACCTCACGGGCGGCCAAGGCGCATGCCTGGCAGGTACCGGACAGGCCGGAGGAAAAGGCCAGGTGAAGAATGTCTTTCCCCTCCTCCACCAGCCGTTCAAAGGAGGCGGAGGCCTGGGCTACCGACACCTGGGCCGTTTTGGGAAGGGCGCCCCCCCGCACCTTGGCATAGAACTGGGCGGAGGTCATGGGGCTGTCCACCGAGTTGTAGTTGACGCCGTCAATGGTAAAGGTGAGCCCCAGCAGATTGACGCCCTGCTGGGCGTAATAGGACATGGGCATGTCGCAGGTGGTCTCTGTGGACAGGACAAAATCGCGCTCCGCCATGGTGATATTCCCTCACTTTCCCGCCGGCCAAAAGACCGGCAGAGTACTCATTGGTTTTATTGTACAGGAAAATGTCCCCTTTTTCAAGGTAAAATGCCCGAGGAAGCGGCCGCGGGAGAATCTTTTTTGTGGAAATGGCCATCGGATAGGTTGTCGACCGGCCGCCGGGGTGGTATGATAAAAGAAGAACGATTGCCCGCCGGGAGGATGGTCACCATGGATAAAGAGATGACAGCCTTTTACAAAACGCTGGCTGCCCGCTTGACCCAGAAAGAGGTTCTGGACAGGATAGGCATTACCAAAAGGGGTATGCATGCCCTGCTGGCGGCTCACCGCTGGAAGGAGCGGTTTTCCCAGGGAATCTTTGTGGACCGGCTCCACACCTGCACCCGCCTGCTGGAAATCTGCCGCCCCGCCATGGAGGAGCTTGCCCCCCCGCCCCGGGAGGGGTGGCTGCCTGCCCTTTACCAGCTGCTGATTGCGGGGATTTTTCCCCAGTCGGTGGAGTGGACGATGGAGGAAGCGAGCCTGCCCGGCGCCTGCCTGTACCTGGAGACCCTCACGGTTCTTCTGGAAGAGGAGCGGGGGACCGCCCCCTTTGATCCCCGCACCGATTTCGCCTTCCTCACCCCGGGGGAGCTGGAAGCCAGCCACTATGCCGGGGAATACAGCCGGTTTGTGGAGCTGTTCGGCAGCCAGCGGGTGGTGGAGCTGATGCGGATCGGCCGGGAGATCAAGCCCTTCGACACCCTGGGGCATATCGCCGGTGTCCACTACATCGCCATGCATGTGGGCCGGCAGATCGCCCAGGCGGGGCTGCCCATCGACCTGGCCCTCCTGTCCGGGGCGGCGGCCGGCCACGACATCGGCAAATTCGGCTGCCGGTCCTTTGAGACCCACCGGATTCCCTACCTTCATTACTATTATACCGACCAGTGGTTTACCAGCAACGGGATGCCCGCCATCGGCCATGTGGCTACCAACCACTCCACCTGGGACCTGGAGCTGGAGAACCTGCCCCTGGAGTCCCTGGTGCTTATCTATGCGGATTTCCGCGTCAAGAGAAAAGGAAGCACCTGGGAAGGGAAGGAGAAGATCGGCTTCTATACCCTGGACGACTCCTTCCAGGTGATCCTGGATAAGCTGGACAACGTGGACGAAGCCAAGGAACAGCGGTACCGCCACGTCTATGCCAAGCTCCACGATTTTGAGGACTATATGGGCCAGCTGGGGGTCAACACCGACCTGACGAGCGACCAGCTCCAGCCGGTGGAGCGGCGGGACCTGGCCCTGCGGGATTCCGCCCAGTCGGTGGAGACCCTCAAGTACATGGCCATCGAGCACAACATCCATCTGATGCACAAGATCAGCCGGGAGATCTCCTTCGGCAACCTGATGGAGGACGCCCGCAGCGAGACCGAGTGGAAGAACATCCGCGCCTATCTGAACATCTTTGAGGAATACTTTACCTATATGACCCAAAAGCAGAAGGTGATGACCCTGGGCTTCCTCTACGAGCTGCTGATGCACGGGGAGGGGGACATCCGCCGCCAGGCGGCCGCCCTCATGGGGAGAATGATCGCCCGGTACGACCTGGATTACCGCAAGGAGCTGCCGGAGGGAGTCCACCCCTCCCCCGACCAGATAAACGGCCTCACCCTGTGGAAACAGTATCTGCGGGAGATCATCTTCCCCGACCACAAGATCACCGCCGCCCACAAGGCCTGGATCGGCACCGCCCTCAAGCTGGTGGTGGATTCCGCCTTCCGGTGGTGCCGGCCCCAGGAGGCGCCCCTCTACCTGCGGGAGCTTCTGACCAACTACACCGTCCCCATGCTGGAGGACAAGGCGGCCTTCTATCTGGCCGACGCTGCCCTGTCCATTCCTCAGGTGCTCTGCTCCCGGGAGGACCGGCGTCGGCTGTTGGATTTTTGCGGGTATCTGCCTGCCCGCCACAGCCTGGAGCTGGATGCCGGCGTGCTGCGGCTGCTGCTGGCCATCGCCCGCCACGGGGAGGACCTGGACCTGGCGGGGGAGCGGGCGCGGCAGCTGCTGGGGGCGATGGACCGGGTGGAAACGGTGAGCATCGTCTACCTGAAGCTCCAGGTGGCCGAGACCTTTTCCCTGGATCTGCCCCGCCTGTCCTGGTGGCGGGACCGGCTCTTCGGAAGCGACGACGCCATTTCGGAGATTTTCCTGGAGAACCTGAAAACCGCCACCCCCTGGGTCATCAAGGAGGTCAACATCCGTTTCCTGCTGGATCAGCTTCATCGGCGGGGAGGGGAGCACGTCCTCCACGTGGCCACCCATCTGTCCAACCTGATCAAGGTGAGCGAGCGGGTGGTGGTGGACCACAAGGCGGGGGATGCCCTGATGGCGGTGGCCCCCATGCTGACCCTGGACCAGCGCAATGAGATCGCCATCGAGCTCACCAAGGGTCTGGAGATGGGGGAATACGAGTTTTCCAAGGATATGCCCACCTATCTGGGGCGGTTTGCCCTCTTCCTCCATCCCCAGGAGCTGGATGAGGTGATCGGCGAGCTGGGGCGGCTGGTAAAAGGGTCCAATCCCCGGGTGGCCCCGGTGGCCATTACCACCCTGGGCACCATGCTCCAGCAGTACGGGGCCTACCGGGAGCGCTTTCCCCAGACGGAGGAGGAACACGACCAGCGCCGGCGGACGATTCTGGGGATGATCCTCAGCGGGATGGCCCATTATCACGAGCCGGTGATCGACGAAACCTTTTTGGTGGTGAGCCGGGACATCTTCGGTTACGAGGGTCTTTCGGACGAGGAGAAGCGGTTTATCTTCCGCCTGATCCACAAAAAGCTCACCACCCTTCTGGCGGAGCAGGAGCGCAGCCGTCTCTCCTTCTTCAACAACGCCGCCTGCCTCAACCACATCTACCGATTCATCATCGACTATACCCTCCGCCACGGGCCCTTCGCCTTTGACGAGAGGGAAAAGGTGGCCTTCTTTCCCGGGACCTTCGATCCTTTTTCCCTCAGCCACAAGGGGATCGTCCGGGAGATCCGCAACCGGGGATTCACCGTTTACCTGGCCCTGGACGAGTTTTCCTGGTCCAAGCGGACCCAGCCCCGGCTGGTGCGCCGGAAGATTGTGAACATGTCGGTGGCGGACCTGTTCCATGTCTATCTCTTCCCCGACGATATCCCCGTCAACATCGCCAATCCCCGGGATCTGCGCCGGCTGCGCAGCCTCTTTCCCGACAAGGAGCTATACATCGCCGTGGGAAGCGACGTCATCTGGGGGGCGTCGGCCTACCGGGAAAAGCCCTCCAAGGATTCCATCCATCATTTCCATCACATTATCTTCCGGCGGGACCGGGAGGGCGCCTACACCCCGGAAGAGGAGGAGCTTCTCCGCCAGCGGGTGCTGGGAAACCGGCTGGAGCTGTCCCTGCCCCCCTCCCTGGAGGAGATCAGCTCCACCCGCATCCGGGAGAACATCGACTGCAACCGGGACATCTCCAACCTGATTGACCCGGTGGCCCAAAAGTATATCTACGACCACAGCCTGTATCTCCGCTCCCCCCAGTACAAGACCATCCTGGAAGACCGGCCCGTCCGGTTCTCCCTGGTGCGGGAGATGACCCCTTCTCTCCTGAAGCGGCTGGAGGAGCTGGTGCCCCCGGTGACCGGCCGGGAGGAGATCCTCCGGGACCTGCACCGGGCGGGCAGCCGGGTGCTGGTGATGGAGGACGGGGAGGAGGGGCCGCTTCTGGGGTTCGCCTCCATGCACCAGATCAGCCTTGCCAACCTCTACGACGAGTTCCATTCCACCCACCTGGCCGAGTATATCCGGGGAGCAACCTCCGGCAAGATCGTGGTGATTACCGGCCTGTATGCCCGGGAAAAAACCGGGCTGACCCATATCCATCAGCAGCTGCTCACCGAGGCGCTGGCCGAATGCCTCAAGCGGGACTACACCTTTGCCGTTTACCACTCCCTGGCGGGGCAGCCCATCCCCCAGGTGCTGGCGGTGCTGGAGGGGCAGAACTTCCGGATGGTGCCGGGGGGCGCTCCCCGGTATCCCGTCTACACGGTGGATATGAAGTTCCCCATCGCCCTCATCCAGGACCTGGACATCATCATCCGCTCCCCCCTCAACGAGAACGAGCGGGTGCTGGCGGTTTGCGACCGGGCCCACCGGCGGCTGCAGCAGGCGATGGCCGCCCTCTATCCCGGTTCCCTGGTTCTCACCTTCACCGCCCGGGAGATCAACCGCCGGCTGATGGATAAGATCACCCATATCAACGAGGTGCCCAGCCGGCCCCTGCCCCAGCGGGTGCTGGGACGGAACATGTGCGTCCCCTACGGCAAGATCCTCCGGGGGATGGCGGTTCCCAATACGGTCACCAAGTCCCTCCACACCGAGAAGATTTTTGACCACGAGATCAAGCGGTTCACGGTGGAGGAGTACCCGGACTACTCCCCCCTGCGCAACCAGATCCGCACCATCAAGTCCTTCGACCGGCCGGTGCTGCTGGTGGACGATCTTCTCCACAAGGGGTACCGCCTGCGGGAGCTGGACCCCCTCTTCAAAGAGGTGGGGCTCAATGTGAAGAAGATCATCGTGGGCATCATGTCCGGCCGGGGCAAGGATCTGATGGCCATTCAGCATCGCTCGGCCGAGAGCGTATATTTCCTGCCCAATCTGCGGCTGTGGTTTGTGGAGTCCAATCTCTATCCCTTTATCGGCGGCGAGTCGGTCCGGCGGGAGGGGCGGCGCGCCTCCGCCCACCTGATCTCGGTCAACCAGATCCTGCCCTATTCCGCCCCCGCCTTTATCCGCGGGAGCAGCAACCAGGCCATCTACCAGCTGTCCATGACCTGCCTGGAGAACGCCAAGGAGATTATGGAGGTGCTGGAGCGGGAATACCAGAAAAAGTTTGAACGGAACCTGACCCTCAGCCGCCTGAGCGAGGCGCTGGTCTATCCCCGCCTGCCGGACAAGGGCAGTTGGATGCTCTACGACCCGGGGCTTTCCCCGTCCCAGTATATTGACAGCGATATTCAGCTGCTGCGCCGGCTGTCCAGCATGGTGCAGCCCGGATGACAAAAAGGAGGAATTCTGCATGAACTATTACCGACTGGGAGAGGGCTACTGCGGCTCGCTGCTGCCGCTGGAGCTGCCTGCCGCAGGGGAAGAGGAGGCGCTGGCGGCGGCCGGGGTGCTGCCGGTGGTGACCGAGGGGGATCCGGCCCGGACCCGCGCCTCCTGGAAGGTGACCCATCCCGCCCAGCTGGGGTGCCCGCCGGAGGGCCCCGCCTGGCTGGACGCGGACCGGCTCCCCGCCGGGGCTCCCCTGGCCCCCGCCCTTGCCGCGCGGCTGGAGGAGGGGACCCTCATGGGGGTGAACCGCCGGTGGGCCGGATGGGAACGGCGGGCGGCACCCCCTGCCCGCCGGCGGCTGCGCCTCAACCTGCTGGCTCTGGGGGATGTGGGGGGGACCCTTCTCATCGGCCTCAAGCTTCTGGGCCGGGAGGCGCTGGAGAGCATCGGCATCTGTGACATCAGCCCCCAGATGTGCCAGCGATGGGAATACGAGATGAACCAGACCACCTATCCCTGGGACTACGATGCCTTGCCCCCGGTGGAGATCATCCCGCCGGAGCGGCTGTTTGACGGGGATGTGTTTGTCTTCTGCGCCTCCAAGGGGATCCCCCCGGTGGGCTCCCAGGTAAAGGATGTGCGGATGGCCCAGATGGAGGGAAACCTGTCCATTCTCCGTCCCTATGCCCGGATGGCCCGGGAAAAGGGCTTTGAGGGATTGTTCGCGGTGGTGTCCGACCCGGTGGATATCCTCTGCAAGGGGGCGTGGCTCTATAGCAACCAGGGGGAGGACGGAGCCTTTGACGGCCTGGGCCTGCGCCCGGAACAGGTGCAGGGCTACGGCCTGGGGGTGATGAACGGCCGGGCGGCCTATTATGCCAAGAAGGACCCCCGGTTTGCCTCCTTCCTCACCCAGGGGAGGGCCTACGGCCCCCACGGTCAGGGGCTGGTCATTGCCAACAGCATTGGCCGGTACGACGACGCCATCTCCCGGGAGCTGACCCAGCTGGCCCTGGAGGCCAACCTCCGCACCCGGGAAACCGGCTTCAAGCCCTATGTGGCGCCGGCTCTCTCCTCGGGGGCCATCTCCCTGGTGCTTACCCTGGAGGGAAAGTGGCACTACAGCTCCAACTTCCTGGGCGGGGTCTGGATGGGCTGCAAGAACCGGTGGACCCCCGCCGGCCTGGAGCTGGAATCCCTGCCCCTGCCGGATGCCCTCTTTACCCGGCTGGAGGAAACCTGGGAGGGCCTGGGAACCATTTTGTGACCCTATCATTCCAAGAAAAGGGAGGTTTTGCCCGATGACGGAGGATTCTTGTTGCTCGGCCCCGATGGTGCTGGTCATGCCCCGCTGTGCCGACCCCACCAAGACGGTCCGCCTGCATCAGGTGGTGGACGCCGCCCTGGGGGACCGGCCGGTGGAGAAGGTAACCCTGGCGGAGGAGTTTGTCCCCCTGCGGGGGCGGCGGATTCTTTTTGCTGTGTCCCTGGGGGAATCCGGTGTAAACCTGGAGTACTGCCGGTTCCTCAAGAAGCTGCGCACCGGCGGGGAGTTCCTTCAGGGGTGCACGGGGGTGGTGCTGGTGGACGGCAACAGCGAGCTCTACACCAAATCGGTGGCCCGGGAGCTGGTCTTTGCCGCCAACCAGGCCGGCTGCGCCTTTCCCGGCCGTCCCCTGGTGGAGGGAACCGCTTCCCTGGAAAACTTCAACGTGGTGGCCCAGGTGCTGGGCACCAGCAACCGGGAGGCCTATACCCGGTCGGCCGTCCAGCTGGTGAAGGAGCTGGAGGCCTTTGCGCCGGTGCGCCGGAAGGAGCCCGGCATCCTGGCCCTGCACGCAAGCAATTACGCCACCTCCAATACGCTGGCCCTGTGGAGGATGGTGAAGGAACACCTGGACGGCTGCCGGATTGCCGAGATCAACCTGCGCAACGGCACCGTGGCCGACTGTGCCGGTTGCTCCTATCCCACCTGCATGCACTACAGCGAGAAGGGCAGCTGCTTTTACGGCGGCCCCATGGTGGAGGAGGTGTACCCGGCCATCGAGGCCTGCGATGCCCTGGTGATGATCTGCCCCAACTACAACGACGCCCTCAGCGCCAACCTGTGTGCCTTCATCAACCGCCTCACCGCTCTGTTCCGGAAGCGGCGGTTCTATGAAAAATGCCTCTTCGGCCTGGTGGTATCCGGGTACAGCGGCGGGGATATTGTGGCGGGGCAGCTGATCAGCGGCCTCAATATGAACAAGACCTTCCGTCTGCCGGACCATTTTGCCATGGTGGAAACCGCCAACCGCCCCGGCAGCATCCAGGGGATTCCCGGGATCGAGGAGAAGGCGGCGGCCTTTGCCCGGCGGATCCTTTGGTGGACCAAGGAGCCGTAGGCCGGAGAGGTATCGGCAGCGGGAGAAGGACACCTTGAAGAGGATGCCGGCCGGCATCCTCTTTTTTGGACCAAAGGAAAGGGGAGGAGGAACTTTTTGACGGATTTTCTTTGGATTTGGGAGGAAATTGGGCCGAAGAGTCTTTACAACCGGCCCCGAGACTGATAAAATGATAACGGTGCTTGTGCGGATCTGCCGGACAGGCATTCTGCGCCCCTTCGGCGGAGGAATTTCCAGCGGGGCCGCCGGTGGTTGGATGCCGGCGGGCGGGGGACGCAGGGCGATCCAATCGCCGTTTCCTGCCGAGATCAAAAGCCGCCGTCCGCGGCTTTGTTTTTTGTAGGAGAGCCCCCTGCCGGGGGCGGCAATCTTGTAGGCTCCGGCGGCCCTTTGGTAAGGGGCGCCGCCGGTCAAAACGGCCAGCCCGCCGTCTGGGGAAGCCCGTGTGGGGAGAAAGGGCGGCGGCAGGTCCATATTCCACGGAAAGAGGGAGCAAAGCTATGTTTAAGATCTTGAAAAAGCAGGTCCTCAACCCCACCGTGACCCGGATGGAGATTGAGGCCCCCCTGGTCGCCAGGAAGGCGGAGCCCGGCCAGTTCATCATTCTGCGGGTAGACGAGGACGGGGAGCGGATTCCCCTCACCATTGCCGACTTTGACCGGGAAGCGGGGACCGTGTCCATCATCTTCCAGATCGTGGGCGCCACCACCGAGAAGCTGAACCACAAGAACCCCGGCGACTATCTCCAGGACTTTGTGGGCCCCCTGGGCCGTGCTACCGAGACCGAGGGCCTGAAGAAGGTGGCCGTGGTGGGCGGCGGCGTCGGCTGCGCCATCGCCTATCCGGTGGCCAAGAAGCTCCACGAGGAGGGGGCGGAGGTCCACTCCATCGTCGGCTTCCGCACCAAGGACCTGGTCATCCTGGAGGATGAGTTCCGGGCGGTGAGCGACAAGATGATCATGATGACCGACGACGGCTCCTACGGGGAGAAGGGCGTTGTCACCGCGCCCCTCAAGGCCCTCATCGAGGCGGGCGAAAACTACGACGAGGTCATCGCCATCGGGCCGGTGATCATGATGAAGTTCGTCTGCGCCACCACCAAGCCCTTCGGCGTCAAGACCATCGTCAGCATGAACCCCATCATGATCGACGGCACCGGCATGTGCGGCGGCTGCCGCCTCACCGTGGGCGGGGAGACCAAGTTCGCCTGTGTGGACGGCCCCGACTTTGACGGCCATCTGGTGGACTTTGACGAGGCCATGTCCCGCGGCGCCATGTACAAGGAGTTTGAGCGCCATCAGTATGAGGAAACCTGCAATCTGTTCAAGGGGGTAGACAAGAATGCCTAACATGTCTCTCAAAAAGAACGAAATGCCCGTCCAGGACCCCCAGGTCCGCCGCGGCAACTTTGACGAGGTAGCTCTCGGGTATACCCTGGAGCAGGCGCTGGACGAGGCGGAGCGCTGCCTCCACTGCAAGAACAAGCCCTGCGTCAGCGGCTGCCCGGTCGCCATCGACATTCCCGGCTTCATCGGTAAGGTGAAGGAGAAGGACTTTGAAGGGGCCTACCAGATCCTCAGCAAGGACAGCTCCCTGCCCGCCGTCTGCGGCCGCGTCTGCCCCCAGGAGACCCAGTGTGAAAGCAAGTGCGTCCGGGGCATCAAGGGGGAGCCGGTGGGCATCGGCCGCCTGGAGCGGTTTGTGGCCGACTACCACATGGCCCACAGCACCGAGCCCCCTGTCAAGCCCGCCCCCAACGGCCACAAGGTGGCGGTGGTGGGCGCCGGCCCCGCCGGCCTCACCTGTGCCGGCGACCTGGCCAAGGCTGGTTACGACGTAACCATCTTTGAGGCGCTGCACCTGGCCGGCGGCGTGCTGGTATACGGCATTCCCCAGTTCCGTCTGCCCAAGGAGATTGTCCAGAAGGAGATCGACAACCTGAAGGCCATCGGCGTCACCCTGGACACCGACGTGGTCATCGGCCGGACCCTCACGGTGGACGAGCTCTTTGAGCAGGGCTTCGAGGCCATCTTCATCGGCTCCGGCGCCGGTCTGCCCCGGTTTATGAACATCCCCGGCGAGAACCTGAAGGGGGTCTACTCCGCCAATGAGTTCCTCACCCGCACCAACCTGATGAAGGCCTACCGGGAGGGGAGCGATACCCCCATTATGCACGCCCAGAAGGTGGCCGTGGTGGGCGGCGGCAACGTGGCCATGGACGCGGCCCGCTGTGCCAAGCGCCTGGGCGCCAAGGATGTGTACATCGTCTACCGCCGCTCCGAGAAGGAGATGCCCGCCCGGATTGAGGAGGTGCATCATGCCAAGGAGGAGGGCATCGAGTTCCATGTCCTCACCAACCCCACCGCCATCCTGGGGGACGACAACCGGATGGTGAAGGGGATGACCTGTGTCCAGATGGAGCTGGGCGAGCCGGATGCCTCCGGCCGCCGCCGTCCCATCGTGAAGGAAGGCTCCGAGTTTGAGCTGGATGTGGACTGCGTCATCATGGCCCTGGGCACCTCCCCCAACCCCCTGATCCGCAACACCACCAAGGGCCTGGAGACCAACAAGCACGGCTGCTTTGTGGTGAACGAAGAGACCTGCCAGACCTCCCGGGAAGGGGTCTACGCCGGCGGCGACGCGGTCACCGGCGCGGCTACCGTCATTCTGGCCATGGGCGCCGGCAAGCAGGCTGCCAAGGCCATCGACCAGTACCTGAAGAACAAGTAACCTGCCTGCCGGCTGCTGCCGGTGGCAAAAGGGGCCCCGTCTTTCCGTTGGAAAGGCGGGGCCCCTGGTCGTTTGGCAGGAGGGAGAGCTACCGGGCGGGGAGCAGAAGGGTCTGCCGGGGATTCCACAGCAGGCGGGCAGGGGGAAGCTCCCCGGCAAACCGCTCCAGGTCCCGCTGGATGGCGGGACGGAAGTGGAGCTGGTCCATCCCCTCAAAGGGCAGGTGGTAGACGATCAGCTCCCGGGGGGCGATGGCGGCGAGGGAGGCCCGGCCCTCCCGCTTGTTCACATAGAGGGGGTTGACCAGGGCGGCGTCCACCGGGGTGCCGGCCAGCATCCGGGAAAAGGCTTCCGGCAGGTAGTCGGCGTCCGCCGGGAGAAAGAGGTTCTTTCCGCCCAGGCGCAGGAGGAAGCAGTAGTTGCCCACCCCGGCAAAATCCTTCCCCCCGGCATGGGGAAGGCGGCATACCCCCACATGGACCCCCGGCAGGGGGGAGTAGAGGCAGACCTTCCCGTCGGGGCTGTCCAGCCATCGGATGGACGCCCCGCTGCGGGCGGCGGCCTCCAGCAGGTCCGGCCGGTGGAAGGGGGGCTCGTCGGGGAAGAAGAGCCCTTTGACCCGGTTGGCGGCCAGATAGCGGGCGGTATCCCCGGGGTGAAAGTGGTCGGGATGGCAGTGGGTATAGAGCATCAGGTCCACGTTGCCGAAGGGGCCTTCCCCCCGGCACATCTCCTCCAGAAGATCGGCGGGGACAGGAGAAAACCCGCCGCCGCCCCGGTGGATGCCATCCACCAGCAGGCGGAGCGCCCCCTGCTGGATCAGGATGCCCTCGTTGGCAGTGAGGGTGATGGAAATCGATTGCTCCATGGAAAAAACCTCCCGGAAGATGGGCTGCAAAAGCTGCGCTCCTCCTATGATACCGGTTTTGTGCCGGAAAGGCAAGGGCCGGCCAAAAGGGGGGATTCCCGTTCTTTCCCTTGCATCCGCCGGCGGGCTGTGGTATTCTTAGAAAAAATTCCCCGGCGGGAAAGGAGAGATGGTCTTGCTGGAAGCGATTGTGTCCTGGGATGTGGGGATTTTGTATGGAATACAGGAGCTCTTCCGAAGCGGATGGATGGATGGGCTCATGACCACCATCACCCGTTTTGGGGATGGGGGGATCTTCTGGATCGCCGTGGCAGCCTGCTGCCTGGCTTCCCGCCCGGGGCGAAAGATGGGCTATTCCATGGCGGCGGCCCTTCTCATCGGCCTGGTGGTGGGGAATCTGCTCCTGAAGCCCCTGGTGGCCCGCATCCGTCCCTTTGACCTGGTGGGCTTTGGGCCTCTGCTCATCTCGGCCCCCACCGATTTTTCCTTCCCCTCCGGCCATACCCTCCATTCCTTCTCCTGCGCCACCGTCATCTGGCGGTATTCCCGAGGCTGGGGATGGGGCGCCTATCTGCTGGCGGCGCTGATTGGGTTTTCCCGCCTGTATCTCTTTGTCCACTACCCCACCGACGTGCTGGCCGGCGCCCTGCTGGGGATCGGGATCGGCTGGCTGGCGGTCTTCCTGATCCGGCGCTGGGAAAAGGCCCGGGGCTCCCTGCCCGGCTGCCCCGGGGAGACGCGTTGACCCGTGCCCCTGACGATCACTATGCAAAAAAACGGCTCCCCTTGGGAGCCGTTTTTTTGCGTTCAGGGCAGAGGGGTGAAGCCGGCGAGATCCGGGGCGGCGGATTCCCGGAACGACCCGCTGGGGAAGAACCGGGAGAAGCCGTACAGGTCGTTGGCCCCCCACCACCAGTAGTAGGTGGAGATCCATCTCCCATCCGACCGGGAGAACCACAGGGTCACCTCCCGGGCCGCGTCCCCGGGGGAGGTCACCGGTTCCACCCGGTACCAGCCGCCGGTCAGCTCCTGGCGGGGGGAGAGGAGGCCGCTTTCCCGCATCCGTGCCTCTTCTTCTTCCAGAAGGGAAGAGCCCTCCGGAGGGGAAGAGACTTCCTGGAGATAGCTCTTCCAAGCCAGGTCCTTGTCCGCCTGGAAGGGGACCTGGGCGGGTGCCACCGTGAAAAAGAGCAGGAGGACCGCTGCCACCGCCCAGGTGAGGCCGGCCCGCAGGAGGCCTGCCTGTTTCCATCCCACCGCCTGGCGGATCCGCAGGGCGGCGTCGCTCTCCCCGAAGGCCAGGGGAGCGTCCAGAAGAGGCCTTCCCCCCGCCAGGTCCAGCAGGATCTGGGCATAGTCGGCCCGCTGCTGCCGGTCCAGCTGGGCCAGGACCCACCGGTCACAGGCCAGCTCCAGGTCCTGGCAGAAATACCGGAACCCCAGCCAGATCAGCGGGTTCCACCAGTGGAGGCAGCAGGCGGCCCCGGCGGCCGTTTTGCAGAAGAGGTGATGCAGGCGGATGTGGCCCATCTCGTGAAGGAGGACCAGGACCATCCCCTCCCGGGGCAGCTCCTGCTGGAGATACACGTTGTACCGCAGATCGCTGGTTTTGTTTTTGCCGGTGAGGAAGCTGGTGCCGAGGTCTGGGCAGATGTGGACGCAGACGTCGCTGTCCCGCAGCCCCAGCAGGCCCTCCAGGCAGTCGTCCTGGGTGAGGATCCGGCCCTTCCCCGCCTGGGTGAGGAGGGCCTTGTTCTGCCGGCCGGTGTACCAGCAGGCAGCCACAATCCCCGCCACATAGATCCCCAGCAGGTAGAGAACCGGGTAGAAGCTGTGCAGCTCCACCGCCTTCCCCCCGGGGAAGACCAGGTTGGCGGCGGTGTTGTCCCACGCCACCGGCAGATAGGCGGGGACCCCATGGGCGCCGGTGCGGGGGGTGATCCACCCCCGGAAGCCCACGGGAAGCAAAAAGGACAGGGCCCCCGCCAGCCCATACCAGGAGGGCAGGTAGGCGGTGAGCCAGACGGCGGTCCACAGGACCACCCGCTGCTGGGGGGAGAGCAGTCGGAAGAGAACCGGCCGCAGCAGCGCCAGAGCCCCCAGCACAAAGCCGGTGGCGATCCCCATGTTGAAAAAGGTGGACACAATTCCCACGGGATCCCACATGGCTCAGTCCTCCTTCCGGCTGCGGTCGATCAGATCCTGAAGCTGGGCGGCCTCCTGGGCGGTGAGGGTCCTGCCGCTGAAGAAGGCGGTGAAGAAGAGGCCGATCCCCCCGCTCTTCTTCACCAGGGCGTCCCCCTCCGCCTGGAGGGCCTGCTCCCGGGTGACAAGGGGGGTGACGGTGGCCTTCTCGTTTTGCGCCGCCCCCTTGGCGCAGAGGCGGCGCAGCACCGTATAAGTGGTGCTCTTGTTCCACCCCAGCTCCTGCTGGCAGAGCTTCACCAGCCGGGTGGAACCGATGGGGGCCTCCCGCCAGAGGATCTCCATCAGCCGGAATTCCCCGTCAAACAGTTTTTCCATAGGATCCCTCTTTCTTGCCGGGAATAGGTTTATTATAATAAACCTTTGGTAAGAATAAGTTTATCAGGATAAACCTTCCTTGTCAAGAAAAAGCGCCGCCCCACGGTTTGGGGGGGCGGCGCCAAGAGTCGCAAGGGATCAGGTTTTCTTAAAATAGGTGGTGGGCTTTTTGCACTTGGGGCAGTCGGGAAGGACCTCGTCGGGGCTCTTGATGATGGCAAATTTGCCACAGAAGCGGCACTGGTAGATCCCGTTGCCGGGCTTTTCACCGGTGTTAAACTGCGGGCTGTTTTCCATGGCCATGGAACATGACCTCCTTTGCAACAAAATGGGAAAATCGCTGATCTTCCACCTGCTATTATAAACGGTTTGGGAACAAATGTCACCGGTTTTTCGGAAATTTTACGGTTGGGAGCCTCCGCGGCGGGGATAGCCCCCTCTTTACACCCCAAACCCGTTGGTAAGCCCGATGAAGAGGATGACCGCCGCCGCGATACGGATGCCCATTTGGGCCTTCTTTTCCCCCAGGCCGGCGGCAATCCTGGGAAAAACCGGGTGGCATAGGAACAGAAGCCCCACCAGGACCCAGCTCAGATTATAGAACCGCTCGCCTCCCAGCTGCAAAGAGAGGAAGAGTCCCGCGGCCAGCAGAACCAGGGAGAGGACTGTTTGACATGGAAAGGAAAGATTCATAGGACTGCCTCCGTTTCGATCTCCGGCGGTGGTTTCCGGGTTTTTTCCGTTATTCGCGATCGATCTCTCTTTCAAAAATCGAGTATTTCCAATTATCTGCCCCGGAGATTAACCGCCACCCCTGCTTGCCATACGCATTCAGTTTTTCAATATACCTCTCCATTTTTACATGGACGTTAAAGGAAGGCTCGGCGCTTAGATCGACAGCCATATACTCATATTGTTTCATTGGTGTTTTTCCTTTCTGCATCGACTTAGGAAGGGGGACTGTTTTCGGAAGCTGCCTGTTCCTAATGGAACAACAGCAATCCATAGCAGAATCCCCAAGTCAGAAGTTGAGGATTTGAACCACTTTTAAGATAGCATACCGGCGGGGAAAGGTCAACCGGGGACGGCAGCGCGGGCGGGGAAGAAATGCCCGCTTCCCTTGCAAAGACTGGGGGATTATGGTACCATAAACACGACTGTAAAAACCAAGGACGCTGGCAGTCAGGAGGGCTGTTATGGAGGAACTGTGGATTCAGAACGCGCGGATTGTGGACCCGGCCAACAACCGGGACCAGGTGGGGGATCTTCTCCTGCGGGAGGGGAGGATTGCCGCCGTGGGCCGGGTAGAGGGGGAACACCCCCAGGCCCAGGTGATCGACGGCACCGGGCTGGTGGCCGCCCCCGGATTGGTGGATATGCATGTCCACCTGCGGGACCCGGGCTTTACCCATAAGGAGGACATCCTTTCCGGCAGCCGGGCGGCGGCGGCGGGAGGATTTACCTCCATCGCCTGCATGCCCAACACCAATCCCCCCTGCGACAGCCCGGAGGGCGCCGCCTATGTGCTGGAGAAGGCAGCCCAGGGGGATGCCCGGGTGTATCCCGTCGGGTGCATCACCCGGGGGATGAAGGGGGAGACCCTCTGCGATTTTGCCGCCCTCAAGGCCGCCGGGGTGGTGGCGGTGAGCGACGACGGCCGCCCGGTGGAGAAGGCCGCCCTCATGCAGGCGGGCATCGCTGCCGCCGGCCGGGAGGGGCTGCTCACCATCAGCCACTGTGAGGACCTGTCCATTGTGGCGGGGGGAATCATGAACGAGGGGGAGATTTCCCGCCGCCTGGGGGTCAAGGGGATGGACCGGTCCAGCGAGGACTCCATCACCGCCCGGGAGATCATCCTGGCCCAGGCCGCCGGCGGGGCGATCCACATCGCCCATGTGAGCACCAAGGGCTCGGTGGAGATCATCCGTCAGGCCAAGGCCCACGGCTGCCGGGTCACCTGTGAAACGGGGCCCCACTACCTGCACCTCACCGACCGGGAGCTCCTGCGCCGGGACGCCAACTGGCGGATGAATCCCCCCTTGCGCACCGAGGAGGACCGGCTGGCGGTGCTGGAGGGGCTTCGGGATGGAACCATCGATGCCATCGCCACCGACCATGCCCCCCACGCTCCCCAGGAAAAGGCCGACTTCCTCAAGGCGCCCAACGGGATCATCGGCCTGGAAACCTCCCTGGGCCTTGCCTACCAGGCCCTGGTGGAGGGGGGAAAGCTTTCCCTCTCCCGCCTGATCCGCCTCATGTCCTGGAACCCGGCCTGTCTGCTGGGGATTCCCGCCGGCACCCTCACCCTGGGGGCCGCCGCCGACGTGGTTCTCTTTGCGCCGGAGGAGCGGTGGACCGTCCAGGCGGACAAGCTCCGCTCCCGGTCCCGCAACACGCCCTTTGACGGGTGGGAGCTTCCCTGCAAGGTGAAGGCCACCATCCTGGGGGGGCGGATCACCTATCGGGACCTGCCCTAGCCCCTGTTCCCTCAACTACCAAAAAGGAGACGATGTTATGTCTTTTGACCGCCTTTGTGAAAAGATTCTCGCCTGCAAAAACCCCACCGTAGCCGGCCTGGACCCCAAGCTGGACTACATCCCCGACTGGATCAAGGAGGAGTCCTTCCAGCGGTACGGCCGGACCCTGGCCGGCGCCGCCGACGCCTACCTGACCTTTAACAAGGGGCTGATCGACGCTTTGTGTGACATTGTTCCCGCCGTCAAGCCCCAGGCCGCCTTCTACGAGCTGCTGGGCTGGGAGGGGGTCAAGGTCCTCAAGGAGACCATCGACTATGCCAAGGAGAAGGGCATGTATGTCATTACCGACGCCAAGCGGGGGGACATCGGTTCCACCATGGAGGCCTACGCCGAGGGCCATCTGGGCCACACCCTGGTGGACGGGGTGGAGCTGCGGGCCTTTGACGGGGACAGCCTGACGGTCAACGCCTACTTCGGCACCGACTGTGTCAAGCCCCTCCTGGAGGTCTGCCGGCGGGACGGCAAGACCGTCTTTGTCCTGGTGAAAACCTCCAACCCCTCCTCGGGGGAGCTGCAGGACCAGCTCATCGGGGACCGGCCGGTGTACCGGGTGATGGGCGAGATGGTCAACGGCTGGAATGAAGGGGCCGCCGGCCAGTACGGATACGGTCCGGTGGGGGCCGTGGTGGGGGCTACCTATCCCCGTCAGCTCCAGGAGATGCGGGCGGCCATGCCCCATGTGTTCCTGTTGGTGCCCGGGTACGGGGCCCAGGGCGGGGCCGCCGCCGATGTGGCCGCCGCCTTTGACAGCCGGGGCCTGGGTGCGGTCATCAACTCTTCCCGGGGCATCATGTGCGCCTGGAAGAAGGAGGGCTGCGACCCCCGGGACTATGCCCAGGCTGCCCGTCGGGAGGCAATCCGGATGCGGGACGACATCTGCGCCCACATCCAGCTGTAATCCCATATGGACGGCCGGCCCCGGGAACAACAGGCAAGAGGGGGCCGGCCGTTTGGCCACGAGGAAGGAGAGCGGAGTGTATGGAGATCAAGCATGGCACCCCCCAGCAGCTGGCGGACTTCCAAAAGAAGGCGTGGCAGGAGCTGGCCGCCATCAGCCAGCCCTTCTGCCGCCGGGCGCGGGAGGAGTACCAGGTGGAGCTG
The DNA here is from genome assembly GCA_904387055.1 of Candidatus Heteroruminococcus faecigallinarum. Taxonomy (GTDB): domain Bacteria; phylum Bacillota; class Clostridia; order Oscillospirales; family Ruminococcaceae; genus Heteroruminococcus; species Heteroruminococcus faecigallinarum. The sequence continues at coordinate 12,227 of CAJFKV010000015.1, read as the reverse complement.
GTGCCCACCCTGGAGGAGTTTGCCGACAAAGGCGGCCGGGAGGTCCCCTATCAATCGGGCCGGGACGAGCGGATTCCCGGCGGCTACCGGTGTGATCTGCGGATCTGGGCCTGCCGGGAAGGGCATGTCCTGGCCTTTGGGGAGGAGGGGGAGACCCTCTCCACCAGCACCACCATCGCCTGGAAGCCGGCCGACAGTTTCTTCCTGCCGGGGGCGCCCCTGTACCTGTCGGAGGATTGGCAGGAGCAGCACCTGGGCGCCCTCCGGGATCTGCTGGAGACGCTGGGCCGGGCCGGGGAGGGAACCCCCGCCCCCGGGGAGGATTCCCTTCTTTCCCACCGCCCCTGGTGGGAGGAATAGGACCCGCCGGCCGGAAGGATTGTCCCCTGACCCTCCCGGCCGGGAGGGGGCCTCGCCTGGGGTTCCCTGGCAAATCCATAGCCTGGAGCAGGGAATCCCCTGGGGAGTATTTGTCGAAAAAAAGTGGAAATAAGCAGTTTTTCAGGGTGAAAAATGAATTTTTCCACTTTTATTTATGTCCGGATGGTGTTATAATAGGAGCGTGGAAGTGCGTGGGTTGCCACGCCGTTTTGTTGAATTTCATTTGCCGCTGCTGGATCGGCGGCTCACATAGGACGTCTTCCGCTTTTTGGAAAGACGGGTCCGGTTATCCCGCCTGCACCCGTGGGGAAAGGCAGGCTTGGGGTTGTCCGCGCCCAAGGGGGAGCGGCGTTTCAAAACTACAATAAGGGGAGTAACCGCTTTGGAGAAGTATGTAGTCACAGGCGGATCGAAGCTGTATGGCGAGGTGGACATTTACGGAGCCAAGAATGCCGCCGTCGCCATCATTCCCGCGACTATTCTGGCCAAGGGCCGCTGCGTTTTGGAGAACATTCCTGGGATCATTGACGTTGCCGGGATTTTTCATATTATGCGTGACCTGGGCGCCCAGGTCAAGATGCTGGACAAACACACGGTGGAGATCGACACCACCAATGTAAACGATACCCTGGTCCCCTACGAGCTGGCCAGGCATATGCGGGCTTCCTACTATTTTCTGGGTTCCCTGCTGGGGCGCTTTGGCAAGGCCAGCGTCTCGATGCCGGGGGGCTGTTGTTTTGGCGTCCGGCCCATCGACCAGCACATCAAGGGATTTGAAGCGCTGGGGGTGGATGTGTCCATCGACCACGGCATGATCAATGCCCATACCCAGCGGCTCACCGGGGCCCACATCTATTTCGACATGGTATCGGTGGGGGCGACCATCAACGTGATGCTGGCGGCGGTAAAGGCCACCGGCCTCACGGTGCTGGAGAATGCCGCCAAGGAGCCTCATATTGTGGACCTGGCCAACTTCTTAAACGCCATGGGGGCGGATATCCGGGGCGCCGGTACCGACGTCATCAAGATTTATGGGGTGGATATCCTCCATGGCGTCAACTATGCCATCATCCCCGACCAGATTGAGGCCGGGACCTATATGGCGGCGGTGGCCGCCACCGGCGGGGACGTGCTGGTAAAGAACGTGATCCCCAAGCATCTGGAGTCGATCACCGCCAAGCTGGCCCTGGCCGGGGCGGAGATCACCGAGTATGACGATTCCATCCGCGTCCGGCGGGAGGGGCCCCTCAAGCGGGTCAACGTCAAGACGATGCCCCATCCCGGCTTCCCCACCGATATGCAGCCCCAGATGGCGGCGGTGCTCACCGGCGCCCAGGGGACCAGCATCATCACCGAGGGGGTGTGGGACAATCGGTTCCGCTATGTGGATGAACTGAACCGGCTGGGCGCCAGCATCCAGGTGGACGGCAAGGTGGCGGTCATTGAAGGGGGAACCCCCTTGAAGGGCGCGCCGGTCAAGGCCACCGACCTGCGGGCCGGGGCTGCCCTGGTGATCGCCGCCCTCACGGCGGAAGGCGTCACCGAGATTGAGGAGATCCACCACATCGAGCGGGGATACGAGGATTTTGTGGAGAAGCTCCAGGCCCTCGGCGCCTCCATCGAGAAGCGGGTTTTGCCGGACGGCCTCTCGTTGCCCAAGGCTCTGTAAAGAGGAACCGGGCCGGTTCCTGGAAGGGGGAGGTCCCCCGCGTGTGAAAGCAGCCTGCCAAGACCATGTCCTGGCAGGGCTCTTTTTTTGCCGGAAAAGAGCCGGTTTTTCCGCCGCCTGTGTCTAGCGCGTCCCCAAAAGGGGGCAGACTAGGGAGAGAGGGGAGGAAGAGCGATGGCGTACCGGTGGATGACGGCGGCAGCGGTGGCGCTGCTGGCGACGGCGGCCTTGTCCCTGGGGATCGGGCTGTGGGGGGAGGGGGAAGCCCCCGGTTTTTATGGGCAGAAGCTGTTTTGCATGGCGCTGCCTGGCCTTTCCCGGGAAGGAGACGACAAATGGCCAGATTCTGCACCCTGTACAGTGGAAGCAGTGGAAATTGTACATATGTAGGAGGCGGGCGGGGCGGCTTGCTGGTGGATGCGGGGGTCAGCTGCAAGGCGATACTGGACGGATTGGCCCAGGTGGGGGCCGAGACCTCGGCCATCGCCGGCATCCTTATCACCCACGAGCATGTGGACCACATCCGGGGGCTGAAGGTGCTGCTGAAGAAGCTGAAGGTCCCCGTTTACTCGGCGGCGGCTACATTGGACTACCTTGTCCGGGGGGGTTGGCTGCCGCCGGGCGCCCAGCTGACCGAGCTCTCCTCCCCCATGGAGATTGGGGGGATGGAGGTGGTCCCCTTTGAAACCAGCCACGACGGGGCGGCCCCCCAGGGGTACCGTCTCACCACCGGGGACGGGCGGCGGATCGGGGTGGCCACCGACCTGGGCCAGGTGACCGACGGGGTGGACCGTGCCCTCTCCGGCTGCGACCTGGTGCTGCTGGAGTCCAACTACGACCCTGGGATGCTGGCCTGCGGCCCCTATCCCTATTATCTGAAGAAGCGGATATCCTCCCAGCTGGGGCACCTGTCCAACGACGACTGTGCCGCCCAGCTGGTGCGGCTGGTGGAGAGCGGGACGACCCGGCTGGTGCTGGCCCACCTGAGCCAGGAGAACAACCTGCCCCAGCTGGCCTTTGAGACGGCCCGGTCGGAGCTGCTTGCCGCCGGCTGCCGCCAGGGGGAGGATTACCTTCTCCAGGTGGCCAGCCGGAAGACGCCGGACCCGATGATCGTGTTTTAGGAGGAGAAAGATGGTATCGGTTACCTTATTGGTGGTGGGCAAGCTGAAGGAATCCTACTGGCGGGAGGCCTGCGCCGAGTATCAAAAGCGGATGGGAAGCTTCTGCCGCCTGTCGGTTGTCGAGGTGGAGGAGTACCGCCTGCCCGACCGCCCCTCTCCCGCCCAGATCCAGGGGGGACTGGAGGCGGAGGGGAAAAAGCTGCTCCAGGCCATTCCCCAGGGGGCGTGGGTCTGCGCCCTTTGCATCGAGGGAAGGGAGCTCTCCTCCCCCCAGCTGGCCGCCCGCCTGGAACAGGTGACGGTGGGAGGCAAAAGCCAGCTGGTCTTTGTCATCGGCGGGTCCTTCGGCCTGAGCCAGCAGGTGAAGGACCGGGCCGACTTTCGCCTTTCCATCTCCCCCATGACCTTTCCCCATCAGCTGGCCCGGGTGTTGGTGCTGGAGCAGCTGTACCGGGCCTTTTCCATCAACGGCGGGGCCAAATATCACAAATGAGCCGGCCGGGCCGGAGGGGGCCTCCCTCCAGCCCGGCCGCTTTTCGTCCGGCCGCGGAAAAGCCCGCCGCACTCCCCTGCGGGAGGGCCGGCGGGCCGGAAAACGGGAACGGTCAGGAGGGATTGGCGGTGGGAAGGACCGGATGGTCCGGCACCAGCTGGCCGCCGGAAGCGGACTGGTTGTCCAGGTACTGGCGGTAGGCGTCCAGGATGGCGGTTTCCAGGGCGCGGCGGGCCTGGGGCGTGATGGGGTGGGCGATGTCCCGGAAGGTGCCGCTCTCGTCCTTGCGGCTGGGCATGGCCACAAAGAGCCGCTGGGGCCCCTCGATCACCTTGATGTCGTGGACCGCCAGGTCCCCGTCCACCGTGACCGAGACCAGCGCCTTGAGGCGGGAATCCTGGTAGGTTCTGCGGATGCGAATATCGGTTACATGCATGGTTACAACCTCCTTTTGTCCTGGTTAGTATGGGCCGGCGGGAAGGAAATATTCACCAGCGGCTCGCCGTTCTGCCGGCAAGGAGGGAAAAAACGGTTTATTTTCGGGGGAAAAGGGAATATAATAAGAGGAAGAATCGGCCCCTTTTTCAGAAGGGGATAGGAGTGACAGTGGAATGTTGGAGATACGCGGCAAGCTCCCGGCGGGGGTAGAGCGGATTCATTTTATCGGTATCGGCGGGTCGGGGATGTTTCCCCTGGTCCAGATCCTCAAGGGACAGGGCTTTGCCATCACCGGGTCGGACAACAACGAAGGGGATATTGTGGAGCTGGAGCGGCAGATGGGGATTCCGGTCACCATCGGCCAGCGGGCGGAGAACATTGCCGGGGCGGATATGATCGTCTACACCGCCGCCATTCTGCCGGGCAATCCGGAGCTGGAGGCGGCCAAGGCCTCGGGACTGCCTCTGTGGGAGCGGGCCAAGATGCTGGGGGTGATCTCCTCCTGCTTTGCCGACGCCATCTGCGTCTGCGGCACCCACGGCAAGACCACCACCACCGCCCTGCTGACCCAGATCCTTCTGGAGGCGGGGAAGGATCCTTCGGCGGTGATCGGCGGCAAGCTGCCCGCCATCGGCGGGTACGGCCGGGCGGGGGAAAGCGACGTGCTGGTCTGCGAGTCCTGCGAATTTCAGGACCATTTTCTCCAGCTCTCCCCCGACGTGGCGGTGATCCTCAATGTGGATGCCGACCACCTGGAGTACTTCGGCACCCTGGAGAACATCATCCGCTCCTTCCATCAATTTGCCTCTATGGCTTCCCGGCTGGTGATTGCCAATGGGGACGATCCCAATACCCGCAAGGCGGTGGCCGGCTGCGGAAAGCCGGTGATTACCTTCGGCCTGGGGGAGGAGAACGATTACTACGCCCGGAATGTTGTGGCCCACGGCGGGATGCGCCGCTCCTTTGACCTGATGAAGAAGGGCGGGGAGAAGGTGGTCACCCTGGACATCCACCTGCCGGGGCAGCACAATGTCCTCAACGCTACCGCCGCCGCGGTGGCGGCGCTGGAGACGGGGGTCACGCCCCAGGCGCTGGCGGCGGCGATGCCCCACTTTGCCGGGGCGGGGCGGCGGTTCGAGGTGCTGGGCGAGCGGCAGGGGGTCACCGTGGCCGACGATTACGCCCACCACCCGGCGGAGATTGCCGCCACCCTCCGGGCCGCCAAGGAGCTGCCCTTTGTACGGGTGTGGGCGGTGTTTCAGCCCTTTACCTATTCCCGCACCCGGCTGCTGATGGACGATTTTGCCAAGGCCCTCTCCCTGGCGGACCGGGTGGTACTGTCGGAGATCATGGGGTCCCGGGAGGTGAACACCTACGGGGTTTCCACCCAGGAGCTGGCCGACCGAATCCCCGGCAGCGTGTGGTACCCCACCTTCCAGGAGATGGCCGATTATGTGGCGGCCAACGCCCGCCCGGGGGATCTGGTGATTACCCTGGGGTGCGGCGACGTGTACAAATGCGCCCGGATGATTCTGCACCATCCCTAAAGGGCCCTTGCCGGAAAACCAAAGCCCGGCCCGGAAGCGATGCCGCTTCCGGGCCGGGCTTTTTCCCTTAGAAAGGGAAAGGCACCTCAGGCGGGCCTGCCCACCAGACAGCGGGTCATCAGCTCCAGAAAGATTTCCATCTGGGGAGTGACCCACTTGTTCCGGTGGTAGACCAGCTGGCTCCACATGGTGATGGGCGGGCAGTCCACGTCCAGAATGGCCAGCCGGCCGGCGGCAATCTCCTCGGTCACCGTGTATTCCGGCAGGAAGGAGACGCCGATCCGCTGGCGGAGAAGATAGGCGATCAGCTGGGTGCTGCCCGTTTCCAGGAAGGGGCGAATGGCCAGCCCCCGGGAGGCCAGGGCCTGTTCCATGGCGTACCGATAACTGATCCCCTTCTCGGTGAGGAGAAAGGGCTCCTGCAGCAGCCGCTCCAGGGGGATGCCCTTCTGTCCCGCCAGGGGATGGTCGGCCGGCGCCACAAAGACCGCCCGCTCCTGCCGCTCGGCTGCCTTGATCCATTCGGGGAAGTTGGTCCGCTCGTCCAGGAAAAGGAGAAGGTCCACCTCGTTCTGCCGCACCATCTGGAACAGCTGGCTGGGGGAGGCGGTGCAGGTGCTCAGCTCCACATGGGGGCACCGGCGGCCAAAGGCCATGAGGACGGGGGGAAGGACGCTGCCCAGCAGGGACTCGGCGGTGCCGATCCGCAGGCTCCCGGTGGGGGTTCCCTGGCCGGCGGTGAGGCGGGAGGCCTCGTCCACCGCCTTCATCACCGCCAGCGCCCGGGGAAGGAGGCGCTCTCCGTCCTGGGTCAGCTTCACCTGCCGGCCGATCCGCTCAAAGAGCCGGGTGCCCAGCTCCCCCTCCAGCTGCTGGATCTGGACGGTGACCGCCGATTGGGAATACCCCAGCTGCTGGGCCGCCCGGGAAAAGCTTTGCAGCTCCGCTACCCGCACAAAGGTCGTGAGATTTCGCAGTTCCATGGATCCTCCTATTAAAATTACAAAACGATATTATGAAATATATGAATTTAACAAAATCTTATTTTGATGGTACACTACTTCCTGAAGAAAGTCAAGACAGCACTGGGAACGGAGGGTCACCGCCATGGAATTTGCAATGGAAGTACAGAAGAGACAGCTGGGGGAACTGCTGGAGGAGTTTATCCCCACCCTGCTGTCCCGGTACGAAGGGATGAAGGAAGAACCGGTTTACCGGGAGGGGGACGAGTCCACCATCCGCCGCCTGCGGGAGCGGGGCATCCCCCGGGAGGGCCGGCCGGTGCGGCAGGTCTTTGAGGAGATGGAGAAGGAGGTCTATGCCAACCAGACCCTGGTGCAGCATCCCCGGTGCTTTGCCTGTATTCCCAGCCCGGTTTCCCTCTTTTCCTGGATGGGGGAGGTGATGACCAGCGGCTACGATCCCCATGCCGGCTGCTGGATCAATGCCTCCACCGCCAGCTGCATTGAGCAGGAGGTCATCCGGTGGATGTGCTCCCTGGCCGGATACCCCCACACGGGAAGCGGCCTCTTTGTTTCCGGCGGGTCGATGGCCAATCTCACCGCCCTGACCGCCGCCCGGGACAAGCTCCTGCCCCAGGAAGACCGGGCCAGGGGAGTGGCCTATGTATCGGAGCAGACCCACTCCTCGGTGGCAAAGGGGCTGCACATCCTGGGCTTCGCACCCCAGCAGGTGCGGGTCATCCCCACCGACGAGCTGTTCCGGATGAGGGTGGACCGCCTGGAGGCGGCCATCCGGGAGGACCGGGCGGCGGGGAGGAAGCCCTTCGCCGTCATCGCCACGGCCGGCACCACCAACACCGGGAGCATCGACCCGTTGGAGGAGATCGGGTCCCTGTGCGAGCGGGAGGGCCTGTGGATGCATGTGGATGGCGCCTATGGGGCCTCCCTCCTGGTGTCGGAAGAGCAGCGGGAGAAGCTGCGGGGGATCGAGCGGTCGAACAGCATCAGTTGGGACGCCCACAAGTGGCTGATGCAGACCTATGGCTGCAGCGCCGTGCTGGTGCGGGACGGGCAGGACCTGGTGCACAGCTTTGCCGTCCATCCGGAGTATTTGGAGGACGCGGTCATCCAGGAGGGGCAGCTGAACTATTGGGATCTGGGTCCGGAGCTGACCCGCCCCGCCCGCAGCCTGAAGCTGTGGGCCACCCTCCAGGTGATGGGGACCGACCGGATGGGCCAGGCCATCGACCACGGCTGCGCCATGGCCCGGTTGGCGGAGGAGTCCCTGCGCCGGTGCCCCGGATGGGAGATTGTCTGCCCGGCCCAGCAGGCCATTGTGAATTTCCGCTATGCCCCGGCGGGGGTGGAGGAGGGGGCTCTGGACGGCCTCAACCAGCGGATCGCCCAGGCGGTAACCGCCAGCGGTTATGCCCAGATTCTGACCACCCAGCTGAAGGGGAAGAAGGTGCTGCGGATCTGCTGCCCCAACCCGGAGACCGCCGAGGAGGACATCCGCACCACCATCCAGCTGCTGGACCGCCTGGCCCGGGAGCTGACCCAGGAGAGAATCGCTTAAAAAGGGCTTCCCTTCGTCCTTTTCTTGTGGTATACTAACCCTGTTTGTGTCAAGAACCATTGTCCGGCGGCAGGGCCGCCTACCACAAAGGGGGAAAAGGAATCCACATGATTACGGTTACCGATCTGAGCATCGGCTTTGACGGCCAGACGCTCTTTTCCAATGTCAATCTGAAGTTTACCGCCGGCAACTGCTACGGCATCATCGGCGCCAACGGGGCCGGCAAGTCCACCTTCCTGCGGATCCTGTCGGGGGAACTGGAGCCCACCAAGGGAGAGGTGGTCCGGGACCCCAAGACCCGGATGTCGGTGCTGCGGCAGGACCATTTTGCCTTTGACCAGTACTCGGTGCTGGATACCATCATCATGGGCAATCCCCGCCTGTACCAGGTGATGAAGGAGAAGGACGCCCTCTATGCCAAGCCGGATTTTTCCGACGAGGACGGCATCCGCGTCTCCGAACTGGAAGGGGAGTTTGCCGAGATGGGCGGCTGGGACGCGGAGACCGACGCCGCCAAGCTGCTGGGAGGCCTGGGCCTGGGCTCGGAGCTGCTGGAGAGCCAGATGAGCGCCCTCACCGGCGCCGAGAAGGTGAAGGTGATGCTGGCGGCCGCCCTATTTGGCCAGCCGGACATTATCCTTCTGGACGAGCCCACCAACGGCCTGGACATCCGGTCGATCAACTGGCTGGAGGACTTCCTACTGGACTACCCCGGCACGGTGCTGGTGGTCTCCCACGACCGCCACTTCCTCAACAACGTGTGCACCCACACGGTGGATGTGGACTACAACAAGATCAAGATTTATGTGGGTAACTATGACTTCTGGTACGAGTCCAGCCAGCTGATGCAGCGGCTCATCAAGGACCAGAACCGGAAGCGGGAGGAGAAGATCAAGGACCTGCAGGCTTTTATCCAGCGGTTCTCGGCCAACAAGTCCAAGTCCAAGCAGGCCACCTCCCGCCGCAAGCTGCTGGATAAGCTGACGGTGGAGGAGATGCCCGCCTCCTCCCGCCGGTATCCCTTTGTCTCCTTCCAGATGGACCGGGAGCCGGGGAAGGAGATCCTGTGGGTGGAGAACCTGTCCAAGACGGTGGACGGGGTACAGGTCCTCCACAACCTGTCCTTCCGGGTGAACAAAGGGGACAAGATCGCCTTTGTGGGGGACGAAATTGCCGCCACCACCCTCTTCAAGATCCTGATGGAGGAGCTGGAGCCGGACGAGGGGGCCTTCAAATGGGGGGTGAGCACCAGCCAGTCCTACTTCCCTCAGGACAACTCCTCCTATTTCAACGGCTGCGACACCAGCATTATCCAGTGGCTGGAGCAGTACTCGGATCACGACACCACCGAAAGCTACCTGCGGGGCTTCCTGGGGAAGATGCTCTTCTCGGGAGACGAGGTGTACAAGCCGGTGAAGGTGCTCTCCGGCGGGGAGAAGGTGCGGTGCATGCTCTCCCGGATGATGATGTTCGGTTCCAATGTGCTGGTGATGGATCAGCCCACCAACCACCTGGATCTGGAGTCGATCACGGCGGTGAACGACGGCCTGATCGCTTTCAAGGGGATCGTCCTCTTTGCCTCCCACGACCATCAGTTTGTCCAGACGGTGGCCAACCGGATCATCGAGCTTACCCCCGACGGGTGCATCGACCGGATGTGCACCTACGACGACTACCTGGAGATGCGGGAAACGATCCTCAACCGCGGCTAAGAAAAAAGGCCCCCGGCAGCGTACAGCTGCCGGGGGCCTTTTGTGTCGGGGAGCCGGGGTCCCAGCGGGCGGGGACGAAAAAATATTCCGCCGGGGGTTGACAACCGGCTTTGTTTGTACTATTGTATTAAGTGCATAGTACAATAGTACAAAGGAGGGAGAGCATGACCTGGAAGCTGACGGGGGACCGGCCCATCTATCTCCAGCTGATGGAGCAGATACAGGTGGAGATTGTGGCGGGCCGGTATCCGCCGGGGTCACGGCTGCCCAGCGTGCGGGAGCTGGCGGCCCAGGCGGCGGTGAACCCCAATACCATGCAGAAGGCCCTGGCCGAGCTGGAAAGCAGCGGGCTGGTGTACAGCCAGCGTACCAGCGGCCGGATGATTACGGAGGATCGAGCCATGATTGAAGAGCTGAAGCTGCGCCTGGCAAGGGAGCAGGCGGGGGAGTTTCTGGAAAAGATGGAGAACCTGGGCTTTGGACGGGAGGAGACGCTGGGTCTGATCCGCCAGGTGATCGAAAAGGAGGAGGCAAACGGATGACGGCACCGATTTTGGAGTGCAGAAATTTGGTCAAGACCTATGGTTCCCGGACGGCTCTGCAGGGGATCAACCTGCAGCTGGGGCGGGGGAGGATCGTCGGCCTGCTGGGCCCCAACGGCAGCGGGAAAACCACCCTGATCAAGCTGGCCTGCGGCCTGCTTTCACCCACCCATGGAGAGATCCTGGTGGACGGGAAAAAGCCGGGCCCCGCCACCAAGGCCCAGGTGTCCTACCTGCCCGAGCGGATGGCGGTGGAGCAATGGATGAAGGCCAGCCAGCTGGTTGGGTTCTATCAGGATTTTTACCGGGATTTTGACGGCGCAAAGGCTCGGGAGATGCTGGCGGCCCTCAAGATCGATCCGGGGGATACCATCAAGTCCATGAGCAAGGGGACCCGGGAAAAGGTGCAGCTGGTGCTGGTGATGAGCCGCAGGGCGGACCTGTACCTGCTGGATGAGCCCATCGGCGGGGTGGACCCGGCCACACGGGATTATATCCTCCGCACCATCATCGGCAACTACAGCGAGAATTCCACCGTCCTGATCTCCACCCACCTGATTGCCGAGGTGGAAAATCTGCTGGACGATGTGGTGATGATCAACCAGGGAGGGATTGTCCTCCAGTCCACCGCCGACGAGATCCGGGAGAACCGGGGGAAAAGTGTGGACGAACTGTTTCGGGAGGTATTTCGATGCTGAAAAAACTGCTGAAATATGAGCTGTATTCCACGGCAAGGGTTTTTCTGCCCTTTTATCTGGCGCTGCTGGTCCTGTCGGTGGTGGCCCGGACCACGGTCTGGAACTATACCCCCCATCCCGACTCGACCTGGATGGACATTCTGCTGGGGCTCAGCCTTGGGTTTTATATCATCGCCATCGTGGCGGTTTTCCTGCTGACCACGGTGGTATCGGTGGTGCGGTACTACCGGAACCTGTACGGGGACGAGGGATACCTGATGCAGACCTTGCCGGTGACGGCGGACCAGCTTCTCTGGTCCAAACTGCTGATCAGCAGTTTGTGGAGTGTCCTGAGCATGGGGATGATCCTGCTGTCCCTGGGAATCCTGGTGTGGCAGAAGGAGACCTGGTTGATAGCCTTCCAGGAGATTGCCGCCGCCTGGAACCGGGAGATTGCTCCCCTGTGGACAGGGTCGATGACCCTGGCGGTGGTGGAGTTCTGCGCCCTGTGCCTGTTCAGCACGATAGTGAGCACCCTCAGCTATTACACCGCCATTACCCTGGGTCAGCTGATGGGCAAGCACCGGATACTGGGGGCGGTGGTGTCCTACATTGGCATCACCATTGTGATCGAGCTGTTTGTCACCTTTGTCACCACCGTGCTGATGCCGGTGGTAGCCGGGCCGGTGGCGGAACGGTTCCTGGTGGTCATCGACGAGAGCGGCCAGGTGGCCCAGGAGGCCACCATCAGCAACGCCATGGCGGTCGTCCACGGGTTCCTGTGGTTCCTGGCGGCGATGGTCCTGATCCAAGGGGTGGCGCAGTATCTGCTGACCCGCTGGGTCATGGTTCACAAAACCAATCTGGCATAAGGACAAAAAAGGAAGGCCTAGGGCCTTCCTTTTTTGTCCTTCGCAGGTAGGCGGCTTCGCCGCCGCTGCCGTGGCCGGGCTGCGCCCGGCCCTCCCGTTTTTTTGTGGGGGGATTCCCCCACACCCCCTTTTGCGGGGGGCGCTCCGCCCCCCGGACCCCCAGGGGAACTCTTTCTGTGGAGAAAGAGTTCCCAGAAAGCCAGGGAAGGGAGGCTAGCCTCCCTTCCCAATCCC
>CAJFKV010000014.1 GCA_904387055.1 Candidatus Heteroruminococcus faecigallinarum | reverse complement strand
ATAGAAAGAGTCACCCTGGGGGTGCGGGGCGCGGAGCGGCCCCGCAAAAGGGGGGGTGTGGGGGAATCCCCAACAAAAACGGGAGGCGGGCCGCAGGCCCGCACGGCAGAGGGGCGGCAAAGCCGCCCATAGGCCCGTCTCGCAGAGACTACCGGTTCCCACCCGCCCGCGGTAGCCTCGGGGAAAGTGAGGGCAGCGGCCCCGCCGTAGCCCCGGGAGGCGTGGAGGGCGGAGCGCCTCCACATAAACTCGGGAGGCGGGCCGAAGGCCCGCTCGGCAGAAGCCCGCTGGGGCCCTATACCTTCCGGTCCCGGAAGTTGTGGCCGATGATCTCGCTGGTATTGGTGATGGTGATGAAGGCCTTGGGGTCTGCCCGGTGGACAAACTGCCGCAGCCGCATGGCCTGGTACCCGCTCATCACCGACAGGATGATGGCCTTCTGGTCGTGGGTGAAGGCGCCGGTGCCGTTGACGATGGTGGCGCTGCGGTTGAGATCCTTGACGATGAAGTCGCAGACCATCTCCGGCTGGTCGGTGATGATGTTGAAATACTTGTGGTTGTTGATCCGCTCGATGAGGCCGTCTACCGCCAGGGCCTTGATGGTCATGCCCATGATGCACAGCAGGCCGGTTTTCAGCCCGAAGACCATCCCGCCGGAGATGACCACCAGAATGTTGGCCATCATGAGGGCGGTGGAGATGTTCAGATTGGTAAATTTGCGGATGAGCATGGCCACAATGTCCATCCCCCCGCTGGAGGCCCCCACATTAAAGAGCAGGGTGACCCCCACCGCCGGCAGGCCGATGGCGAAGAAAAGCTCCAGAAGGGGTTCGTCGGTAAAGGGGCCAGACATGGGGAAGAAATGCTCCAGCACCCAGACGATGCCCACATAGAGGACACTTTCGTAGGCGGTACGGATGCCGAAATCCTTCCCCAACACCAAAAAGCCCACCACCAGCAGCCCCCAGTTGAACACCAGCATCAGGGTGGACCGGGAGACGGGAAGGATCGACCCCAAAATGATGGCCAGGCCGTCCACGCCGCCGGTGGTAAAGTTGTTGGGGAACATGAAGAAGTAAACGCCCAGGGACATGATCACCGTCCCCAGGGTAATGATGAGGTAATCCTTCATCACCTGGGCGGGGGTATTTTGAGGTTCCGGGGGCTGAGGCTGGTTGGACTGGGACATGGTTTCCTCCTTGCAAAAACGGCAGATGACGCCGCCGGGTTGGTGTTGGTTCAAAAATGATTATACCAGCCTCCCGCCAGATTACAACCGGGCAGGGGAAAACAAGATAACCAAACTTTTCCGCCGGAAAAACTGCATCATCCCCTTCCTCCTCCTGCATGGGAAGAAGGTTTTTTCCCCGGGAAAAAGGGAGGGTGAAGGTATCCCTGCATGCAGTTTCGTTTTTGAAGGGATATACAGGTATACCGCCGAGGAAGGGGTTCCTTGCCCCAAAAGGGGCCAAAAAACTTGTTGATATTTACCAGTGTCGTGAGGCAAGATGTAAAAAAGATTTGACAATCATAGGGGAAGATGGTAGAATCAAGATGTAAAAAGTTTTTGACAAGGGAGGCAGGAACGGATGGCAGTGTATCTATTTTTGGCGGTGCTGGCCCTCTCCCTGGCGGGGATTGTGTGGATGTTTGTGTCCCTGGGGCGGCAGGGGGACGAGCGGCGGCGGATGATCGTCACCCAGGCGGCGGCCTGGAGCTTTGTGGTGGCAGTGGGAGGGCTGCTGCTGGATGTGGTGGAAGGGGTGGTCCGGTCGGTGGCCTTCTCCCAGCCGGTGGAACCGGTGAACCCCTTGGTCAAGCTGATGGTTCTCTCCTGGGTGTATTTCATCAGCTTGGCAGTTCTGAAAAGGAGGCACGGCGGCTGATGGAGAACCAGATCCGCCTGCTGCGCCAGGAGAAGGGCCTATCCCAGGAAGCCCTGGCCCGCCGGTGCGGCGTGACCCGCCAGACCATCAACGCCATCGAGAACAACAAATACGATCCCACCCTGGCCCTGGCCTTCCGCTTGGCGGGAGAGCTGGGCACCACCGTGGACCGGCTCTTTTCCCCGGGCCCGTGAGGAACGAGAAACAGCCCCCGTTTGGGGGCTGTTTTCATGGGGAATCCCAACAAAACGCCCCCGAGCCTTCGGCCCGGGGGCAGGGGATGCGAAATCAGCGGATTTTGGCGCCGTTGGGGATGGAGTCATCCACAAAGATCACCTTGGCGGTGTCGCCCACGTCGGCCGCCAGGATCATGCCGTTGGAGAGGGTGCCCCGCAGCTTGGCGGGCTGGAGGTTGGCCACCAGGATCAGCTTCTTGCCCACCAGATCCGCCGGCTCATACCAGGCGTGGATGCCCGACACCACCTGCCGGCCGCCCATGCCGTCGTCCAGCTGGAGGCAGAGGAGCTTGTCGCTCTTGGGCACCGGCTCACAGGCGGTTACCTGGGCCACCCGCAGCTGTACCTTGGCAAAATCGTCGATCCCGATGAGGGAGACCACCCCTTCCGGCTTCTCTTCCTTCTGGGGAGCCTTCTTCTCCTTCTGGGCAGCGGCCTCCTTGGCAGCCTTGGCGGCCTCCAGGGCCTCCAGTTCCTTGTTCAGGTCGATGCGGGGGAAGAGGTTTTCCCCCTTGTGGACGGTGGCGGTGGGGCAGAGGCCGCCAAAGCGGGCGGCGCTCTCCCAGGAGAAGGCGGCATCGCCGGCCCCGATCATCTCCTGGATCTTCTTGCAGCTGTCCGGCATAAAGGGGGTGAGGAGGATGCCGGCGATCCGGATGGTTTCCAGCAGGTTGTACAGGACGGTGGCGAGGCGGTCCTTCTTGCTGTCGTCCTTGCCCAGGACCCAGGGGGCGGTTTCGTCGATATACTTGTTGGACCGGCTCACCGCCTTCATCACCTCGATGAGGGCGTCCTGGAAGGCGA
Source organism: Candidatus Heteroruminococcus faecigallinarum (assembly GCA_904387055.1). Classification (GTDB taxonomy): domain Bacteria; phylum Bacillota; class Clostridia; order Oscillospirales; family Ruminococcaceae; genus Heteroruminococcus; species Heteroruminococcus faecigallinarum. The sequence continues at coordinate 39,503 of CAJFKV010000014.1, read as the reverse complement.
ACCGCTCCATGGCTTCCTCATACCGGCCCCGCAGGCCGTCCACCAACGCGACCAGCTCCTCGTCCACCGGCTGGGCCTCCCGCCCGGCGGGCAGCGTGCCGCCGAAGTACTTGTCGGTCATGGCGGTGGTGCGGCTCACCAGGTTGCCCAGGTCGTTGGCCAGGTCGGCGTTGATCCGGGCGATGAGGGCCTCGTTGGAGAAGTTGCCGTCCGACCCGAAGGGGAACTCCCGCAGAAGGAAATACCGCAGGGCGTCCACCCCGTACCGCTGGGCCAGGATGGCGGGGTCCACCACGTTGCCCTTGGACTTGCTCATCTTCCCGCCGTCCAGCAGGAGCCACCCATGGCCGTACACCTTCTTGGGAAGGGGCAGGTCCAGAGCCATCAGCATGGCGGGCCAGATGATGCTGTGGAACCGGACGATCTCCTTGCCCACAAAGTGCACATCGCAGGGCCAGTACTTGTCGTAGTCGTGATACTTGCCGTTGCCGTAGCCCAGGGCGGTGATATAGTTGGTCAGGGCGTCCACCCACACGTAGACCACATGCTTGGGGTCAAAGGTAACGGGGATGCCCCAGCTGAAGGAGGTCCGGGAGACGCACAGGTCCTCCAGGCCGGAGTTGATGAAGCTGATCATCTCGTTCATCCGGCTCTTGGGCTCCAGGAAGTCGGGATGGTCGGCGTAGAGCTTCAGGAGAGGCTGGGCATAGTCGGACAGGCGGAAGAAGTAGGCCTCCTCCTCCGCATCCCGGACCTCCCGGCCGCAGTCGGGACATTTGCCGTCCACCAGCTGGCTCTCGGTCCAGAAGGACTCGCAGGGGGTGCAGTATTTGCCCTTGTACACCCCTTTGTAGATGGCGCCCTTGTCGTAGAGAGCCTTGAAGATCTTCTGCACCGACTCCACATGATAGTCGTCGGTGGTGCGGATAAACCGGTCGTTGGAGATGTTCATCAGCTTCCACAGATCCAGGATGCTGGCCACAATCTCGTCCACATAGGCCTGGGGAGTGACCTCCTTGGCGGTGGCCTTCTCCTCAATCTTCTGGCCGTGCTCGTCGGTACCGGTGAGGAACATCACATCGTACCCCAGCATTCGCTTGTATCTGGCCATCGCATCGGCGGCCACGGTGCAGTAGGTGTGGCCGATGTGGAGCTTGTCCGAGGGATAGTAGATGGGGGTTGAGATGTAGAAAGTCTTTCTTTCCATGAATGATCCTCCTTATATTTGCAGGCGGGAGTACCGCCCTTCTGGCTGCTCATTTTTCTTATTATACCACCGGCAGGGGGGAAAGAAAAGCCAAATCTTCCCGCTTCAGCGGCAATTTTCGGTTTTTTCGCTGGGGGAAGGGGGCTGGGAGGGACCGGCCGGCCGCCGGCCCGCCACCACCCGGTCCAGGCCGGACAGGTCCTTGCGGACCCGGACCTCCTCCAGGCCGCCATCGGCAAAGAGGCGGGACACCGCCTCCCCCTGGTCCCAGCCGATCTCCATCGCCAGCCAGCCCCCGGGCAGGAGCCGGCGGCTCCACTCCCGTGCCAGCACCCGGTAGAAGGAGAGGCCGTCCGCCCCGCCGTCCAGGGCCATGGCCGGTTCCCGCCGGACCTCCCGCTGGAGGCCGGGCAGGTCGCCGGTGGGGATGTAGGGGGGATTGGAGAGGATCAGGTGGAAGGGGCCCTGGGCGGGGGCTGGGCATCGGTCCGGCTGGAGGACATCCCCCCGGACCGCCGTCGCCTGCCCGGCGGCATTGGCCGCCAGGTTCCGCTCCAGGTAGGGGAAGGCCTCCCGGCTCCACTCCACCGCCGTTACCCGGCAGGCGGGGAGGCTGTGGGCCAGGGAGGCGGCGATGCAGCCGCTCCCGGCGCAGAGATCGGCGGCCAGGGGGCGGTCCACCCCCCGGAGCAGGGCAAGGCCGGTCTCCACCAGCAGCTCCGTCTCCGGCCGGGGGATCAGCACCCCCGGCCCCACCCAAAAGGGCAGGCCGAAAAATTCCCACCGGCCCAGCAGGTACTGGAGGGGCTCCCCCTCCAGGCGGCGGCGGGCCAGGGACCGGCAGCGGTCTTCCAGCTCCGGGGGGATCTCCCGCTCCTGCCACAGGGGAAACTGCCCGGCGGGAATGGAACAGGTTTCCTCCAGGAGGATCCGCCCCTCCCGCCGGCCCTCCTCCAGGGGAGCCAGCAGGCGGCGCAGCTCGTTGTCCAGTTGGCCGTAGGTCATGGAAAGACCGCTCCTTTCGGCAAAATGATAGAGAAGAACAGGCCGGAAGCGCTGAGAACTTCCGGCCTGCTGGCGTTGTAGGCGATGGCATCCCCGGGGAACGGCCGGGCGGCTTAGTACCGGTCGGCGTTGGGATCGTCGGGGATGACGGGGGTCATGGCGGCGATGGCCGCCTCGATCTGGCCGTCGTCCGGCTCCCGGGTGGTGAGCCGCTGGAGCCACAGCCCCGGGGCCGAGACAATCCGGGTGACCGGGTTGTCGTACCGGCCGGCCAGCTTGATGATCTCGTAGGAGATGCTCACCACAATGGGCAGCATCAGGAGCTTGAGGAGGACGCGGATCACCAGGCTGTTCCAGGTGACCACCGAGGAAACCAGGATGGAGATGATCAGCACGATGAGGAGGAAGCTGGTGCCGCACCGGGGGTGGAAGCGGGTGTATTTGCGGATATTCTCCACCGTCAGCTCCTCCCCGTGCTCGTAGCAGGCGATGGTCTTGTGCTCCGCCCCGTGGTATTCAAAGACCCGGCGGATGTCCTTCATCTGGGAAACCAGGGCGATGTAGACGAGGAAGATGGCGATCTTGATCCCTCCTTCCACCAGGGTCAGGGCCATGGTGGAAGGAAGGAAGGGGGCCAGCAGCTTGGAGGCGGTGGCGGGCAGCACCATGAACAGAAGGACCGCCAGGGCCACCCCCAGCACCAGGGCCACGGTGGAGACGATGGTCTCGGTCTTTTGGCCGGTGAGCTTGGCCAGCTTCTGTTCAAAGGCGGAGGGCTCCTCTTCCTCAAAACCGGCCTTCTCGGCGGAGGTCATCAGGCAGCGGAAGCCGGTGACCAGCGTCTCCACAAAGTTGAAGCAGCCCCGGATCAAGGGGGTGCGGTTGTACCAGGCGATGCCGTGGGGATAGGTTTCCCATTCCTCCAGGTCCAGGGTGCCGTCGGGCAGGCGGTTGGCCATGGCGCTCTTCACCGGGCCCCGCATCATGATCCCCTCGATGACCGCCTGGCCGCCGATGGAGGTTTTTTTGTAGCAGGAAGGAGTTGGGTTGTTCATGAACGATACCTCGATTGCAGAAAAATTTGCCCGGGAGAGGGGCTAGCTCTCCCCCTGGATGGGGAGGGTGATGGTGACCACCGTCCCCTTGCCCACCTGGGAGGCAAGCTCCAGGGAGCCGTTGTGCTGCTGAACAATTTCGTTGGCCACCGCCAGCCCGATGCCCGAGCCCCGGCGGGTAAAGTTGGCCTTGTAGAACTTGGTTTTGACCTTGGGCAGGTCCTCGGCGCTGATGCCGCAGCCCGTGTCGGACACCACCACCTGGAAGCTGCTGCCGACCCGGGCGGCCTCCACCCGGACGGTGCCGCCGGCGGAGGAGTATTTGAGGGCATTGTCGATGACGTTGACAAAGACCTGCCGCAGCCGGTTCCGGTCCCCCATGAGGACGACAAACTCCTCCGGCTCCTCGTACAGAAGGGTGATCCCCTCCCGGCGGGCCCGCTCGTCAAACATGAGCACTGCGTCCGAAAGCTCGGCCACAATGTCCAGCTTTTCCAGCTGGATGTTGAACCGGCCGCTCTGGATGCGGGAGAAGTCCAACAGCTCCTCCACCATGGAGGAGAGGCGCTCGGTCTCGGAGAGGATCACGTGGATCCCTTTCCGGCGGGTGCTTTCGTCCAGGTCGCCCCCCTCCTGCATCGTCTCGGCCCAGCCCTTGATGGCGGTGAGGGGGGTGCGCAGCTCGTGGGAAACCGAGGAGATGAAGTCGTTTTTCATCCGGTCGGTGGCCGACAGTTCCTCCGCCATGTTGTTGATGGTGTCACACAGGTCGCCGATCTCGTCGTCGTTGCTCTTTTCCAGCCGGGCGTCAAAATCTCCCTGGGCGATGAGGCGGGCCGTGTCCCCAATCTGGCCGATGGGGTTGATGATGGAGTTGATAAAGTAGGAGCTGGACATGATGACGAAGAAGAGGATGGAGACGCCGATGATGGTGATGAGGATGATGAGGGTGAGCACCTGCTGGTCCACCTGGGTGAGGGAGACCACAAACCGCATGGCGGACAGCTGGTTGCTGGACACGGAGGACATCATGGTGATGGCCAGGACGTTTTCCCCGTTCAGCTCGCCGATGTATTCCCCGTACCGGTCGTTGGACCCTTCGGACATGGCGCTCTCGTAGTCGGGCATGGGCTGGTCGGCGGGCGGCTCAAAGCCGCTGGAGGTGATGAGCACCTCCCCGTCCAGGCCGATGGCCATCAGCTCCATGGAATCCCGCCCGGCAAAGTCCTCCACCAGGGTACGGATCTGCACCGAGAAATCGGCCGAGCCGTCCTGGGAGTAGCGGATCATCAGGGAATCCACATAGTTGGCCTGCACCATGACCGACTGGCGCACCGTGTTGTAATAGTATCCCCGGATGCCGAAGGCGCCGCCGATGATGAGAACCAGGATGATAACCAGAATGACCCCGAAGCTGTTGAACAGCCAGCGTTTGGTCAGCCGTTTGATGGCCAAGGGCGGCCCCTCCTTTCCCGATGGTTCTGCTGCGGGCCGGGGCTACTCCTCGGTCCACTTGTAGCCGTAGCCCCACACGGTGCACAGGTACTTGGGGCTGGAAGGCTCATCCTCAATCTTCATCCGCAGGCGGCGGACGTTTACATCCACAATCTTCACATCGCCAAAATAGTTTTCCCCCCACACCTTGGAAAGGATCTCGCTGCGCTCCAGGGCCACGTTGGGGTTCTTGAGGAAGAGCTCCATAATCTGGAACTCCACCTGGGTCAGGTCGATGAGCTTGCCGTTTTTGGTGAGGGTGCGGCTGCGCTGGTTGAGGACAAAAGGACCGGAGACGATGTCGCCGCTGGCGGCCCGACCGGTCATCATGGTGACCCGCCGATGGATAGCGTCCACCCGGGCGGTCAGCTCCGAGGGGCTGAAAGGCTTGGTGATGTAGTCGTCCGCCCCCAGCATCAGGCCGGTGACCTTGTCCATCTCCTGGCTCTTGGCCGACAGCATGATGATGCCGATGGAATCGCTCTGCTCCCGCAGCTTCTTGCAGACGGTGAACCCGTCGATGCCGGGCATCATCACGTCCAGCAGGGCCACGTCGAAATCCCCCGCCGCCTCGTCAAAAACACGCAGGGCATCCTCGCCGGTGGGCACGTCCACCACCTGGTAGCCGGCCCGCTTCAGATTGATGACCACAAATTCGCGGATGGCGTCCTCGTCTTCCACGACCAATACTTTTTTCATAAACAGGGAGACCTCCTTTGGGTTGGAATGGGGCCCGGCCGGATTACAGCAGGGCGAACATCTCCTGGGACAGCTGGTCCAGGGTGATGGAAAGGGGATTGCCGGGGATGGTATGGATCGATGCGTAGTACTCAAAGATTCCCCTGGATACCAGCTTGACATACTGCTCCCGGTCGTTCTGATCCTGATAGTCGGAGGAGGAGTAGCAGCGGATCCGCAGCAGCATGGCCGACTGGTCCTCCAGGGAGCCCAGGTACTGGAAGAAGGTAACCTCGCCGCTCTGGGGCTGGACCACCGCCGTCACCTCCCCCAGCCAGTTGTCGGGGAAGAAGAGGAGGTAGCCGTTGGCGGCGTCCACATAGGCACTGGCCGCCGTTTCCAGGGAACCTTCCCCGTTGAAGTGCAGATAGCGGGTGAGGAAGAGGGTATCCTCCGGATCGCTGCTTTCGTAGCCGGGGAGGGCTTCCTGGGAGGGAAAATCCAGCACCCCGTCCCCGTCCACGTCCCGGGTGAAGACCCGGCTGGAGCGGGTCACCAGGTCGTAGAGGTCGTCGCTGTCCCCTTCCCGGTCAAAGGGGAAGGCAAGCTGGCCGTCCCGGGCCACGATGGCCTCGGAGGAATAGCGGTAATCGGAGGTATAGCCGTCCACCGCCACCCCGTACACCTCTTGGGAGAGCCACCCGGACTGAACCTGCAGAATGTTGGCAAAGCTGAGATTGAGCCGGCGCTCGTCGGTAACCTCCAGGGAGAACAGGCTGTTCTCCACCAGCTTGGCGGTGACCCGGCCCCCGCTGCTGCTGCGCAGCAGGAGGAGCTCGTCCATCCCGTCCTGGTCCAGGTCGTCCACCAGCAGCTCGGTGTAGCTGTCCTCGTATAGATTTTGCAGCCGCTCCTGCCGGAAGGTGTAGACGGTTACCGTTTCGTAGGTGCGGGTTTCGTCGATCCAGCCCACCACCAGGTCCACCGCCTGCCTGCCGGTGACCGAGGCAAACTGCAGCTGGTCCACGTCGGTACCCTGGCCGGCGGCGCTGACCACCGCCCGCCACTGGCCGTTCTGGCTGTCCAGGACGGCGATCCGCACCACCCCGCTGCTGTCCTCGTCCAGGGCATAAAAGACCACCGCCTCCTCCTGGCCGTCCCCGTCCAGGTCATAGAAGGTGTAGGCCGACCGGTACTGGCCGGAGGTGGGATATTTGAGGCGGTACTGGTCGGTGCCGATGGAGGCCTCCAGGGCATCCCGCACCTGTTCCTGCTCCGCCGACAGGGTGGGCGGCCGCATCAGCTGCTCCACATCGGCGGTGACCGAGAGGGAGGAACAGGCGGACAGGAAGAGGCAGGCAGCCGCCAGCAGCGCCAGGGCTGCTTTATGGATCCACATCCGGCTTTCCCTCCCTTTTTCAGGCAGGCCATACCTACCCATGATACTCAGTATTATATTAGTACAAGCGGGAAGTTTTTGCAAGAAGGGGACTTTGTGTCGGGGCAGATTTCACGGCCCGTTCATATTTTGCCCACAAAAAAACAGCGGAGCCTGCCGGCCCGCTGTCATTGCCGCGGATGGGATGGTTGCGGCTTGGCAAGGGAGTGTGCTACAATAGAAGGCACAGCCCGCCTTGCCTCACCGGCGGCCGCAGCCGCTGCCGATGGATTTCTCGCTGTTGCGGATCAGGTTCAGCAGCGAGGAGGAGAAGAGGGGGTACCGCTGGGAGAGCCCCTCGGTGGTAATGACCAGGTTGTGAGGCTCCTCCCGGGACTGGACCTCGCCGGACAGCTTGCCGCCGGCGATGGACTGGGCGTTGGATTCGCACATTTCCATCACTGCCGACGAGTAGCCCCGTGCCATCTCCTGGGGGATGGTGAACATGGCGTTTTGATTTTTGGGGTTGATGGAGTATACCACCCGGAACATCCGGTACACCGCCAGCATCAAGAAATCGGATACCTCCCGCACCAGCTGCTCGTGCTGGGTTTTGGCCAGGAGGTCAAAGAGGACGTTGAGGGAGTTGGCAATGAGTTTTTTGTTCAGGACGGTGAGAATGCCGCCGTGGAAGACGTTCTCCTTCCCGGCGGCGTCCGGCTCTGGGATATCCTCCACCGTCAGCTGGCTGCCCAGCCGGTCGGGGGAGCGGCCCAGCAGATAGTCGCAGGAAACGCCGTAAAAATCGGCGCAGCGGACCAGGAAATCAAGGCCGCACTCCCGGATTCCTTTTTCATAGTGGGACAAAAGCGCCTGGGAGATGCCCAGCTGGGAGGAGGCCTCCTTCTGGCTGATGCCTTTTTCCTTCCGCAGCAGGGTCAGAATCCGGGGAAAATCCGCGTTCACTTGTGTCACCTCAACTCAGCTTCTTGATTATTACATAGGGTAATTGCAATTATAGTATATACTCGGAATTTTGTAAACACGATTTTGCCGAAAAGGGCCTGGTTTTGTTGCTTTTGTGAAAATTTCGTGAGAAGCATGAAAAAGCGAGTTTTTTTTTCGACAAATGGGGGCCGTTGTAAACCGGTTTTTTCCATTTATACAGGAAGAAGATTCCAGAATCCGGCCCTCCGGCCGGGCAAATACCAACCGTATAAGGGGTGTTTCCATGAAGAATTACCGCATCCATTTTATCCGTCACGGCATGACCGAGGCCAACCTCCGGCGGGAATATGTGGGCCGAACCGACTATGACCTCTGCCCGGAGGGCATCCGCCAGCTGATCCAGAAGCGGGAGGAGTATGCCTACCCGCCTGCCGACCGGATCTTCTGCAGCCCCCTGGCCCGGTGTATCCAGACCGCCGGGATCCTCTATCCCGACTGCCGGAAGCTGACGGTGAATTCCCACTTTCTGGAGCTGGATTTCGGCGACTTTGAAGGGAAGACCTACGACCAGCTGAAGGACCGGGAGGACTACCGCCAGTGGCTGGCCAATTCCCTCACCACCGCCCCTCCCGGAGGGGAGAGCGGGGAGGAGTTCATGTCCCGGCTGGTGGTGGGCCTGAACGAGGTATTTGCCCAGATGATGGAGGAAAAGCTGGACGACGCGGTGGTGATTACCCACGGCGGGGTCATCATGACCCTGCTCCATGGGGTGGGCCTTCCCAAGACCGAGTTCGGCACCTGGCAGGCCGGCAACGGGGAGGGGTACACGGTGGCCATGAACACCGCCATGTGGATGCGGGACCGGGCCTTTGAGATCGTCGCCCCCATCCCCCAGCCCAAGGGCTCCTCCCAAGAGGAGGATGAGGACTGGGAAGAGGACGCCTGGGAGGAGGATTGGGACGAGGATGAATAGAGAAGCAGAGTGGCCAAGGGGGCTGGTCCATCTCTATGTGGGGGACGGCAAGGGAAAGAGCACCGCTGCCGCCGGCCTGGCCCTGCGGGCCCTGGGAGGAGGCAAAACGGTCTATTTCTGCCAGTTCCTCAAGGGGGGAACCAGCGGGGAGCTGGCTCCCCTGGCCCGGCTGGGGGCGGTGGTGGATACCCAGGCCCGGGTGGAGCGGTTTACCTTCCAGATGACCGACGAGGAGCGGTCGGCCTGTGCCCGCCGGAGCGGCCAGGCCTTGGCGGCCTGTGCCCAGGCCCTGGCGGGAGGCGCCTACGACCTGGTGGTGCTGGACGAAGGGGTGGATGCCGCCAACAAAGGGATGGTCCCCTGGGAGGCCCTCCTCCAGGCGGTGGAGAACCGGGCCCCCAGGGTGGAGGTGGTCCTTACCGGCCGCAAGCCGGACCCTCGGCTGGAAGCGCTGGCCGACTACTATACCCAGATGGTATGCCAAAAACATCCTTATCAGGAAGGAATTTCTGCCCGGAAAGGGATCGAATATTGACCAGGGAAAACCGGCGGGCCACCGCCGGTTTTCCTATATTGGTGAAAAATAAAAAAATACGCCAAAAGTGAAAATTAACGGCCCCATTTTCCGGAAAAACTAGGAGGAAAAGGGGATTTTCCTAGTTTTTCAGCGGAGAATTGTCCCCCACGGGCATAGGGACGGCGAAACGGGGCAGGCTAGTTTTATTGGCGGCAGGGCGGCTGCAAAGGGAGGTGATCGCCATGAGCCGATGGAGATCTCCCGCCTCCCGGGCGCTGGACGGGCAGCGGTGGAGAGGCGCGGCCCTGTGGGCGGTCAGCGGCGCAGTGACGCTCCTTCCCCTGGCGGTGGACATGGTGCTGCTGGAAGGGCTGTCCCACTGGCCCCTGTGGGGGCGGCTGGTTCCTCTGGCGGCAGGGACTGCTGTGGAGGCAGGGCTGGCCGGCCCCTGGCGGCAGGGGGTGCGCCAGTGGTTTGTGGAGCTGAGCTGCGGGTACAGGCGGGGCCCCTGGACGGTGATCCGGGCCAATTTCCGGCCCCGGCGGTGGCTGGGGGCGGTGGCGCTGCAGGGGCGGCTGTGGGCCCGCGGCTGGGGCTGGGCGCTGGTCTACCTCTCCCTGCCCAGCGCGCTGGTGCTCTTTGGCGGATGGTATGGAGACCGCTTCGGGCCGGGGGGAATAGCCGGCCAGCTGGCCGGGGCGGTGATGCTCCTGGGGGCCGGCCTGTGGCTGCTGGGGCTGTGGCGATGGGTCCGCCGGTGGCTCCGGGGCTGGGCGGCCCCGGAGCTGCTGGCCTGCCGGTTTCAGCTGACCGCCGGCCAGGCCCTCGCTCTCTCCCGGGAGGTATTGACCGGCCAGGAGAGGAGGGTGCTGGCCTTCTGGCTGGCGCGGCTGCCGGCGATCCTCTTCTCCGCCGCGCTGGTGGTTCCCCTCCTTTGGATGTGGCCCCGGTGGCACAGCCAGTGGGCCTGTTTTCTGCAAAGGCTGGTCCAGGAGGAACCGGCGCCGGCGGCCCCGCTGCCGGCCCGCACGGTGGAATTCCGCCCCATCCACCGACCGGCGTGACCCGCCGGGCAAAGAGAAAAAGGACCTGGAAGCGGTGCTTCCAGGTCCTTTTTGTGAATATGCTTATTTGGAGTTGGCATACATGGTGTTCATCTTGTTGAGACATTTCCGGCAGACGTTTTTATCCCCGAAGGTGAAGATGTCGCTGGCGTTTCCGCAAAAGACACAGGCGGGCTGATACTTCTTGAGAATGACCTGATTCCCCTCCACGAAGATCTCGATGGAATCCTTCTTGTTGATATCCAGAGTGCGACGTAGTTCAATGGGGAGGACGATACGGCCGAGTTCATCTACCTTTCTGACAATTCCGGTTGATTTCATAGTTCCATGCCTCCAGTTGGTAAATTGGGTCGAAGATTGTTGGATATACTTATATGGTTATCATAGCGTATTTCAGCGTAAAAATCAATGTTGGGTGTTCCAAAAAATTGCCAGCAAAATACAAATATACTGGCCTTTTGTGCCAAAAAAGTATGGAAAATAGACAAATATGTCAAAAAGTTCATTTTTTGTACATGAAAGGATGATTTGCATGATGAACTGGGTTTTCGTCCTGATGGCCGCGGCCGCTCTGGCGGCCGGCGCCCTCACCGGCCGGATGGAACAGGTGTCCCAGGCGGCCATGTCCAGCTGCGGAGAGGCGGTGGAGCTGGTCTTTTCCCTCTTGGGGATGCTCTGCCTCTGGAGCGGCCTGATGAAGGTGGCCGAGGAGGCGGGGCTCACCGCCCGGCTGAGCCGGCTGCTGAGCCCCGTGCTGAACTGGCTGTTCCCGGGGGTGCGGGAAGGGAGCCCTGCCGCCCAGGCCATCTCCCTCAACATGGCGGCCAACCTGCTGGGGCTGGGGAATGCGGCCACCCCCCTGGGCATCACCGCCGTGCAGGAGATGAAGAAGGAATCCCCCCTTGGAGGGACCGCCACCAACGACATGGCCATGTTCGTGGTGCTGAACACCGCCTCCCTCCAGCTGATCCCCACCACCACCGCCGCCATGCGGCTGGCAACCGGGGCGGCCCAGCCGCTGGATATTCTGCCGGCGGTCTGGGTGGCCTCCGCCCTCTCCCTGTCGGCCGGGGTCATCGCGGCCAAGGTGCTGGGCGGGGTGGTTTCCCCCCTTGGGGCGCCTGTGAGGAGGCATGCCCGATGAGCCAATGGATCGTTCCCCTGGCGGTGGTGGCCATCCTGGGGGCAGGGCTCTGGTCGGGGGTGAAGGTGTTTGACGTCTTTGTGGAGGGAGCCGCCCAGGGCCTGAAGACGGGGGCGACGATCCTCCCCGCCCTGGTGGCCCTCCTGACGGCGGTGGGGATGTTCAAGGCGTCCGGGGCGCTGGATCTGTTCACCTTCGCTCTGGAGCCCCTGGCCAGGCTGCTGGCCCTTCCCCGGGAGGTAATCCCCTTGGCGCTGCTGCGGCCCATCTCCGGCAGCGGGGCCTTGGCCATCTTCCAGGACCTGCTGGCAACCCATGGGCCGGACAGCTTTGTGGGCCGGGTGGCCAGCGTGATGCAGGGTTCCACCGAGACCACCGTCTACACCATCGCCGTCTACTATGGGGCGGCAGGAATCACCCGCAGCCGCCACACCCTGGCGGCCGCCCTCTGTGCCGACATCACCGGCTTTGTGGCCAGCGCCATGATGGTCCGCCTGCTCATGGGAGGGCCATAAAAGAGGGGCGAGGCGGGGGAAAATCCTCTTCCCCATGACGGAATTGTGAACTTTTTGAGGAGTGTCTTGCTCCCCATCCGGCAGGATGTTACAATGTTTTCAGAAAAGCGACAAGCTGGACGACCCCAGTGGAATAAAAAGCCGGGTTTCGGCAGGGCGTCCAGAACCACAGCGGTCCCGTTGATTCCATAAAGGAGCGTATGCCTGTGCGGCGGTACATACAGCTGCTGGCCTTTCTGCTTTCCCTGAGCCTGGTCTTGCTCTTGGCAGGGTGTGGCGGCAGCCGGCAGACAATACGATACGATCTGGACGGCCCGGTGGACAGCCTGGACCCCCAGTTTACCCAGGAGGAGGACGCCTGGCTCATCCTGGCCAATACCATGGAGGGCCTGTTCCGCCGGGGAGAGGAGGGGAAACTGGAGCCGGGCCTGGCCGAAAGCTACACCCTTTCGGAGGATGGATTGGTCTACACCTTCACCCTGCGGGAAGGGCTTACCTGGTCCGTCTATGAAAACGAGGCAGGGGAAGAGGTGACCCTCCCTCTCACTGCCAGCGATTTTGTCTTTGCCTTCCGGCGGATGATGGACCCCTCGGGCGGGTCCGCCTACGGGGGAGATTACCGGGTAATCCAGGGGGCGGCGGCCATCCAGGCGGGGAGCCAGCCGGTGGAAACCCTGGGGGTGGAGGCGGTGGACGACCGGACCCTGGTCATCCGCCTGGAGGAACCCTCGGAATTTTTCCTGGATAGCCTGGCAAATCCGGCAGCGGCGCCCTGCAACGAGCAGTTCTTTGAGGAGACGCGGGGCCGGTATGGCATGGACCGGTCCACCATCCTCTCCTGCGGGCCGATGATGGTGTCCTCCTGGGACAATACCAGCCGCATTTCCCTGGTGCCCAACCCCCAGTACCACAGCCCCCAGACAGTGACCATGGATCTGGCGGCCCTGTACATTGGCCGGGACCGGGTCCAGATGATGCTGGACGGCGCCACCGACTGCGGCCCTGTCACCGCCGAGAACCTCCAGACCATGGTGGATGCCGGGTTCCTCTGCCAGGGATACGACGATACCGTGTGGGGGCTGGTGTTTAACCAGCGACGGGAGGAACTGGCGGACCAGCGGATCCGCAGCGCCCTCCAGGGGGCGGTGGACAAGAGCCAGCTGGCCGGCCTGCCGGGGGTGGGCTTTGCCCTCACCGACGGGGTAGTCCCCCTCACCGCCCTGGTGGGGGACCAGAGCTACCGGGATCTGGCGGGCGCCGCCCTTCAGTGGGTCTACAACCCTACCGCCGCCCGGGAGTTGCTCTACCAGGCGCTGGACGACCTGGGGCTGGAGGAATCCCCCACGCTGGTCCTCATCGTGCCCCAGGACAGCCCGGCGGCCGAGGCCGCCCCCTATCTGCAGCAGATGTGGCAGAGTGCCCTCTCCCTGGGAGTGGACGTGGAGCGGCTGGAGGCGGAGGAATTTGCCCAGCGGCTCCAGGGGGGAGAGTACGACCTTGCCCTCACCACCCTCTCCACCAAGAGCCCCACTGCGGAGGGGACGCTGGAGGCCTACCACAGCCAGAGCGGCCGCAACGTCTGCGGGTACCAGTCCGGCGAGTACGACCGGCTGCTGGATCAGGCCCGGTTTGCCGCCCAGGTGGAGGAGGCCGCCAGCGCCTATGCCCGGGCGGAGGACCTGCTCCTGTCGGAGGTGGTGGTCTGTCCCATCTACCAGCAGACCAGTTACTTTGCCGTTGCCCGGTCGGTGGAGGGGCTGATCGTTTCCCCCCATTACAACCAGATTCTGTTCTACCGCGCCACCCGGGAGGGATGAATCCCCCCGGCAGCAGCAAGGGCCGTTCCCCATAAAAGCGGGGGACGGCCCTTGGTTTGTTTGACAAAAGGAAACGATGGAAAAGATTCCTTCAACGGACGGTATAGATTGGGTAAAATATAGCTGTTTTCCACATTTTCCACAGGGTTTTCCACACGAAGGGGAGAAAGCCCGTGGGAAACCCGGGGAAAGGGTGGAAAAGCCCCGCCCTGCCGGCGGGGAAACTGGGGTGGGATCACCGGTTGTCCTTCTTTGGCCGGCGGCGCTGAGCAAAGAAGTCTTTCAACAGCCCGGCACACTCCTGGTGGAGAATTCCGCCAATTACCTGTGGATGATGGTTGAAAGGGAGGGAAAACAGGTCCACAACCGAGCCGCAACACCCGGCCTTGGGGTCGCTGGCGCCGAAGATCACCTGCTCCACCCGGGCATTGATGATCGCCCCGGCACACATGGGGCAGGGCTCCAGGGTGACATAGAGGGAACAGCCCGGCAGCCGCCATCCCCCCAGGGCCTGGCAGGCCCGGTGGATGGCCACCGTCTCCGCGTGGCAGAGGGCGTTCTTCTCCACCTCCCGGAGGTTCCGCCCCCGGGCGATGACCTGCCCGTCCCGGACGATGATCGCGCCCACCGGCACATCCCCCGCCTGGGCAGCGGCACGGGCCTCCTCCAGGGCGATGGCCATAAAGGCCTCGTGGGTTGCTTCCATGCTATCCCTCCTTGGCGGCCCGCCCCGGCAGGAGCTTGGTGAGGAAGGAGAGCTTGGTCTCGGAGGTGAGGATCGCCACAAAGATGAAGGCAAAGCCGATGAGGAGCCGGGCACTCAGCTCCTCCCCATAAAAGAGGGCCGAGAACAGCACCCCAAAGGGGGCCTCCAGGCTGAGGAGGATCGAGGCGGCGGTGGGATCGGTGTACCGCTGGCCCACGTTCTGGAGAAGAAGGGAGCCGGCGGTGGCAAAGACCGCCAGGAAAAGCAGGCCGCCCACCGTTTCGACAGTTACCTGGGTGGGGAGCGACTCGGTGGCCAGCCCCACTACCCAGGAACAGACGGCCGCCGTGGCAAACTGAAGGATGGTGAAAACCACCGGATCCTTGCCCCGGCCCAGCTTGGCGATGGCCACCACATGGCAGGCGTAAAAGATACCGCTGAGCAGGGTGAGGGCATCCCCCATCCGGATGGACAGGTCCCCGTCCAGGGTCACCAGGCCGATGCCGACGATGCACAGGAAGGCGGCGGCAAAGTGGAAGAGGTCCGGGCGGGTTTTGTCCACGGCCCAGAAGAAGAAGGGGACCAGCACACAGTAGACGGCGGTGAGGAAGGCGTTCTTGCCGGGGGTGGTGTCGGTGATGCCGATGGTCTGGACGCTGTAGGCCAGGTAGAGCATGATACCGGTAAGACAGCCCTTTTTCAGGAAGTCCAGGTTCAGGGCCTTCAGCCGCTTGTGGAAGACCACGGCCAGGATCAGGCAGCCGATGGTGAAGCGGAAGGCCAGCAGAATGTTGGGGGTAAAGACATCCACCGTGTTCTTCACCACGATGAAGGAGGTGCCCCAGATGAACGCCGCCCCAAAGAGGGCCAGCCGGGCCAGGAGGTTGACGGATTTTTGCTGCATGGGGAAAGATCATCCTTTCAAAAACAATACACAACGGTTAGGAGATGCTGCCCGCCAGGTTGACCAGCAGGCAGAGGAAGGCCATCATCAGCACCGGGGAGGCGAGAACCGCCCCGGTTTTTTCCCGCGGGGAGAGGGGAGGCGCCCCCCGGGAAAGGGAAACCGCCAGCCGGCGCCGGCGGCAGAGGGCCAGGGAAACCCCGCCCCCGGCCAGGAGCAGGAGGGCCCACAGCAGGCCGAAGACCGTCCCCGCCTTTCCTCCCAGGGCTTGGGACAGCTGGTTCACGGCGATGGCCAGGCCGTTGTAGCACAGGTGGGCCGCCACCGACGGCCACAGGGAGCGGGAGACGAGGGTAAAATACCCAAAGGCCAGCCCGCTGAGGAAGGCGGGAAGGGCCTGGAGAAGGGTGGAATGGCTGAAGGCGAACACAACGGCCGACAGCACAATGGCAAACCCGTCTCCCCACCGGCGGAGGAACCCCAGGAGAAACCCCCGGAAGGCGATTTCCTCCGCCAGGGCGGCACAGAGGGTCATCCCCAGGAGGATCACCAGGTTCAGGAGGGGATTTTGGGAGAAGGACGGCTGCACCTCCTCCAGCTCCCAACCGGCCCGGCCCATGATCAGCTGGAGCAGGGAAGAAAGAAGGCTGCCCAGGGAGGCCACCGCCATCCCCGCCAGCAGGGTGGGGACGGTGGCGCCGGGGCGGGGCTTCCCCAGAGGAAGAGGCGCCCGCCGCCCCAGGAGCCAGTAGGGAAGAAGAAGGCAGCCGGCGGACAAAAGGGTGGAGAAGAGCTCCCGTGCTGCCGACCGATTCCCCGCCGGCGGGAAGAGGAGGAGGGACAGAAAGGTGAGGGCCAGGTACCCAAGGATCGCCCAGCCCACCTGGTCGCATTGGCGGCGGAGAGGCTCCCCCAGGGCCTCCTCCCCGGGGGCGGAGGGGGGGATTACATGGCGCATACGGTTCCCTCCCTTCCGCCGGGGAGGGACTGCCCCGCCCTCACAGGTCCACCAGGACCAGGGGGTTGCCCTGGTCCCGGATCACACGCACCAGATCGCCGGGGGCGAGGAGGAGGGTGGCGTCGTTCCGGTTGGGATGGATGCCGATCTCCGTTTCCTCCAGCAGCTGCCGGTCCAGCACCACCTGGACGGTGTGCTCCCGGTCGTTGAGGATGCCCAGGGGGGTGACCGACCCCTTGAGGAGCCCCAGGCGGGCGGCCAGGTCGGCCTCGCTGGCGAAGCTGAGCTTCCGGCTGGGGATCTGCTCCTGGAGCCGCTTCAGGTCGGCGGTTTTTTGCCCCGGAAGCACCACCAGGTAGTAGTTGCGCTTTTTGTCGTCCCGCAGGAACAGGTTCTTCACGGCCTTTTCCCGGCCGGGGAAGGAAAGACGCTGGATCTCCTCCATGGTATAGACGGCGGGATGTTCCACCAGGGTATAGGGGATCTGGAGCCGGCTGAGGGTTTCCTCCACCAGCTGCTGAGGGGTGGACATGGGAAGGCCTCCTTTGGTTCGATTGCCGCGGCCGGGCAGGGCCACACAACCCCCTTATTATAGCACAAACAGGCGGGGAAGGACAGGGCCTCCCCCGCAAAAACGGGCAGCCTATCCGGCTGCCCGTTGTCTTTGGAAAACTGGTGGTTTAGGCTTCCCCATACAGCTCCCGCAGCTCCTCCAGGGAGTAGGTGAGCTTGCCATCCTGGGAGAGACGGATGTCGTCGCTCCTGAGGGTAAGAGGCTCGCCCCAGCGGGGAAGGGGAAGCAGTTCCAGGGAGATTCCCCGGCCGGCCAGCCCCTCCAGAATGTAGTAGGGAACGGTGTCGTAGGTGCCGATCTTTACCTGGAGAAGGTCCCCCGGCTGGGCGTTTTCAATCTCCGCCAGGGTGTCTACCCACAGGGCGTGCTCCTCGTCCTCGTCGTACCGGTCGTCGTACCGGGCCTCCCAGGGGTATTCCATCAACAGATAGAGGGTGTCCCCCTCCTTCATCCCCCGGCTGTACACGGTGTCGTCCTCCTCCAGAAGGCGGGTGCCGTACAGCAGGCGCATGGGGGCCGGGTCCAGGTCCTCCGCCTCGGCCACCAGGTCGATCAGGTCCTTGGTGTCGGTCCCGGGGAGGACGTGAAGCACCAGGTCCTGGCCGGTGGGCATCCGCACCGTCACCGCGATGGAGCCGTCGTCCGATGCGGCAGCCGTCAGGGAAAAGAGCATCATCAGAGCCAGCACCAGCCCTGCCAAACGTTTCATCAGAATCCCTCCTGTCGATGGGTTGCAACTCGCTGGTTTCAGTATAATACAGAAACCGGCCGCGCGCAACGGATTTTTTGTGAACAAACGGGAAAAAGGGCGGCCAATGGCCGCCCTTTTTGAAGGATGGGATTACTTTTTGCCCTGGTACAGGTTGGCGTAACACATGAGGGCGCCCACCGCCACGCCGCCGATGATGTTGCCGATGGTGACGGGGATCAGGTTGTGGACGAAGAAGTTGCCCCAGGTGAGGGCGGCCATGTTGAGGCCTGCGTCGACCGCCGCCTGGGCGTAGGTGGGATTCATCGCCGCAAAGAGACCGGCGGGAACGTAGTACATATTGGCAATCGAGTGTTCAAAGCCGGCGATGACGAAGATCGCCACCGGAACATAGGCGCCCATGATCCGGCCGGGAATGTCCTTGGCGGCCAGGCTCACCAGCACGCCCAGGCAGACCAGCACGTTGCACAGGATGCCCAGCACCACGGCGTTGCCGAAGGTGAGGGTGCACTTGCCGATGGCCAGCTTGATGGTATAGACGGCCAGGCCATTGTCCGAGTAGTTGAACTGGCCGCAGTTGGCACAGGCGAAGGCAACCAGCAGGGAACCCACAAAGTTGCCGATGTACACAATGACCAGGTTGCGGATCATCCCGCCCAGGGTGGCCTTCTTGTCCAGCACCGAGATGGAGATCAGGCAGTTGCCGGTAAAGAGCTCGGCGCCGGTGATGACCACGATCCCCAGCCCGAAGGCGAAGAGCAGGCCGCTCACCATCCGGGTGGCGCCGGCGGTCTCCAGGTTGTGGGCAGCGGTGCTGGAAAAGACCGCCGCAAAGGCAATGAGGGCGCCCGCCAGGATGGCCAGGAAGAAGAGCTTGCCGGTGGAGTTCACCGTCTTCTTCTGGCCGGCGGCCGAATAATTTGCTGTAAACTCAGCAGGGGTAAAGACGTTCATCTCGTTTCATCTCCTAAAGAAAGCGGCCGCACGCTTGGGGGAAGCCAAAGGTGCGGCCGCACGCGGTTGCGTTTGGGGTTTTGAAAAGGATCAGGCCAAGGTGCGCTTGGCAGCCTCCACCACGTGGCCCACCAGGACCGAGGTGGTGACGGTGCCGACGCCGCCGGGGACGGGGGTGATGGCCTCCACCACCGGCTCGGCCTCCTCAAAGTTCACATCGCCGCACAGCTTGCCCTCGGCGTTGACATTGATGCCCACGTCGATGACAATCTGCCCGGGGGCAAAGTACTCCTTGCCCACCACGCCGGCCCGGCCGGCGGCCACGATGAGGATCTCGGCCTCCCGGCAGACGGCGGGCATATCCACCGTGCGGGTGTGGCAGACGGTAACGGTGGCGTGCTTGCCCAGCAGCATCATGGCGGCCGGTTTTCCCACCACCAGGCTGCGGCCGATCACCACCGCCCGCTTGCCCTTGGGGTCAATGCCGTAGTGGTCCAGGATCTCCATACAGGCCTGGGGAGTGCAGGGGGGGAAGCCCTGCTTGGTGCCGGCAAAGACGCCCACCAGGGAGCCGTCGGTAATGCCGTCGATGTCCTTCTCCGGCTTGAGGGCCCGGCGGACCGCCTCGTCGTCCAGATGCTTGGGCAGGGGGCGGAAGATCAGCACGCCGTGGATCCGGTCGTCGTTGTTGACCCGGTCGATGGCGGCCATCAGTTCCTCCTGGGTAACATCCTCCGGGAGGAGAACCTTCTCCACCGCCACCCCCAGGGTGTCACACCGCTTGGTGGCGCCCCGCTCATAGGACAGATCGTCGGGCCGCTCGCCCACCCGGACAATGGCCAGGGTGGGGTTGACGCCCTTTGCCTTCAGGTCTTCCACGTCCGCTTTGATTCTCTCGTTGAGGGCGGCGGTAACCTCCGCACCCTTTAAAAGCTTTGCCATCTTTGTCGTCCTCCGTCAGTTGAATCGGGCCCGCACGTCGGCGTAAATCTCGTCCGCCATGGCGGTGTAGGTGGCCAGCATATCCTCCGCCTTCTTGTTGAGGGCTTCGGCTTTTTCCCGGTTGGCCATGGACTTGGTGTTGATAAACACATTCAGGCTGGCGCCCATCAGCGCGGCCTTGCAGCACACAACGCCGCAGCCCACGTCGCTGATGGCCAGGGCGCTGCCCTTGGCGGCAAACTCCTTGTGGAGCTGGATGGCCTCACAGCACTTCTCCATGATGGTCATGGGCACGCTGCAGGCAATATCCAGAGCCGCTTCCATCACCCGGGCCTTTTCGGCCTTCTGCTCCTCGGTTTCGGTGGGCATGCCGTAGGCCTTGGACACCGGGACAAAGGCCTCGGCGTCCTTGGCAACCAGGTCGATAAACTCCTTTTGCAGAGCGTCGGCCTTGGCCTTGAGGGCAAGAATGTCCTCCTGCACGGCAGCGTACTTTTTCTTGCCCACGGTGAGGCTGCCCACCATGTTGCCGAGGGCGGTGCCCACGGCGCCGACCAGCGCCGAAGCGCCGCCGCCGCCGGGGGCAGGTTCCTTGGAGGCGAGGATGTCAACAAACTCCTCGCAGCTCATCTTGGTAAAAGTCATGGTCGTTTCCTCCCGCCCAATGGCTGGTGATTAGAACAGGCCGCTGATCTTGCCGGTGGCATCCACGTCGATCTTCTCGGCGGCGGGCACCTTGGGCAGGCCGGGCATGGTCATGATGTCGCCGGTGAGGGCCACGATGAAGCCGGCGCCGGCGGAGATCTTCAGGTTCCGCACGGTGACGGTGAAGCCCCGGGGAGCACCCAGAAGAGCGGGGTTATCGGAGAAGCTGTACTGGGTCTTGGCCATGCAGACGGGGCACTTGCCAAAGCCCAGAGCGGTGAGGGTCTCGGCCTGCTTCTTGGCGTTGGCGGTGAGGACCACGCCGTCGCCATGGTAGATCTTCTTGACGATGGCCTCGATCTTCTCCTCGATGGACAGGTCGTCCTCGTAGCTGAAGGTGAAGTCGTTGGGCTGCTCGCACAGACGGACCACTTCCTTGGCCAGCTCGATGCCGCCGTCGCCGCCCTTGCCCCAAACCTCGGACAGAGCAACGTTGACGCCCAGCTTCTTGCACTCGTCCTCAACAACCTTCAGCTCGGCCTCGGTGTCGGTGGGGAAGCGGTTGATGGCAACCACGCAGGGCAGCTTGTAGACGTTGGTGATGTTCTCCACATGCTGCAGCAGGTTGGGCAGGCCCTTCTTGAGGGCTTCGATGTTCTCGGTGCCCAGCTCGGTCTTGGGAACGCCGCCATGGAGCTTGAGGGCACGGACGGTCGCAACCATGACCACCGCGTCGGGCTTGAGGCCAGCCATCCGGCACTTGATGTCCAGGAACTTCTCGGCGCCCAGGTCCGCGCCGAAGCCGGCCTCGGTGATGGTGTAGTCGCCCAGCTTCAGAGCCATCTTGGTGGCGATGATGGAGTTACAGCCGTGAGCAATGTTGGCGAAGGGGCCGCCGTGGACGATAGCGGGGGTGTGCTCCAGGGTCTGGACCAGGTTGGGCTTCAGAGCGTCCTTCAGCAGGGCGGTCATGGCGCCGGCGGCATGGAGATCGTCAGCGGTGACGGGCTTCTCGTCGTAGGTGTAGCCGACGATGATCCGGCCCAGGCGCTTCTTCAGATCGGGGATGTCCGCAGCCAGGCAGAGGACAGCCATGATCTCGGAGGCAACGGTGATGTCGTAGCCGTCCTCACGAGGCACGCCGTTGACCCGGCCGCCCAGGCCGTCCACCACGAAGCGCAGCTGACGGTCGTTCATATCCACACACCGTCTCCAGGTGATCCGGCGGGGGTCGATGTTCAGCTTGTTGCCCTGGTAGATGTGGTTGTCCAGCATGGCAGCCAGCAGGTTGTTGGCAGCGCCGATGGCATGGAAGTCACCGGTGAAGTGGAGGTTGATGTCCTCCATGGGAACCACCTGAGCGTATCCGCCGCCGGCGGCACCGCCCTTGACGCCGAAGACCGGGCCCAGGGAGGGCTCGCGGAGGGCGACCATTACCTTCTTGCCCAGCTTCCGCATACCGTCGGCCAGACCAACCGTCGTGGTGGTCTTGCCTTCACCGGCGGGGGTGGGGGTGATGGCGGTGACCAGGATCAGCTTACCGTCGGGAGCATCGGTTTCCCGCAGCATGTTGTAGTCCAGCTTGGCCTTGTACTTGCCGTACTGCTCCAGGTATTTGTCGTCAATACCAGCTTCTTTGGCCACCTCGGTAATGGGGCTCATGACAGTTTCCTGTGCAATCTCAATGTCGGTTTTGTAACTCATGATACGTCTCTCCTTTTCCAATACTTGTTTGGATGATTTCTGGGCGCCGGGCTTCCTGTCCCTTGCGTGTTTTCGAGGAAGGGGCCCACCGTTTCCGGGATTGTGTATATTATAGCTCGTTTTTTTTCTGACGACAAGGCCGTTTGATGCGATTCTTACAATATTACCAAAAATTTAACGATCTCGCGATTTTTTGCAAACGTTTGTTCCCTTCTCCAAATTATTTCCAATTCCCATGCGGGGAAGAGAGGAGGGGAAAGAACGGCGAAGGGAAGCCAAAAAACGCATCTTTGATTGGAAATAAATTACAAAAATACACAGGCAACGACTGCCGTGACAGCCGCCACCTGTGTAAAATCTTTTGGTTATTTTGCTATTTCTTTCAGGGTGCCGATGGCGATATCTCCCACAACCGCCATATCCTCCGCTGTGAATGCCTGGGGGAAATTGTCCGAAAAGAGGATCTGGGAGGAGGGGGGGAACTCCTCGTCCCCGGCCCACAGGATGAACCGGACAAATAGGTTGTCCAGGAATTCAAGCTGGTAGGCGGCGTCCCCGGAAGGGACCGGGGCGGCGTGGAGGCGCTCCATCCCCCGGCGGAAGTCTTCCAGCCGGTTGCCGAACCCAAAGGCCAGCCGGGCCAGGCACCGCCCCTGGAAGTTGCGGAAGTACACCTCCCCCCAGGGGACATCCCGGTAGGTGACGAAGGTCCCCGACGGCGGGACACACCGGCCCTCCAGCAGGTACCGGATGACCAGGGTGCGGCTGGGGAAGTAGGACTCCAGGGCCAGATAGCCGGAGGGGTCCTGGTCCACACAGCGGAAGGTGAACTCCGGCCAGCGGACAGCGTAGCACCGGTCCATCAGCCGCAGGGTGAACTCCTGGGTCTGGGGGTCGTAGGGCAGGGCGCACCGGTCCGCCGCCTCCAGGGGGTCCAGCTGGGCAAACCGGGCCCGGTAGTGTTCAAAGGGGAGCCGCTCCTTGTTGTCCTTGTCGTAGCGGGGGGGCGTGGGGGCGGTCATTGGGCGTCCCCCTTTCCGTCCAGCTTCACCTGCTGAACCGAGGGAAAGAGGGAAGCGTTGGTGTGGGGCAGGAAGCAGGCGGCCACAAATTCGTCCATGTAGGTGGGCTCGTTGCTCAGCTCCAGATAGGTCATGTTCCGGGCAATCTGGGCAACCTTTTCCTCCGCTGCCTTGGACAGCAGGATGCAGTAGGCCCCGGACAGGGACGAGTTGCCGATATAGGTGAACTTCTCCAGGGGAAGGTCGGGGAACATGCCGATGTTGACCGCGTTGCGCATGTTGATGCCGCTGCCGATGCCGCCGGCCACGTACACATGGTCGATCACCGACACATCAAAGCCCAGGGAGCTGAGCATCACGTTGATGGCCGAGAAGATGGCACCCTTGGCCCGGATGAAGTTGTCGATGTCCACCTCGTTGATGGAAATGTCCCGCATCTGGGTGCCGGTTTCCTTCTGCCAGGCCAGCACATAGGCGCCCATGCCGTGCTCGTCCCGGACGATCCGCTTCCCCTCCCGGACAAAGAGTCCCTTGGAGTTGATGATGCCGCACCGGTACAGTTCGCTGATGATGTCGATGATGCCCGAGCCGCAGATCCCCACCGGGGGAACCGGTTCGTCGGTTTCCGGGTCGGTGCCGATGACCGACAGGGTGGGCTCCATGGTGACCGGGTCGATGGTGCAGGAGTCGATGGCGCCGGTGGTGGCCCGCATGCCGCAGCTGATGTCCCCGCCTTCAAAGGCCGGGCCGGCGGAGCAGGCGCAGCTCATCATAAAGTCCGAATTGCCGAAGACCAGCTCCCCATTGGTCCCCAGATCGATGAAGAGGGACATCTCCTCCTTGTTCCAGATCATGCTGGCCAGGGTGCCGGAGGTGATGTCGCCGCCCACATAGCTGCCGATGTTGGGGGAGATACAGATGCGGGCGTTGGGATGGGCGTGGAGGCCCAGATCCTGGGCGTTGAGGCTGTCGGTCTCAAAAAAGGCGGGGATGAAGGGCTCCATCCGCAGGGGATTGGCGCTGATGCCGGCAAACAGATGGTTCATGGTGGTGTTGGACGCCACGCAGACCCGGAAGATCCGCAGCCGGTCCAGGCCGATGGAGCGGCACATGTTGTCGATGAGGGGGTTGATGGTCTCGCCGATGACCGCCCGCTGCAATTTGCTGCGGCCGTTGGCCCTGGTGGACTCGATGATCCGGTTGATGACGTCCGCCCCATACCGGATCTGCCCGTTGCCGGAGGAGGCCTTGGCCAAGATGTTGCCGGTCTCCATATCCACAATGAGGGCCGCGACGGTGGTGGTGCCGATGTCGATGGCCAGCCCGCAGATGGGGGCCTTGTCCTCGGGGGAGGTCACGTCAAATACATAGGGCCGGCCGACGGTCCCCTCCTTGTTGTATTTGATGACGCACTTCACCTTGAAGTCGTTTTCCCGCAGCACGTCCGGCAGCTTTTTCATGGCGAAATAGGAGATCTTGACCCGGTCGGCCCCGGTGAGGGCACAGATGGCCCTGCTCAGCCGCTCGTTGTCCGGCATGGTGTCGTCCAGGGAAGGGGGCGACATCTCCACCAGCAGGGAGGACATGTGGTTTTCCAGGGGGATGCCCGCCTGGATGATGTTGTCCTTGATCCGCTGGAAGATCTCGATCTCCTTTTTGGAATCCAGGTCCGCCACCCGCATCCGGTCCCGGTAGGCGGAGGAAATGTCGGGCACCAGGACGGTGGTATCGTCCATCACCTTGCTGGTACAGGCCAGCCGCCACCCCGCGTCAAACTCCTCCTGGGAGATGTGCCGGGAGGGCTGGGTCTGCACCTGGCCGGAAAGAAGCTTGACCCGGCACTTGCCGCAGGAGCCGTTGCCGGAGCAGGGCGCGTCGATGGCCACATTGGCCTTCCGGGCCACCTCCAGCAGATTCTCGCCGGGGGCGGCGTAGATGGACACGTCGTCGCTGTGCTCAAACTTGAAGGTTACGTGAAACATACAGAATCCTTTCCGCAGCCGGCGCTCCCGGTCCCGTTACCCTGGAAGGGGCCCGCTCACAGATAAGCGGGCCCCGGGCAGCGAGACACAGGTTACGCTGGCGGCATGGGTTTACATCAGGGGATCCATGCCCAGGGCAGGATGTCCCTTCTCGGTGAGGAAGGCGAGCACGGCCTCCGAGTCGGTGGCAATGGTCTCGTCACAGATCATATCGGTAAAGTTGTCGATGCCCAGCATCTCCTTGGCGGTTTTGTTCAGCCGGGGAGCCACGTCGTCCTTCAGCTCCTTGGGCATCCAGACAATCCGCTCGATGCCGCCCTCGGCGCTGATGAACTTCTTGGAGGAGATGAAGTGGCGGCCGTGGCCCATGAAGCCGGGGGTCTGAACGCCGCCGCCGGTCATGGAGGCCAGCTCGCCGAAGGTCATGCCGGTGGGGGTGCCGCCCTTGTACTCCCGGTTGACCACCACCACGCCGTTGGCCTCGGGCAGGATGCCGCAGATGCACTCAAAGCAGCCGCAGCTGGTCATGGGATCCTCCATGATGGAGTAGAGGGTTACGTTGGAGACGGCGCCATGGGTGGCTTCCTCCACCACCTTGTTGACCGCCGTGTAGATGCCCTTCTTCTCGTCCAGGCAGCCTTCCTTGGGGATGGGCTGGCAGGGACCGGTGGGGGTCAGCTCCTTGGTGGCCTTGGCATCCAGCCAGGACACAGCGCCGCAGAGGCCCAGCCGCTCGGGGGTGACCACGCAGCAGTGGCTGGGGGCGAAGGACTGGCAGAGGATGCAGGTGTAGAAGGTGTCCACCGTCTCGTCGGTCATCGACTCCAGGCGCTCGTCCCGGGCGTTGTACCGAGGCATGGCCATGGTGTCCAGCACCTCTTTGGCCTTGGCGGGGTCGGTGATGAGGGTGACCTGGCACTTATCCACCACGTTGTCAAACTCATCCATGATCATGTCATAGAGCACCTCGCCGAAGTCCTTCATCCGCAGGCCCTTCTCAAAGGCCTCCTTGTTGATGCGGATGCGGAAGAGGTTCCGCTGGCCGGTGTGCATGACACCCTCCATGTAGTTGAACCAGTGGTGGATCTTCCGCTCGATGACCGGCTCAAAGTCGGCCTGCATCTTGCTGCCGTAAACCTCGATGAGGGTGGCCAGGGCCAGCTCCACCGGGGCGTCGCCGCTGTCGATGTCCGGGCCGTCCACCACGATCTTGTGGTCCTCCACCTGGTCGGCATCCCGCATGAGGACCAGCTCGCAGGTGGGGTTCTTGTCGGAGGTCATCTCGGCGTACATATCGCTCTTGCGGATGATCTCGCCCTCGAAGGCGGCGGCAAAGGCGACGGGGATGTTCAGCTCCTTCACCTTGATCTTGATGCCCCGCAGCTCCAGGGACTTCTTGACGGTCATGGAGTGGTCGGTCACCGACTCCAGAGCGCCGGGAACCTGGTTCTCGCCCAGGTCAATGTCGGCCACCACCGGGAAGCCCAGGGCGATGGCGCCGGCGCCGGCGGAAACCACCACCTCGTTGAGAGCGCCGAAGGTGTTGACAAAGGCGGGAACCCGCTCCTTGGTGTAGGCAAGCAGACCAGGCAGGTCGCCGGGGGTCAGGTTGCCGAAGATGAGCCCGGCCCGGACCGCCACCGTCACCACATGGATGACCGAGGTGACCTCGTGCCCCAGGGGCACAACCCGGAAGTCCAGCCCCACCTTGACGCCGCCGTCAATGATCTGCTCGATGACATCCCCCACCAGGAAGGTGAGGATACCCTTGCTCTGGTAATCCTTGACCACATTGACCACGTCGGCAGCGTTGTCCGCCTTGCCCAGCACCACCGCCACGCCGGGGATGTCGCCGGTAACCAGCGGCACGCCCAGGGAACGGATGATGGGATCGGGAACAAAGCCGATGCCGGACTCGTTGGCATAGGGGTCGCCGCCGCCAATATACTTGAGGCCTTCCAGAATCTCGGCCCCCACGGCGGTGGCCAGGCCGGCGTTCAGGGCGTCGCCCAGCTCCGGCTTGTTGGTAATCAGGCTCTTGAGAACCTCCACACAGGCGGGCAGGTCGCCCAGCTTGGCAACCTTGACACCGGTCGCAGCATAGATGGTGGGGAAGAAGTAGGCGGTGTCAGGGAAGGCGATCTTCTGCTCGGCGCCGTACTTGGCAATGGCGTCGTTGACGGCACCCTCGGTGAGGCCGGCTACCCCATTGGACCCGGCAAAGATCAGATCGGTTAATGCACTCATGACAAATCCTCCCTTAGTTCGACATAGGATTCTGCTCGCTTTTGAGAAAAGCGGAGATAGGCGACAACGGATTATCCTCCGCCGGGGGATAATCCGTTGTCAAGGGTACAGAAACAGCCGTCCTTAGATCTCCAGGTAGGAGTCCGCGTACAGGTTGTTGTTCTTGATGATGTCGCAGGACTTGATGGTCTCCATCAGCCGCTGGTCACAGGGGTTGACAATGGCGGAGGTCAGGCCGTTCTGCATGGCCATGGCCACCATAGCGGAATCCATGATGGGACGGATGTACTTGGGCATGCCGTTGGACACGTTGGACAGGCCGCCGGTGGTGTTCAGACCCATGTCGCTGAACATCTTGATGGCTTCCAGCACGTCCATCTGCTTGTCCTGCATCCCCTTGATCACCAGGAACAGAGGATCGAACCACAGGTCGGTCTCCTCCATGCCCAGGGACATGCCCCGCTCCAGCAGCTCCTGGCAGTAAGCCATCCGCTCGTCGTTGTCGGCAGGCACGCCGGACTTGGAGCAGAGGGCGATGCAGATGGCGTCGTTGGCAGCAGCCAGGTCGATGTTCTCGATCCGGTCGCCGGCGTCGGCCGAGTTGACGATGGGCTTGCCCTTGCTGCGGTTGTACACCGAGATACCGGCCTCAATGGCCTTCCGGTTGGCGGTGTCCAGGCAGAGAGGAACGTTGTCAAAGTTCTCCTGCAGCAGGGTGACCGCCCACTTCATCAGCTCCTCGCCGTCCTTTTCGGCAGGACCGATGTTCACATCCAGATAGGTGGCGCCGGCCTTCAGCTGCTCGGAGGCACGCTTCAGGATGGGCTCGGGATTTCTGGTGTTCATGGCTTCACGGATGGCGGGAGAGATGCAGTGGATTCTCTCGCCGATGGTAATAAACTTTGCCATTTGGTTACCCCCTGATTGTTAGTTTTTGGGTTTTACTTGTTCATATCCTTGAGGAACTTGACGATCTGGATGGCCTCGTTGGGCGCAACCACGATGTTCCAGCCGGGGAGCTTCTCCTCGATCTCGCCCTTCAGCACGGCAACCTTGCCGGGGATGAGGAGGGTGCGATTCTTGATCTTGCCCTCAATGTCCTTCTCCTGGAAGAACTTGGCGATGGAGGAAGCGCTCAGCTTGCCGGCAGCCCAGGCGGTCAGCACCGAGTAGCCGCCCGCGTCGGTGATGAGGAAGTTCACCGGCACGCCGGACCGCTCCAGCTCGCCGGACACCACAAAGTAGGTGAGGGCGAAGTCCACGGTGAGAGCGCAGATGGCGTTCTCGTCGGCGCCGTTGACCGGGTAGATGCCGGGCTCCACCTTCATGGGCTTCTGCGGGTCGGTGTAGATGTTCTGACGCAGGCCGTACAGAGGCAGGGCCTGGGCATAGCTCATGCCGCTCATCACCAGGATGGAGCCGTACTTCAGGGTGAACATGGCGGCCAGCGCAGCCTGCAGGGTGTCGTCGCCGGGAGCCAGCTCGGCAATATTCACCAGGGAGGGGTACCCGAAGGTGCGGTCCCCGTCCTTGACCGAGGCGCGGCGGATCTGCACCGCATTGCCGAAGGCCTCCTTGATGGAAGCGGTGCCCACATCCAGAATCAGGTTCTTGTTGCCGGCAGCCTCCAGCTTGGCAACGGTGTCATGGAGCTCGTTCAGATCGGCGCCGGAAACACCCAGGGTCACGCCGTATTCCTTGGCAAGGGCGTTCATCTCGTCGCAGTTGGCGGCGGTGGCCCCGTTCAGGATGGGCTTGCCCTCCTTGGCGATCTCCAGGGCCTCCTTGGCCACGGCGGGATCGGCGCAGTTGAGCACCAGGGCCCGGTCCATGGAAGCGGCCTTCTTCACCAGCTCCAGGTACTTGCCCTTGTCGGACCCGGCGGCATAATCCACGTAGATGAACTCCACATACATCCGCTCGCCGATTCTCTCGTAATCCAGGCCGGGGATGGCGGCGAAGACAGCCTCGTTGGCGGCGTCGTCCATGCCGCTGCTCACCTTGACGGCGTACAGGTTCTTGCTCACCAGGGTCTTCTCGTGACGGAAGAGAACCGTCTCGCCGCCCAGGGTGTGCTCGTTGTTGCCGGCGCCCACCTTGATGGTCTTCATGGGCGGAGCGGTGGCTTCGGACAGCTGGGCCTTCACCTCGTCAGAGAGGTGGGGGCACTTCTCCAGGGGCACAGCGCCCTGGGCCACCTTCATGGCGAACGCCATGCAGGTGGGGCTGCCGCAGTCCTTACAGTTGGTTTTCGGGGTCAGCTTAAAAATGTCAAGACCTTTCAGTGCCATAATGATTCGCCCTCCTTCCTTACATCAAAGCGTTAATCAGCGCGGAAATCTTCTCCACCGATACCGGGTGCTTCAGGATGACAGCATCCGAACCGGCCGCCAGGCAGGCGGAAGCGGTGACAACTTCCATGTCGATGCCGCGGGTTTCCTGGCTGCCCCACTCGGGAGCATCGGCCTCGGGCATGACGGCTTCCTTAACGCTCCAAGCCTCGGAAGCGATGTTGGTCATAATGGGCATCTGCAGCTGGGCATCGTTCTGGGAAAGGGCGGCCAGCTTGACGCGGTCGATGGTGGAGGCCACATACTCGAAGCCGTAACCGGCCGCGGCGGAGCCGATGTTCATCACAATGGCGCCGGCGTTTACCCCCAGCTGGGTGAGCAGCACGTTCAGCTGCTTGGCCAGGTTGATGTCCACGGCGGACTCGGCGCCCACCTTCTGGCCGTAGGCCAGGCCGGCGGCGGCGCCCACGCTCTTGTAGTTCTCCTCCTTGGCGGAGTAGAGCAGGACGTTCTTGCCCTGGAGGGCCTCGGCAATCTTGGTGAAGAGCTCGGCGTCCTTGTCCACGTTCTTGCACCCGGCAATCACCAGGGGCTTGTCAATGGCGTCGCACACATCCTTGGCCAGCTGGACACACTCTTCCACCGACTTGTTCTCCCCGTTGGGGTCGGCGCCTTCCAGCTTCAGGCAGATAAAATCGGCGCCGGGCATGGTGCAGGCCTTCTTGGCCATCTCCACCACGGTGGAGGCACCGGCGTAAAATTCCTTCAGGATAGGAAACGCGTCTTCCACCTCGGTCCCCAGATCGGAGATCTCCACGCCAATCTTGGGCGCATTGGCGATGGGACCGTCGAAGGTGTAGAAGGGCAGGACGTTCTCCCCGCCCAGGGTCATTTTGTAGTCGCTACCAAGTTCCACCGTATTGATCGCAGCTCCGAAGACCTGCGGCTTATTCTTGAACGGCATCTTCTTATCTTCACTCCTTTGTTGTTATAGCTCCAGCTTGCCCATGATCTCCCGCAGGGCTGTCTTCACAGGGGAATCCTCCGGGATTTGGGACGTGGGCTTGCCGGCGCAGTCGTATTCATAGATGAGATCGTCCTGGGGAATGACCCCCACCAGGTCCAGGTTCTGGAGGGCGATCTCCTCTCGAATGCCATCGTTCAGCTGACCGCCGGGGGCACGGTTGACAATCAGCTTCATTGCTTTGGGCTTCAGGTTCAGGTCCTTCACCAGCTGGGCGATCCGTCCCACCGCCTGAATGCCCCGGCGGGAACAGTCGCTCACCAGAAGGATGGTGTCCATATGGGGAAGGGTCCCCCGGCTGATGTGTTCCATCCCGGCCTCGTTGTCCACCACAATGTAGCGGTAGTTGGAGGACAGACGGCTCAGCTGGGTGGTGAGAAGCCCGTTGACAAAGCAATAGCAGCCGGATCCCTGGGTGCGGCCCATGACCAGCAGGTCATAGTCGTCCTCTTCCACCAGCGCGTCGGCCATCTTCATCTCCATGTAGTCCTGCTTGGACATGGTGGGGGGGATGGGGTTCTTCGCCGCCATCTCCGCCTTGGCAATCTCCTCCCGGATGTCACCCAGGGTGGTCTCCACCTCCACGCCCAGCACCTCGTTCAGGTTGGAGTTGGCGTCGGCATCCACCGCCAGCACCGGCCCCTTCTTCTGCTTGCACAGATAATCAATAATCAGGCCGCAGGTGGTGGTTTTGCCGGTGCCGCCTTTGCCGGCTACCGCAATGGTATTGGTCATGGAAAGCACTCCTTTGTATAGGGAATCGGTGGTTAGATCAGGTCGACGATGCCGGACTCCTTCACAATCCGCGCCACATCGTCATACTTGTTGAGGGCATACAGATGGATGCCGTTGATGCCGCAGGCCCGGTACTCGTCGATCTGGTTGATGGTGTACTCGATGCCCGCTTCCTTGAAGTCCTTCTTCTTCTGCTCCACAGCGGCGTCGAAGGGCTCCTTGTCGAAGGGGTTGGGGAAGATCCAGTGCTTGGAGATAATCTCGCACAGCTCCCGGGGCATGACGCAGCCGTTGCGGCTCAGGGCCATGTTGATGGTGGCAGCCTGGTCCAGGATCGGCATGATGCCCACGTCCACCGGCAGCCAGATGCCCGCGTTGCGGATGGCGTCCAGCCAGTACCGGAACTGGTCCATATCCCAGCACAGCTGGGTCATGATGTAGTCGGCCCCGTTGTCCTGCTTCTGCTTCAGGAAGGAGATGTCGGCCTCCAGGCTGCGGCAGGCGATGTGGCCCTCGGGGGAGCCGGCCACGGCGATGGTGAACTTATCGCCGAACTCCTGGCGGACAAACTTCACCAGCTCGGTGGCGTAATGGAGGTCGCCGCCGGTGCCGGTCCAGCCGAAGGGCAGGTCGCCCCGCAGGGCCAGCATGTGGTTGATGCCGTGGTCCAGGTAGTTCTGGAGCTGCTCCTTGATGCCTTCCTTGGTGTTGCCGATGCAGGTGAAGTGGGTAACCGGGGTGCAGACGCCATCCTTCTGGATTTTGTCCAGAACCTCCAGGTTCTTGCCCACGTTGGTGCCGCCGGCGCCGTAGGTGCAGGAGATGTAATCCGGCTTCAGGGTATACAGCTTATCCAGCACGCCATCCTTGCCGCACAGTTTCTCCATGCCCACGTCGGTCTTGGGGGGGAAGACTTCAAAGGAAAAGCCCATTCTCTCTTTCAGAACATCACTGATCTTCATGATTTCTCTCCTCTTTTCTTTCGGTGGAATCTTGTCTTTTTAGGGGACAGGTCATACTGCGTTAATCTTATCACGATCAAAAATTACTGTCAACCACCAAGGCGGGGTTTCTGCCCCATAACCTGTGTAAAAAAGGGGTTACAGCTCGTTGAAAGAAAGGCGCTGCCGCTGGCCGGCGATGACCACGTCAAACACAATGGTGCCGTCCTTTTTGGCTCCCCGCTCAATCTGCACGTTCTTGCCGGGGAAACGGCTGTGGACATACTGGTCCAGATCGTCGGTCTCCACCTCTTCGATGGAGGAGTTGAGGATCTTGGTCACGTCGCACATGTTGTAGACCTCATGGAGCATTTCGTACTGTTTCATGAATAGGGACCTCACTTTCTCGTTTTAATATCGGCACGCCGGGCGGCTGCGCGCCCGGCGCCTGCTGCAACGGAAAACCCCAAAGAAAAGGCGCCTCTGCCTCCTAGTCGGCGGTGAAGGAGTAGCGCTGGCGCAGGCCGGCCTCCATCACCTCGTAGATCAGGGTGTCGTCCTTCTGTTCGGTCAAGGTGATCTCCACCTTCTTGCCGGCAAACTGGGAACGGAGCCATGCCAGGGGATCGTCGGTTTCCACCTCGTCAATGAATACATCCCGCATCTGGTTGCCGCTGCACAGGTTGAAAATTTCCCGCACCACTTCGTAACGCTGCATGTGGATATCCCTCCTTTCCGAGCCCTGCAGGCCCGTCCATATTTCAAGTTGATTATACCATAAAAGAGAAAAAATGAGAACTCTTCCATGTGAACATTGCCCAGAAATTTTGCCGAAATCTCCCGGGGAAAACTGTGCCATTTCTCAAATGTCGCCCCTTGTTTCTTCCAGGGGCGGGCGGTATAATAGTCCCAGCGCCTGCATCCTCCCCGGAAGGGAGATGCAGGCATTCCTACCGGTACCCGGGAACCGGCGGCGCAACCAAGAGGGGTCCGACGCCGCCGGCGGGGAAAGAATTTGGAAAGGAGGCTCCTTCCATGTTGGGAGAGTGCCATGCCCATTTGATGATGAACGCCGTGGACTACCAGCGGGCGGTGGCCGACAATGCCCGCGCCCCCCGGGAGGACCTGGTGCGGGGGTTTCTGGAGGAGTACCGGCGGCTGGGGATCTCCTTCCTGCGGGACGGGGGGGACCGGCTGGGAGTCTCCCGCCTGGCCAAGGAACTGGCGCCGGAGTACGGCATCGACTACCGCAGCCCCATCTTTGCCATCCATAAGGCGGGCCACTACGGCCGGGTGGTGGGATTCCCCTTTGAAACCATGGGGGAATACCGGGACCTGGTGGACAAGGCCAAGGCCCAGGGGGCGGATTTTATCAAGATCATGCTGTCGGGCATCCTGGATTTTGACCGGTACGGGGTGATCACCAGCGCCGGGCTGCCGGTGGAGGAGGCCGGGGAGATGGTAAGGATCGCCCATGGGGAGGGGCTGGCGGTGATGGCCCATGTAAACGGCCGGGACTGCATCCTGACGGCCCTGGAAGCGGGGATCGACAGCCTGGAGCACGGCTACGGCATGGATGGAAGCTGCCTGCGGGCCCTGCGGGACGAGGGGGCGGTGTGGGTCCCCTCCCTGGCGCCGGTGGCCAACCCCATCGGCAGCGGGCGGTTTTCCGACCAGGTTCTTCGCCGGTGGCTGGACGGGCAGCTGGAAACGGTGGCCGCTGCCGCCGGGATGGGCATCCCCCTGGCGGCGGGAAGCGACGCGGGGGCCTATTGGGTGCCCCACGGGCAGGGGCTCCGGGACGAGTGCCGCCACCTGCTGGCCGCCATCCCCCACCGGGCCCGGCTGGAAAAAATCCTGAAAGAAGGGGAGCGGCAGATCCGGGAACGGTTCTGCCGCCAGTGAAAAGGGCGCCCGCATCCTGTTGGGATGCGGGCGCCCTTTTTTGGCACCGGCGGGGAGGAGGTTATTCCTCCGCCGCGTCGATGATGACCTCGTTTTTCACCAGGTCCACCGAGACCAACGTGCCCGTGACGACGAGCTCGGCCCCCATCACGTCCACCAGGGTGATCTTGCTGCCGTCGATGTCGATGCGGCTTACATACTGGCAGAGGATGCGGTTGTCGGCCTTCCGGTTATAGGCAGTTGCCAAACACATGGATGATTGCCTCCTTACTGGGGATTTTTGATGAGATCCAGGGCGGCAGCCAGCTTGGTGTTGCCGGCGTTGAAATCGGCGACGCCGGCCAGGATGGTCTCGGCCGCCTGGGTCATGCCCTGCTCCTTCAGCTGGCCGGCCAGCTCTTCCAGCTCGGCGGCGTGGTGCTGGTTGTGGTCCAGCATATAGGCCAGCAGAGCGGTCGTGGGCGGCTGGGAGGGAGCACCGTGGCTGTGGTGGTGATCGTGGTCGTGGTCATGACAGTGACCTTCATGGTTGTTGTGCATTCCGAAAACCTCTTTTCCCAGATGAACCGGGCGGAAAGCCGCCCGGCAGCAGTAGTTCTTTCAGGGCCGTCCCGGTCCTGTGTTTACTATACCATGTTGGGATAGATTGTGCAACCCCGTGGGGGGCATCCCCGCGCTCGATCCGGCGAAAAAACAGCCTTTTGGCAGCAAAGAGGAAAAGTCATTCCCCTTTGGTCAAAAATCGTGTATAATAATCAAAAAACAGGGGCGCCGGGTGTCCCGTTCCTATGAGGAGGATGGAAATGAACAAACGCAGCCAATGGGTTTCCGGGCTGGGCTTTTTGCTGGCGACGGCCGGCGCGGCCATCGGTCTGGGGAATCTGTGGAAATTCCCCTATCTGATGGGCCGGAACGGTGGGTTCTTGTTTCTGATTGTATACTTGATCTTTGTGGTGCTGCTGGGCGTGCCGATGATGATTGTCGAGATGGGCATCGGCCGGTACACCCAGCAGGACGCGGTGATGTCCTTCCGCAAGCTGGGCAAGGGAAGAGCGGGGTTCATCGGGGCGATGGGGGTGCTGTCCTCCTTCCTGATCCTTTCCTATTACAGCGTTATCGCCGGGTGGATCCTCAAGTATATTGTGTCCTACGCCACCACCTTCCATGCCCCGGCGGATTTTGCCGCCTATACGGCCACCACCTGGGAACCCATTGTGTGGCATCTGCTCTTTATGGCGATCACCGCCTTTGTGTGCTACAAGGGAACCCAGGGGATTGAAAAGGCCTCCAAGCTGATGATGCCCGGCCTCTTCCTGCTGCTGATCCTGGTAATTGCCCGGTCGGTCACCCTGCCGGGGGCGGGCGAGGGTCTGGCCTTCATCTTTACCCCCGGGGAGAGCGCCTTCTCCTTTTCGGCCGTCAACGCGGCGCTGGGCCAGGTGTTCTACTCCCTGAGCCTGGCCATGGGGATCACCGTTACCTACGGCAGCTACCTGAGCAAGGAACAAAACATTCCCACCACCTGCCTGCGGGTGGCGGGGCTGGACACCTTGGCCGCGGTGCTGGCGGGGGTTGCCATCTTCCCGGCGGTCTTTGCCCTGGGGCTGGCGCCCAACCAGGGAGCGGGCCTCATCTTCAGCACCCTGCCCCAGGTGTTTGACCAGATCGGGGGCGGGGCTCTCTTTGCGGTGCTGTTCTTTGTCCTGATGCTCTTTGCCGCCCTCACCTCCACCATCGCCCTTCTGGAGACGGTGGTCGCCTATTGTGTGGACAGCCTGGGCATGAATCGGGCCAAGGCGGTAGCGCTGATGGCGATCCTCATCGCTCTACTGGGCGTACCTGTCTCCCTCTCCTTTGGAATCCTGGGGGATTTCACCATTCTGGGATTCAATTTTTATGAATTTATCGGCGTGCTGACCGACAATCTCCTCCTCCCCCTGGGGGCCCTCTTCACCTGTGTGTATGTGGGATGGATCTGGGGTCCCAAGACCCTGCTGGGGGAGATCGAGACGGCGGGCAACACCTTCCGCTGGAAACGGGTCTGGGTCTTCTGCATCCGGTTCCTCACCCCGGTCCTCATCGCCGTGGTCACCATCGGCGGGCTGGGGACCATCCTGGGGGCGATCCTGGGATAAAGGGACGAGGACGATTCCCTTGCGTCGGTCCGGCCGCGGGCGTCTTGTTCGCCCGCGGCCGGTTTTTGGCCGGAAGGGGCGGGAATGGCCCGCTGCAAGGGGAAGTGAACAGAACCATACCAAACGAGGAGGATGACCGATGGAATTGCTGCCTATTCGGGATTACCGGGGACCGGTGGAAAGGATGGCGCGGTGGTTTGGCTCCAAGTGGGGCATCCCGGCCAAGGAGTATGAAGAGAGCATGGAGGCGTGCCGGAAGAAGGAGGGCGCGGTTCCCCAGTGGTATGTGGTGCTGGACGGGGATGCCATTGTCGCCGGCGCCGGCGTGATCGACAACGACTTCCATCGCCGCAAGGACCTGACTCCCAACCTGTGCGCCCTGTATGTGGAGGAGGACTACCGCTGCCGGGGGATTGCCGGCAGGATTCTGGAGTCCGTTGCCCGGGACCTGCAGGAGCTGGGGGTGGATACCCTCTATCTGGTTACCGAGCACACCGCCTTCTACGAGCGGTACGGCTGGGAGTTCCTGTGCATGGTGCAGGCCGAGGACTGCGACGAGACGATGCGGATGTATGTCCACCGGATGGGGCCCCCGGCGGGGGAAAACCAGCCCGGCTGAGGGAAAGAAACGCCGCCCAGGGAATGGGCGGCGTTTTTCCGCAAAGGGGTCTTGACTTGGAGTATACTCCAGGAAGTATACTCTCCCTGTGTGGAAGGCGGCGAAGGATCGGTCGCCTTTTCTGGAGACAAAGGAGTGTTTGCAATGATCTATAAGAAGTTTCAGGAGATGGAGCTGTCCGCCCTGGGCATGGGGGCCATGCGCCTGCCGGTGATGGATGGGGACGACAGCAAGATTGACGAGAAGGCCGCCATGGAGATGGTGGATCTGGCCATGGCCAGCGGGGTCAACTATTACGACACCGCCTGGGGATACCATGGGGGACAGTCGGAGATTGTCATGGGCAAGGCCCTGAGCAGGTATCCCCGGGACCGTTTCTATCTGGCCACCAAGTTCCCCGGCTACGACCTGTCCAATATGGACAAGGTGGAGGAGATCTTTGAAAAGCAGCTGGAGAAGTGCGGGGTGGAGTACTTCGACTTTTACCTGTTCCATAACGTGTGCGAGATGAACATCGACGCCTACCTGGACCCCAAGTACGGTATCTTCGACTACCTGGTGAAGCAGAAGAAGGCGGGGCGGATCCGCCATCTGGGCTTCTCGGCCCACGGCTCCTATGAGGTGATGAAGCGGTTCCTGGAGGCCTACGGCAAGGAAATGGAGTTCTGCCAGATCCAGCTGAATTACCTGGACTGGACTTTCCAGGATGCCAAGGCCAAGGTGGAGCTGCTGGAGGAATACCATCTGCCGGTGTGGGTGATGGAACCCCTGCGGGGCGGACGGCTGGCCCGGCTCTCCCCCCAGGAGGCGGCGCCCCTCCAGGCGCTGCGGCCCGACGAGCTGCCCCTGGCCTGGGCTTTCCGGTTCCTGGAGACCATCCCCTCGGTGACGGTGGTCCTGTCCGGCATGTCCAGCCGCCGGCAGATGGAGGAGAACCTTCATATCTTCGCGGAGGAAAAGCCCCTGAACCAGAAGGAGCTGGACACCCTCTTTGCCGTTGCCGACCAGATGGTAAAGGCCAAGACGGTTCCCTGTACCGCCTGCCATTACTGCGTGAGCCACTGCCCCCAGGGGCTGGATATTCCCAATCTGCTGGCGCTGTACAACGAGCACAGCTTTACCGGCGGCGGCTTCCTGGCGCCCATGGCCCTCTCCGCCGTGGCGGAGGAAAAGCGGCCGGATGCCTGCATCGGCTGCCGCAGCTGCGAGGCGGTCTGCCCCCAGCAGATCAAGGTGTCCGAGGTGCTGGCGGATTTTGCCCAGCGGATGAAGGCGTAAAAGAGAAAAAGAGGAGGAAGACGGATGGAATACCGCAGATTGCCCAAGAGCGGCGAGGAGATCAGCGTGATCGGCCTGGGGACCGGCGCCATGGGCGCCGCCGGGGAGAAGGAGGCCCAGGCGACCGCCGCCCTGGCGGTGGAGCAGGGGGTCAATTACTTTGACATGGCTGCCGCCGACGACATTCCCTTTGCCGCCATCGGCCGGGCGGTGGCGGGCGGCCGGGAGAAGGTGCACTTCCAGGTGCACTTCGGCGCCGAATACCACACCGGCAAGTACGGCTGGACCATGGACCTGGAGACCATCAAGCGGTCGGTGGATTGGCAGCTGAAGGCTCTGGGCACCGATTACATCGATTTCGGCTTTGTCCACTGCATTGACGAGCTGTCCGACCTGGAGAAGGCGGCGGAGGGCGGCATTCTGGAGTATATCCGCCAGCTGCAGAAGGCGGGGACGGTGAAGCATATCGGCCTGTCCTCCCACACGCCGGCGGTGGTGGAGAAAGCCCTGGACCTGGGGTTCCCGGAGATGGTCATGTTCAGCATCAACCCCGCCTACGACTACCGCCATGGGGAGTATGCCATCGGCGGGGTGGACGAGCGGGCCGCCCTGTACCGGCGCTGTGAAGCCGAAGGGGTGGGCATCTCGGTGATGAAGCCCTTCAGCGGAGGGCAGCTCCTCCGGGACAAGACCTCCCCCTTTGGCCACAAGCTCACCCAGTACCAGTGCCTCCAGTATGCCCTGGACAAGCCGGGGGTGGTGACCGTCCTCCCCGGCGTCAAGGACCGGGAGGATCTGAAGGGGATTCTGGGCTTTCTGGATGCGGGTCCCAAGGAGCGGGATTACAGCATCCTGGGAACCTTTGCCCCCCGGGATGCGGAAGGGGTCTGCGTCTACTGCAACCACTGCCAGCCCTGCCCTGCCGGCTTGGACGTGGGGCTCATCAACAAGTACTACGACCTGACCAAGGCGGGGGATGCCCTGGCCAGGGACCATTATCTCCATCTGGAGAAGACGGCGGCCGACTGTGTGGCCTGCGGCCACTGCGACAGCCGCTGTCCCTTCCATGTGGCCCAATCCCGCCGCATGGAAGAGATCAAGGCCTACTTTGGACGGTAGCAACCTTCTCTTCCTTTTCTGGGCCGCCTGCGGGCGGCCCTTCTGCCGTGGCCGGGCGTTGCCCCTTCTAACCCCTTCGCAGAGGCTCACGCGGGCGGGTGGGAATCGGTGGCCCTCTGCCGAGGGCGAGGGTGGGCGGCTTCGCCGCCCTTCTGCCGTGCGGGCCTGCGGCCCGCCTGCCGTTTGATGTGGGGGATTCCCCCACACCCCCTTTGCGGGGGCGCTCCGCCCCCCGAACCCCCAGGGGAACTCTTTCTGTGGAGAAAGAGTTCCCAGAAAGCCAGCCAAGGGAGATCCCTTGGCAATCCCCGCCG
>CAJFKV010000013.1:43304-60652 GCA_904387055.1 Candidatus Heteroruminococcus faecigallinarum | reverse complement strand
GTCGGCTCGGGAGTGCAGCGGTCGCCCATAGTCGTTCGGCTCCGACGCACGCCAATGTTCGGCTCTCGCCGAACGGACGTGCTGGAGTTTTTATCCGGGTACAGCCAGCAGAGATCACCTTACTGCCAAAATGCAGAGAAAAAATAGCGATCACCAAAGCCCCCCTTCCCGGATAAAAATCCCCTCACGTGGCACGAACATAGTCTACCGGTGCGCCTCCTCGGTCGGCCCGGCTGGGGAAGGCGCTGTGCCATGTGGCTTTCTACCACCTCCCAGAAACTCTGGGAAAAACGAAAAAGGCCACGTCCCCAGCCTAAATGGGACATGTGCCTGCGCTGTACTTAGAAGAATATTGATGATAGCTGGAGGCTGGACTGCCGGTGGTGACACCCTGGGGTGGGCAACTCTGCCGGCGGCCTGGTGACCTGTCAATCAAGGCCCACGATATGTAACGATTCTCAGTAGTCGCCTCCTGGATGGGCACTCCCGTGCCTGATGAGGTTTTGTCCCCGTCGGACAGGGGCGAGCGGAGCGAGACCTTTTCCCTAGGAGGAGAGGGGTACCTTAAGGGAATTGCCAAGGGGGATGCCCCCTTGGCGAGCTTTCTCCCCTATCTTTCGCGGTCGAAAGATAGGGTCGGGGGGTCCGGGGGGCGAAGCGCCCCCGTCAGGAGGGGCCGCCAAAGGCGGCCCAAAGGTATGTCTCGCAGAGACTACCACCCCGCGTCAGCGGGCAAAAACAATGAGCCGAGAGGATCCATCGATCCGCTCGGCTCATTTGTCATGGCTGCTGGTTCAGGGATTTCTCGTGGCTCACCACACGGGAGATGTGGTTGGAAATGTGGGAGAGAACCTCCCGATAGATGATGTCCGGATCCTTGGTCTCCAGCGCGTCCAGGATTTTGAGATGCTCCTTGCTGGAGGTGACGGTGATCTTCATCTTGTCGGGGCTGTCCTCGTCGTCAAACTTTTCGGCATAATACCGGATCCGCATGGAATGCTCCTTGACGGTGGTGAGAATGTCCGACAAAACCTTCGAACCGGTGTTGGCGTGGATCAGCTCGTGGACCGCCATATCCGACGCCACATAGGCGTACACGTCCGCCGGGTTCTCGATCACCTTCTCCACCATGGCCCTGGCCGCCGCAATGTCCGCCGGGGGGATGTGGCCGGCGGACAGACGGGCCGCATACGGCTCCAGCATCCGGCGAAGGTCGGTGAGGACCTGCCAGCCGTCCAGATTGCTCTCCGCCACGATGGCCTGCTTGCGGGGATTCAAAATTACAAAGCCATCCTTGCAGAGCATGTTGAGAGCCTCCCGGATAGGGGCGCTGCTGATATTCATGGAATTGGCCAGCTCCAGCATGTTCAGCCGCTGCCCTGCCTTGAAATGGCCCAGGATGATCTCGGTTTTCAGGGTTCTGTAGACACGGTCCTTGAGCAGCATGGTGTTTCCCAAGTCAGCAAATGAATCCTTCATGGTGCACCTCCGCAGTAAAATCAAGAAAAAGACAATCGATAGTATACATATTCATTCCTATCATACCATAACCAGTCTGGAAATTCAAATCGTCGACAACCAAAACTTTACCAGCGGGTTTAGTCAAGATGGACAAAGGGAAAGGAAATCCTTGGGGAAAACGGAGAAATTGCAAAACCGAGGGAAAAAAGAAAGGAATCCGCCAAATTTGCCTCGATCGATTTGGCGCTTTTACCGAAAAAAATGGGATCGTATTTTGTTGACAATCTATTGGATTGTCGATATACTTAAAACAGCAAAATAGTCTTCCTGTTTGGGGAGACGGTTTTCCCCCAACACAGCCAATGAGAAAGGAGATGCGAGTAAAGATGCCAATGACAAAAGCAATGGAGAATCGGGTAAAAACCGGGGTCCATTTCATGTTAGGCAACTACGCGCTGGTCGAGGGAGCGATTTCCGCCGGGTGCGACTTCTTCGGCGGATACCCCATCACCCCTGCCAACGAGATTTCCGAGATGATGGCCAAACGGCTGCCCCAGGTGGGCGGCAAGTTTGTACAGGGCGAGGATGAGCTCTGTTCCATCTACGCCTGTGCCGGCGCCGCTCTGGCAGGTGCCAAGGCGATGACCGCCACCGCTTCGGCCGGATACAACTACATGCAGGAGGGTCTGGGGTATTGTTATACCATCGAGGCTCCGGTGGTGATTGCCGACGTGCAGCGCTGCCGGGGCGAAAATTACGCCTCCCAGGCGGACGTGATGCAGATGCGCTGGGGCGCCTCCGGCGACTACGAGGCCATCGTGGTCTGCCCCTCTTCGGTGCAGGAGCTGTACGACTACACCATCTGGGCCTTCAACCTGGCGGAAGAGTACCGCAACCCGGTGATCATCATGTCCGAAACCACCATCGCCCTCATGCGGGAGCGGCTGGACATCCCCCGCGCCGAGAGCATTGACATCTTCAACCGCCGCTACACCACCCTTTCTCCCGAGGAGTACAAACCCTTCGCCGCCGAGCCCTTCGGCTGCCCGGACGCGGCCCCTCTGGGCAAGGGATACCACACCATCTACTCCCTCAACCCCCACAACGAGGTGGGCAGCATCGACTGGGATCCGGACGAGTTTGACCGGCTGTACAAGCGGATTACCGGCAAGATCCGGGAGAACCGGAAGAAGATCTGCCGCACCGAGAGCTTCTACATGGACGACGCCGACTATGGCATCATCGCCTACGGCAGCGAGGTCCGCCCCGCTGTTGAGGCGGCCCAGATGGCCCGGGAAAGCGGCATCAAGGTGGGCGTCCTCAAGCTGTGCAACGTGTGGCCGGTGCCGGAGGAGCAGATCGCCCAGCTGGCAGGCAATGTGCAGAAAATCTTCGCCGTGGAGATGAACATCGGCAAGTATGCCGGGGAGATCGAGCGGGTCGTGGCCGGCCGCTGCCCGGTACAGCGGGTTACCAAAAACCGGGGCCTGGTCCATACCCC
This sequence comes from Candidatus Heteroruminococcus faecigallinarum, assembly GCA_904387055.1. Lineage (GTDB taxonomy): Bacteria > Bacillota > Clostridia > Oscillospirales > Ruminococcaceae > Heteroruminococcus > Heteroruminococcus faecigallinarum. Next base: position 57,690 of record CAJFKV010000013.1, on the reverse strand, counting down.
CAGCGAGATCTACGACGCCATTAAGGAGGGAGTAAGATGAGCGAACTGAAGATCAATCCCAACAGACGTTTCCTCCGCCCGGAGAAGCTTCCTCACTTCTTCTGCTCCGGCTGCGGCTGCGGCCAGGTGCTTAACTACTTCTGCCAGGCCATGGACGCCCTGGGAATGACGCCGGAGGAGATGCTCACCATCGGCGGCGTGGGGTGTACCGCCCGGATCCCGGTGTACCTCAAGTCCGACACCTTCCACGGGGTTCACGGCCGTACCCTGGCCTGGGCCACCGGCGTGAAGATGCACCGCCCGGACCTGCCGGTGGTGATCTTTGCCGGCGACGGCGACCTCACCTCCATCGGCGGCAACCACTTCATCCACGCCGCCCGCCGGAACCTGGACGTGACGGTCATCATGGTCAATAACCTGAACTTCGCCATGACCGGCGGCCAGGTGGCTCCCACCACCCCCGAGGGCTCCCGGACCATGACCACCCCCTACGGCAGCGCCGAGCCCCGGTTCGACGTGTGCAAGCTGGCCGAGGCCGCCGGCGCCACCCATGTGGAGCGGTGGACCACCTCCCGGCCCATGCAGTGTGTGGCCGCCATCAAGCGGGCCCTCCAGCACAAGGGCTTCTCCCTCATCGAGATCGTTTCCCAGTGCCCCACCCACTTTGGCCGGTACGCCCTCAAGACCGGCGATCCCCAGGCCGTTCTGGAGTGGATCCACAACTACACCTATACCGATGCTGACGCCAAGAAGCTGGCTCCCGAGGAGCTGGAGGGCAAGCTGCGGTGCGGCGAGTTTGTCCGCATCGACCGGCCCATCTACAACGGCAGCAACGAGCAACAGTAAGGGAGGCGGACAACCATGATGAAGTATCCTCAGCGTATTACCCTCTGCGGGATGGGCGGCCAGGGCATCATCCTGTCTGCCGTCCTGTTGGGAACCACCGCGGTCACCAAGGCCAACAAGTACGCGGTGCAGACCCAGTCCTATGGGTCCGAGGCCCGGGGCGGACAGTGCCAGGCGGAGCTGATCATCGACGAGAAGCCCATCAACTCCCCGGTGGCCCAGACCAAGGACCTGATGCTGGCCATGTTCCAGGAGGCCTACAGCAAGTACATCGACGTGCTGGACCCCGACGGGGTGCTGGTCTATGACCCCGGCCTGGTGACCAGCCTGACCAAGGAGATCAAGCACAGCTATGCCGTTCCCGCCACCCAGATCGCGGTGGATCTGGGCAGCCGTATGTCGGCCAACATGGTGATGCTGGGCTTCATGAGCGAGGCCCTGGGCATCGTTTCCAAGGAAGACCTGGTGGCCACCATCAAGGACAACACCAACGCCCGGTTCCTGGAGATGAACCTGAAGGCGGTGGATGCCGGCATCGACTATGCCAAGGAGCACAATCTCTACTACAAGGATTGATCCCTGGCGGGCGGTCCTCCCGTTCCCCCGGGGAAGGGGAGGACCGGCTTTTTTGGCAGGGCCCGCCGTCGGGCGGGCAGGAAAGGAGGAACGAGCCGATGAATCTATTTGAATACGAAGGCAAGCGGATGATGGCCAAGTTTGCCATCCCCACCCCCGGCAGCCGGCTGCTGGCCACGGCGGATGCCCCGGCCCCGCTGCCCTATCCCTTTGTCCTCAAGGCCCAGGTGCTCACCGGCGGCCGCGGCAAGGCGGGCGGCGTGAAGATCTGCCACAACGACGAGGAATATACCCGGTATGCCCACGACATCCTGGGCATGACCATCAAGGGCCATGTGGTCCACGGGCTGCTGGCCGAGGAGATGGTCAAGGCCGACCGGGAGCTGTACCTGTCCATCACCGCCCAGGGGGTAAAGAATCCCACCCTCATCGCCAGCGCCATGGGCGGCATGGACATCGAGCAGGTGGCCGCCACCCAGCCGGAGGAGATCCTGAAGCTGGAGATCGACCCCTTTACCGGCCTCAAGGATTACCAGCTCTCCATGCTGGCCCAGAAGCTCCAGGTGGAGGACAAGGCGGACCTGTTTGCCACGGTGCGGAAGATTGAGAAGGCCTTCTTTGCCACCAACGCCCTCCTGGTGGAGATCAACCCCCTGGGGGTGGTGAACGGCAAGCTGATGGCCATGGACTCCAAGTTTGTCCTGGACGACCACGCGGAATTCCGGATGAAGGGGATCTTCCAGGAGATCCGGGATGGCCGGGAGGCCATCCACTACGAGGCCCCCAAGGGGGACGGCACCACCATCACCTTTGTCCCCCTGGAGGGGGAGATCGGCCTCATCTCCGACGGGGCCGGCACCGGCATGCTCACCCTGGACATGGTCAACGACGAGGGGGGCACGGTGGCCAGCTTCTGCGAGCTGGGCGGCACCACCAACGCCGACGTGATGTACAAGGCCATGGAATACACCATGGGCACCGGGAAACCCATCAAGAGCCTGCTCATCGTCCTCATCGGCGGCTTTAACCGGATGGACGACATGGCCAACGGCATTACCCGCTACATCCAGGACCACGGGATCGACGTCCCCATCTTTACCAGGATGTGCGGCACCATGGAGGAGGAAGGCATCGCCATCATGAAGGAGCACGGCCTCTCCACCTACAATATGCTGCTGGATACCGTCAAGGACGCGGTGGCCGCCAGTAAGGAGGGAAGGTAGATGGCAATTCTCATTCACAAGGACAGCAAGGTGCTGGTCCAGGGGATCACCGGCAAGTCCGGTTCCCTCCAGGCCAAGCTGATGATGGAGGCCGGCACCCAGATCGTGGCCGGCGTTACCCCCGGCAAGGGGGGACAGGAGGTCCACGGCGTCCCGGTGTACAACTTTGTGGCCGAGGCCAAGGCCGCCCATCCGGAGATTGACACGGTCATCTGCTTTGTGCCGCCCCGGGCCGCCATGGATTCGGCCATGGAGGCCATCGACGCCGGCATCAAGCTGCTGGTCCTCACCACCGAGGAGATGCCCACCCACGACGTCATGAAGGTCATCGCCTATGCCAAGGCCCACAACACCACCCTGGTGGGGCCGGGCTGCTCGGGGATCATCGTCCCGGGGGTGTGCAAGGTGGGGTCTCACCCGGTGCGGTTCTTTGCCCCGGGCAAGGTGGGCGTTGTGTCCAAGAGCGGCGCCCTCTCCTACGAGATTGGCAAGACCCTCAGCGACGCGGGCATCGGCCAGTCCACGGTGGCGGGCATCGGCGGCGGCCCCCTGTGGGGCTTTGCCCAGAAGGACGCCATCGCCCTCTATGAGGCCGACCCGGATACCAAGGTCATCGTCATGCTGGGGGAGATTGGCGGCAGCACCGAGGAGGAAGCCGCCGCCTATATCAAGGACCATGTGACCAAGCCGGTGGTTTCCCTGATTGTGGGCCGCAACGCCCCCAAGGGCAAGAGCCTGGGCCATGCGGGGGCCATTGTCAGCGGCAACACCGGGACGGCAGCCAGCAAGATTGCCGCCCTCACCGATGCCGGCGTCCATGTCGTGAAGAATCCTGTGGAGCTGGCCGAGACGGTCAAGGCTCTGCTCAATCAGTAAGGGAGGCTATGTCCAATGGCTGTTTATGTTGATAGCGGGCTGTGCAAAAGCTGCAAGCTGTGCATGGCTGTCTGCCCCAAGAACGTCTTTGCCGTCACCCACAAGGTGAACAAGAAGGGCTACAACTACGCCGAGGCGGTGAACGAGAAGGACTGCATCAAGTGCCGCCTTTGCGAGCGCACCTGCCCCGATTTTGCCATTCACATCGAGGACTGATTCCGCGGTTTCGGGCCGGGGCGGGTTGCCGTCCCGGCCTTTTGCCCGGGTAAGAAAGGAAGATGCGCCATGAAGAAGACCATCGGCATCCTGGGCGGCATGGGGCCCCTGGCCACCGCCGACCTGTTCCGGAAGATCATCGACAACACCCAGGCCGGCTGCGACCAGGACCATCTGCGGGTGGTGATCGACAGCAATACCAACATCCCCGACCGGACCGCCGCCATCCTCCATGGGGGAGAGGACCCGGTGCGGGAGATGGTCCGCTCCGGCCTGGCCCTGGAGGGGATGGGGGCGGACCTGCTCATCATGCCCTGCAACACCGCCCACTATTTCTACGACCGGATTGCCCCGTTTTTCAACATTCCCCTCCTCAACATGCTGGAGGAGACTGCCGGCGAGATCCAGAGGCGGGGGATCTCCACCGTGGGCCTGCTTGCCACCGACGGCACCATCCAGGCGGGCGTCTACGACAAGCCCCTGGCCAGCCGGGGCATCCAGGTGCTCAAGCCCTCCCCCGAGGGGCAGCAGCGGGTAATGGAGGTGATCTATCAGGGGGTCAAGGCCGGCAACTACCAGCTGGACATCTCCGGCTTCCTGAAGGTGCTGGACGGCCTCTTCGTCCAGGGGGCCCAGGTGGTCATCCTGGGCTGCACCGAGCTGCCGGTGGCCTTTGACCGGTTTGCCATCCACCGCCCCCACATCGATCCCACCCTGGTCCTGGCCAGGGCGGCCATCCGGGAAGCGGGGGGCCAGTGGAAAAAAGGGTGACTGCCCAGCTGCATAAGAGCAACAAGAGGCGCGGGAGAGACAATCTCTCCCGCGCCTCTTGTTGCCCGGAAAAAGGACTCCGGTTTTCCGGGGCGGTATTACCGGCGGTGATGGCCGTTCTGGTGACAATGTCCCCCCTGGCAGCCATGGATGGCGGATTCCCCATGGCGGGCTGGGCAGGCGCCCTCCCCGGTCCGGTGGTCGCAGATGCCGTCCCCGTCCTCGTCCAGGTAGGCATGGTGGTAGGGGCAGGTACCCTCCCCGGTCCAATGGTCGCAGACGCCGTCCCCGTTTTCATCTATCCAGCTGTGGCAGAGGGGTTCCTGACGGTGGGCGCCGTATGGATTGGCGGCCAGGGAGCTGACGCTGCCGAGGGAAGCAAAGAGAAGAGCAGCCAGCAATCCTGCCAAAAAGCGAGTCATGATAATCCCTTCTTTCTTGTAGTATGATCGATTCCAAAAGCCTGCTGTCCCATTAGGAATGGAGGGCCCATCCCATCCATTCCCCTGGGGCCGGCTGCACCGGTTTGAAGGCGTCCTGTAGCCGAATTGTCATCTCCTTCGAGGAATGTTCACAGAATATTCCCGCTCCCTTCCCAAAGGGATGGTACAATGACTCCATCCCCAAAGGGGAAAACCATCGATGAAAGGTGATTGCAATGACAATACAAAAACGAACGTTGGCGGGAGGAATGGCACTGCTGGTAGCCCTGTCCGCCACCGCCTGCGGAGGAAGAAGCGCCTCGTCTACGGCGGCATCCGGCAGCGGGTCGTCTTCCTCCTCTGCCCAGGAGAGCGGGGAGCGGGTGGAAGGCCTTCTCACCACCCTGGAGGATACCTCCTTCACCATCCTTACCCAGGAGGAAGAGGAGATAACCTTCTCGGTGGACGAGGAACTGTCCGCCCAGCTGGCGGAGGACTGCTGGGTGGAGGTGGAGTACACCAGCAATGGGGAGGAACGGACAGCCCAAGCGGTGACCGATGTTTCTTCCATCACATACGAGGGGACGGTGACCGACGCCACCATGAATACCCTCACCCTGGAAACCGAGACTGGCGACCTGCTGAGCTTTACCACCGCTATTGCCCAGAATGACCTGGCCGACGGCCTGGTGCTGGGCATGACGGTGGCGGTTACCTGTCCCTTCGGCTACGAGCCGGAAGGGGAGACCGCCGGACTGGCTATTCAGATCAGCCAGCTGGAGAGCAGCAGTACCGGGCCGGAAAGCGCTCCCGGCGCCGAGAGCACCTCCGCTGCGGCCTGACCCCCGTGGCGGGGAAGGCTGCGGCTTTTCATAGAGAGCTGAGGAGCGGGTCCCGCGGCTGGGCGGGCCCGCAGCGTCAAAGGAGCACGGCCGCGGCCGTGCTCCTTTGACATGGAGGCAGATTAAGCCTTCTTGACGTCCTTCAACATGTCGTCCAGAATATCGCAGACGGTGGTGCAGTAGGTGGGGCAATTTTTCAGGATGCCGGTGGCGCCGCCCGCCATGATCTTTTCGGATTCACCGGGCTGGGAGAAATCGTGGCCGCCCAGCAGCTCCCGGCAGAGGAGAGAGCCGTGCTTCTCAATGAACCGTTTCTCAAATTCGGCGATCTTCTCCACCATCTTGGTGTTCTGCTCACCGGAGTTGGGCTTGTTGAAGCCATACACCATGTCCAGGGTGATAACCGCCGCGCTGACGGCTCCGCAGGTATCTCCGTGGAAACAGCCACCGCCCAGGCCGGCGCTCAGCTTTAACGCCAAATCCCGGTCCAGCCCTACCATCTCAGCGGTATGGGAGAGAACACACTGGGAGCAGTGGAAGCCCTGGCCCATCATGAAGTCGCGTGCTTTTTCAATTGTCATTTTTTCTGCCATAGAACATCTTCCTCCTTGTCGGTTGTTGATAGATGCTGGAAAGCCCCAGAGCCGCCCTTCCCGGCGGCAGAGGGCCGTTAGCCTGAATTATTGTTTGGATTCCTCGATGATGTCGTCCACGATGTTGCAGGCATCCAAACAGAACTGGGGGCACTTGACCCGCATAATGGGGAGAATGGCCGGGTCGGCAAAGGAACCGCCCAGCAGTTCCCGGCAGATGAGGGAGCCGTGCTTCTCGGTAAACCGCTTGCGGAACTCGGTGACCTTGCTTACCAGGAGAGCTTTCTGGTCGTTGTCGTTGGGGGTGTCGTAGGGGAACGCCAGCCCCAAGGCCATTACCGCCCCAGCCACTGCACCGCATACATCTCCTCCGAAGCAGCCCCCCTGGAGGCCGCCGCTGGCCCGGAGGGCAAGCTTTTCATCCATCAGGCCCAGATCCTGGGCCGCATGGGCCATGACACATTGGGAACAGCCCATATGTTGGTCGATGAGGATTTCGTTGACCCGCTGGGGTGTCATTTTTGCTGTCATAGAACATCTTCCTCTCATCAAATGGATTGACCCTATGTGGAAAGGGCCCCCGCCTGCCCTTCCCGGCAGACGGGGTCCCCGATCACAGGCTAGTTGAAATTGTAGTGGTCCAGAATGGGGGCGCGCTTCTCGGTTTTGTCGTTGAAGTACTCGTAGAGGCAGATCCCCAGGTAGGAGCCGCTGATGTTGATGATGTTGTCAAAGCCGTTGCCCTGCAGGCAGCAGAGGGCATAATAGCTCCGCTGGCTGGACCGGCAGTGGACATACACCGGCACGTCCTTGGGGATCTCGTTCATCCGCTCCCGCAGCTGGCTGAGGGGGATGTTGTGGGCCCCGTTGAGGTGGCCGGCGGCAAACTCGTTGGGCTCCCGCACGTCCACAATGTAGGCGCCGGACTCCACCAGCCCCCGCACCTCGTTCACATGGACCTGACGGTACCGTCCGTACAGGATGTTGAGGCCCACCAGAGCGGCAAAGTTCACCACGTCCTTGGCGGTGCCGAAGACGGGGGAGTAGCACAGCTCCAGTTCCTTGAGATCCTCCAGGGTGGCTCCCATGGTAATCATGGCGGCGATCACGTCCACCCGCTTGTCGGCAGCGCCCTTGCCGATGGCCTGGGCGCCCAGGATCCGGCCGGTGGGCACCTCAAAGACCAGCTTGAAGGCCATGTAGTGGCTGTCGGGCATGAGGCCCACCTTGTCGTTGGGGAAGATGAGCACCGAGTCAAACTGGTAGCCCGCCTTGGCAGCGGCCTTCTCGTTAAGGCCGGTGGAGGCGGCATTCTGGCCGAAGACCCGGATGCAGGAGGAGCCGATAAAGCCGTTGTTGTTGCTGGGGATGCCGTAGATATGGTCGGCGGCGGCGCGGGCCTGCCGCTGGGCAGGGCCGGCCAGGGCCAGGCGGCCGGGGGTGTGGGTGAGGGCGTTGAAGATCTCCACCGCGTCGCCCACCGCATAGATGTCCGGGTCGCTGGTCTGGAAGTTGTGGTTCACCTTGATGCCCCGGGTTTCGCCGATCTCCAGCCCGGCGGCAGCGGCCAGCTTGGTCTCGGGGGCCACGCCGATGGCCATCACCACCACGTCGGCGGGAACCACGATGGTCTCCCCGTTGTGGGAGGCCTCCACCCGGCCGTCCTTCACGGCGGTCACCGTGCTGGACAGGTACAGATCCACCCCGTGGTCGTCCAGCTCCTTGTGGAGGATCTGGACCATGTCGTAGTCAAAGGGGGCCATGATCTGGTTCATGCCCTCGATCAGGCTGACCGATTTGCCCGCTTCCCGCAGGTTCTCGGCAACCTCGATGCCGATGAAGCCGCCGCCTACCACCACGATTTCCTCGGCGTCGTGCTGGTCGATGTAGGACTTGAGAGCGGTGATGTCCACCGTGTTGCGCACCACAAAGACGTTTTCCCGGTCAATCCCCTCGATGCTGCGGGGGAGAACCGGGTTGGCCCCGGGGGCCAGGATCAGCTTGTCATAGCTCTCCGCGTATTCCTCACCGGTAAGCAGGTTCTTGACGGTGACCGTCTTCTCCTCCCGGTTGATGGCGGTTACCTCGCTGTTGGTGCGGGCGTCGATGTCGTGCTGGGCGTGGAACTTCTCGGGGGTCATCAGCACCAGGCTGTCGGCCTTGGCCACGGTGCCGCTCAGGTAATAGGGCAGGCAGCAGTTGGAGAAGGAGACGTGAGGCCCCTTTTCAAACATCACGATCTTGGCGCTGGCGTCCAGCCGGCGGATACGGGCCGCGGCGGAGGCGCCGCCGGCGACGCCGCCCACAACAACGATCTTCTTCATCAGTACATACCTCGTTTCTTTACAGTTGGGATTGGGCCAAACGAACCCGCAGGGCAAAAGGAATCCCGCTGTCCTTCTTTCTGGAAGGACGGGGGACGCTTTCCAAAACAAGAAGACAGATTCCTCCCCAAAAAGGGACGTCCTTTTGTAATCTAAGTATACTCCTATTCTCTTCTTTTGTAAAGCGGCTGGAGGAGGCAGGCGCCTCCTTTGGCCGGGGAGTGGCTTCCCTGTAATCCCTCCCGGGGCCCGGCCGAAACCAGCGGCGAACATACGGCAAAAAACGGGCGCACCCCGAAGGGTGCGCCCGTTTGGCGTTTGGAAAGAAACGCTCCCTTCCGGCGGGGCTAGTCCCGCCGGTACTTGGGGGGCTCGGTTTCGTAAAGGCTGTTGCCCAGGCTGTCGATGACCACCGTCACCGGGAAGTCCTTTACGGTGAACCGGTGGACCGCCTCGGTGCCCAGGTCCGGCCAGGCCACCAGCTCCGCGTCCACAATCCGCCGGGAGATGAGGGCGGCAGCCCCGCCCACTGCGCCGAAGTAGACGGCGCCGTAAGCCTTCATGGCATCCACCACCTGGGGGGAGCGGCGCCCCTTTCCGATCATCCCCCGCAGGCCCTGGGCCAGCAGGGGAGGGGTGTAGCTGTCCATCCGGTAGCTGGTGGTGGGCCCGGCGGACCCCACGGCAAAGCCGGGCTTGGCCGGGGCGGGACCCACGTAGTAGAGGATCTGCCCCCGGGGGTCAAAGGGGAGGGGCTTTCCCTCCTGGAGCAGGGCGATCATCCGCTTGTGGGCGGCGTCCCGCCCGGTGTAGATGGTCCCGGAGAGGAGGACCCGGTCCCCCGCCCGCAGGGAGCGCATCTGTTCCTCGGTAACGGGGGTCGTGAGGGATAAAACGGCCATATCCAGATTCCTCCTTCTTTACAGCACCGCCGACGCGTGGCGGGCCGCATGGCAGCAGATGTTGACCGCCACCGGCATGCCGGCGATGTGGGTGGGAAATTGTTCAATGTTGACCCCCAGGGCGGTGGTGGTGCCGCCGGTGCCGGCGGGGCCGATGCCCAAGGCGTTGATCTCTTCCAGGAGCCGCTCCTCCAGCCGGGCGTAGCGGGGGTCCGGATTGGGCTGGTCCACCGGCCGGGTGAGGGCTTTTTTGGCCAGGAGGGCGGCCTTTTCAAAGCTGCCGCCGATGCCCACCCCCACCACAACGGGAGGGCAGGGGTTGGGCCCGGCGGCCCGCACCGTGTCCACCACAAAGCGCACCACGCCTTCCACCCCGTCGGCAGGGACCAGCATTTTGACGGCGCTCATGTTCTCGCTGCCAAAGCCCTTGGGGGCGGCGCACAGCTCCAGCCGGTCCCCCTCGCACAGCTCCACATGGAGGATGGCAGGGGTGTTGTCCTTGGTGTTGACCCGGTCGAAGAGGGGGTCGTCCACCACCGATTTCCGCAGGTACCCCTGGGCGTAGGCCCGGCGCACCCCTTCGTCCACCGCCTGGGGGAGGGTGCCCCCGGCAATGTGAAGGTCGCTGCCCATCCGGGCAAAGAGGACGGCCATGCCGGTGTCCTGGCAGATGGCCACCCGCTCCTCCCGGGCAATCTGGTTGTTCTCCAGGATCTGGTCCAGCACATCCCGGCCCACCGGGGACGCCTCGGCTGCCCGGGCCCCGCGCAGGGCGCAGGTGATGTCCGCCCCGATGACGTAATTGGCCTCCATGAAGAGGCCGGCCACCGTCTGAACCACGGTTTCAAAAGGAATTTCCCGCATCGTGTCACCGCTTTCGGTCAAAATACCCTTTTATTATACCCGTTTTGCCATCTGTCCACAAGAGCGAAACCGGCGGAGGCAACCGAAGAATCTTCCCTACGGCTGGGCGTCCTGGGTGGCAGGCGCATCCTCCTTGGGGAGATCCAGCTGGGAGAGCAGATCGCCGGGGATGTAGCTGAGGGCCAGCTGTTCCTCCCTTGGCAGCAGGTTGTACCAGCAGAGCCAGTCCAGCGTCTCCGGGGAGAGGCCCTCCGCCGGGAGGGACTCCCCGTTATAGACGACGGTTTCCGGCGCCGCCTCCCGGAAGAGGATCCATTTGCCGTCCAGGGAAAGCTCCACCACCCCGTCGCCGGTGCGCTGGTAGCCGTACCCGGCGCCAAAGTTGGACTGGCCGTCCTGGGAAGGCTGCTGGCCGGGTTCCACCGCGGAGGTGATCTCCCCGTCCATGGTGCCGCACCGGCCGGTGAGGGGGCTTTCCCGGCCGGTGTCCTGGTAGAGGACCCCGTCCACCATCACCATGCGGGGGAGAGGGTCCGAGGGCGGGGTCTCCTGGGAGGATGTGGAGACGGATGCTGCCGGGGAGGAGGAAGGCGCGGCCGCCGGCCCTCCGCAGCCGGCAAGAAGAACCACAACCGCCAAAAACGCTGCCAATCCCTTCATACAAAAACCTCCTTCTGGATTTGTTCGGTTATAGTTGTAGTGGCGGCCGGAGGGACTTTTGCTGCACCGGAGGAGATGAAAAATTCCTTGAAACAGCCTGGTAAAGCGATTATAATAAAAGGAAGCCCGTCCCTTACCCCGGCGGGCTTGCGATTCCATTCCACCGGAAAAATATACAATATTTTCAAGGTGTCCGCGGTGCCACAAGCATCGGTCGATGGTATCGGCCTGCCTGGGCGGTTTTGCCGCCTAAGGCACAGATTCTTTACCCAATCAAAAGAAGGAGGAACGGCATGAACGACCAGATGCAGCAGATTTCCGCCCGCATCCGCGAGCTGCGGGAGATTTTGGAATTGACCCAGGAGCAGGTTGCCGCCGATACCGGCATTGCCCTGGAGGATTACAAGAGCTACGAGGAGGAGGCCGGGGTGGTCCCCATCAGCGCCCTGTATGCCATTGCCGACCGGCTGGGGGTGGATCCCACCGTCCTGATGACCGGCGAGGCCCCCCGGATGGCGGAGTATACGGTGGTGCGGGGAGGCCGCGGCGTCTCGGTAGAGCGGTACAAGGGGTACCGGTTTACCGCCCTGGCGGCCAACTATATCGGCCGGGACATGGACCCGATGATTGTGGACATGACCCCCAGCGACGGCGCGCCCGAGCTGGTGACCCACGGCGGCCAGGAGTTCAACTACGTGCTGGAGGGACGGATCGTCGTCACCCTGGGCAACCAGGAGTTTACCCTGGAAGCAGGGGACAGCATCTACTTTAATCCGCGGATTCCCCACGGCCAGCGGGCCGGCGGCATTCCCGGGAAGTTTATCACCATTATCAACGAATAACAACCAGTGGAAAGGGGTAACGGACACCATGGGTCTTGTGGAACGGTATATTGACGATCGGGAATACGCCAGCTATGAGGATTTCAAAGCCAACTACCGGCTGCGTATCCCCGAGAATTTTAATTTTTCTTACGACATTATTGACGAGTGGGCGCGGCTGGAGCCGGACAAGCCCGCGCTGCTGTGGTGTGACGACCACGGCCACGAGCGGGAGTTCTCCTTTGGGGAGCTGTCCCGCCTGAGCAACCAGGCGGCCAACCTGTACACCCAGCTGGGGGTGGGCAAGGGGGATTTTGTCCTGCTGATGCTCAAGCAGCGGCCGGAGGCCTGGATCTGCATCCTGGCCCTGATCAAGATCGGCGCCGTCTGCATCCCCGCCACCTTCCAGCTGACCCCCAAGGATCTGGAATACCGGATCCAGGCGGCCGGGGTCAAGATGGTGATGGCGGTGGACGAGCCGGAAATTGTGGGCCATGTGGACGCGGTGCGGGACCGGTGCCCCACCCTGCAGCATGTGGGCCTGGTGGGGGATGGCCCCATCGACGAGAGCCGGTATGTGGATTTCCGCCGCCGGATGGGGGAGGCGTCCCCCCAGTGGGAGCGGCCCACCGGGGAGAAGGCCACCCACAACGACGACCCGATGCTGATCTACTTTACCTCCGGTACCTCCGGCATGCCCAAGATGGTACTCCACGATTTTACCTATCCCCTGGGGCACATTGTCACCGCCAAGTACTGGCACCGGGTGGAGGAGGGCGGCCGCCATCTGGTGATGGCCGACTCCGGCTGGGCCAAATTCGGCTGGGGGAAGATCTTCGGCCAGTGGATCTGCGGGGCGGTGATTGTGGGCTACGACAACGACAAGTTCAGCCCCCAGCATACCCTGGAGACGATCAGCCGCCTGAAGCTGACCACCTTCTGTGCGCCTCCCACCATCTACCGGTTCTTCATCAAGGAGGACCTGTCTCGGTACGATTTTTCCACCATCAAGCACTGCACCATCGCCGGGGAGCCCCTCAACCCGGAGGTGTTCTACCAGTTCAAGAAGGCCACCGGCCTGGAGGTGACCGAGGGCTTCGGCCAGAGCGAGACCAATGTCATGCTGGCCAACTATCAGTGGTTCCCCATCAAGCCCGGTTCCATGGGCAAGCCGTCCCCTCTCTTTGACGTGGACATCACCGACGACGAGGGCAACCACCTGGAGGACGGCGTGGTGGGCAATGTGGTGGTTCGCAACGCCTGGCAGCATCCCGCCGGCCTGTTCCGGGAGTATTACAAGGCCCCGGAGGCCAACGAGAAGTCTTTCCGAAACGGTATCTACTTCACCGGCGATACCGCCTGGCGAGACGGGGAAGGGTATTATTGGTTTGTGGGCCGCAGCGACGACGTGATCAAATGCTCCGGTTACCGGATTGGGCCCTTTGAGGTGGAAAGCGCCCTATTGACCCACCCCTCGGTGCTGGAATGCGCCGTCACCGCCGCCCCCGATCCCATCCGGGGCCAGGTGGTCAAGGCGACCATTGTCCTGGCGCGGGGCTATTCCCCCAGCGACGAGCTGAAAAAGGAGCTGCAAAACCACGTGAAGCACACCACCGCCCCCTATAAGTACCCCCGGGTGGTGGAGTTTGTGGAGGAGCTGCCCAAGACCAGCAGCGGCAAGATCCGCCGGGTGCAGATCCGCCAGGCCGACGCCGCCGGCAAATAAGGGTTTTTGCAAAATGAACGTAGGGGCCGCCTTTGGGCGGCCTTTCTGCCGTGGCCGGGCTGCGCCCGGCCCTGCCGGTTTTTGCCCGCTGATGCGGGCGGGTGGGAACTGGTAGTCTCTGCGAGACAAACCTATGGGCGGCTTCGCCGCCCTTCTACCGTGGCCGGGCTGCGCCCGGCCCTTCCGACGGGGGCGCTTCGCCCCCCGGACCCCCCGACCCTATCTTTCGACCGCGAAAGATAGGGGAGAAAGCTTGCCAAGGGGGCATCCCCCTTGGCAATCCCCCTGGGTTACCCCCCTCCTCCTAGGGAAAAGGTCTCGCTCCGCTCGCCCCTGTCCGACGGGGGCAAGGCCTCATCAAGCACTAGAATACCTATCCAGGAGGCAACCACCGAGAATCGATGGTTGTCGCGGGCCTTGATTGACAGGTCGCCAGGCCGCCGGCAAAGTTGCTCGCCCCAGGGTATCACCACCGGCAGTCCAGTCTCTAGCTATCATCAATATTCTTCTAAGTACAATGCAGGCACATGTCCCAGGGTTGCGGAAACGCAGCCCTTTCTTGTTTTCCCCGTTTCACCCTGCTAACAAGTTTCCACTTGATGGGCGTGGCTCGGTGGCCATCCTAGTGTGTGGATGCAGTCTCATGTCAGAAGAATATTGGCGCCGGGTACTGCGCCAGGACGAATGGCGTGCAGTTTCCTTAGAGAGCACGGGAAAAACCGAT
>CAJFKV010000013.1:0-43220 GCA_904387055.1 Candidatus Heteroruminococcus faecigallinarum | reverse complement strand
GGGGTTCGGGGGGCGGAGCGCCCCCGCACAAGGGGGTGTGGGGGACTTCCCCCACATCACGGCAGGCGGGCCACAGGCCCGCACGGGAGAAGGGCGGCGTAGCCGCCTACCCCCGTCCTCGGCAGAGGACTACCGGTTCCCACCCGCCCGCGTGAGCCTCTGCGAAGAGGTTAGAAGGGGCGGAGCGCCCCCGCAAAAGGGGGTGTGGGGGACTTCCCCCACATCACGGCAGGCGGGCCGCAGGCCCGCACGGGAGAAGGGCGGCGTAGCCGCCCACAAACCTGCCTCGCAGAGACCACCGATCCCCACCCGTCCGCGTGAGGGTTGAAAAAAGAGAAGCGCCGGTGCCACAAAACAGATGGAAAACAGCATTTAATACAAAAAGAGAGAAAATATATAGAGATTTTTGTTCTATTCTTCTTGCGCTGGAGGGCTGTTCCCAGTATAATAAGAGAAGAGCCGATGGGGAAACGGCAGCTGCCGGCGGATGCCCGCCGGGAAAGGGGGACGGTCCATGTATTGCGCGGTCCATTCCATGGGACTGATGGGGATCGACGGATATCCGGTGACGGTGGAAGCCAGCCTGGAACGGGGGATGCCCTCCTTTGACCTGGTGGGCCTGCCGGACGCGGCGGTGCGGGAATCCAAGGACCGGGTGCGGGCGGTGGTCGTCGCCCTTTGCCAGAGCTTTCCCACGGCCCGCCTTATTGTCAATCTGGCCCCGGCCGACACCAGGAAGACCGGTTCGGTTTACGATCTGCCCATCCTGGTGGCGATTTTGCAGGCCACCGGCTTTTTGCAGGCCCCCCTGGAGGAGGCCGCTTTTTTGGGGGAGCTCTCCCTGTCCGGCGGCGTCCGGCCGGTGGACGGGGTACTGTCCATGGTCCTTGCCGCCCGGGAGCAGGGCCTGCGCCAGGTGTATGTGCCGGCGGGCAACGGGGCCGAGGCCTCGGTGGTGAAGGGGATCGCCGTTTACCCGGTGGAGAGCGCCCGGCAGCTGCTGGAGCATCTGGCGGGGGACCGGCCCATCCGCCCCCTGGCCCCCAGCGGCCTGGAGCAGGCGCCCCCTCAGGGGGCCATGCCGGACTTTGCCGAGGTGCGGGGGCAGGAGGAGGCCAAGCGGGGGCTGGAGGTGGCGGCCGCCGGCGGCCACAATCTGCTCCTCATCGGGCCGCCGGGCACCGGCAAGAGCATGCTGGCCAAGCGGCTGCCCTCCATCCTGCCGCCGTTGGACTTTGACGAGGCGGTGGAGACCACTCGGATCCACTCCATTGCCGGGCTGCTGGCGCCGGGGACGCCTCTCATCTCCCAGCGGCCCTTCCGCAGTCCCCACCACACCGTCTCCCCCGCGGGGCTCACCGGCGGGGGGAGCTATCCCCGGCCGGGGGAGATCTCCCTGGCCCACAACGGGGTGCTCTTTCTGGACGAGATGCCCGAGTTTGAAAAGCGGGCCCTGGAGGTGCTCCGCCAGCCCTTGGAGGACGGGACGGTCACCATCGCTCGGGCGGGGTACCGGGTCACCTACCCCAGCGCGGTGATGCTGGTGGGGGCGATGAACCCCTGCCCCTGCGGCTACTACGGCCATCCCACCCGGGCCTGCACCTGCAATCCCGCCAAGATTGCCCTCTACCTGGGCAAGATTTCCGGACCGCTGCTGGACCGGCTGGACCTGCACATCGAGGTGCCGCCGGTGGAATACAGCCAGCTGGCCGATCCCGCCCCGGCCGAAAGTTCCGCTGCCATCCGGGAACGGGTGCTGGCCGCCCGGCAGCGGCAGCGGGAACGGATGGCGGGCCTTGGCATCTCCTGCAACGCCCGGATCCCGCCTGCAAAGCTGCGGCAGCTGTGCCCCCTCACGGGGGAGGCCGGCCGCCTGCTGCAAAACGCCTTTGACAAGCTGGGCATGTCCGCCCGGTCCTACGACCGGGTGCTGAAGGTTGCCCGCACCATCGCCGACCTGGACGGAAGCGACGTGATCCAGGCGGACCACCTGGCCGAGGCGGTGCAGTACCGGGGCCTGGACCGGAAGTATTGGGAGCGGGAACGGGCCTTGATGTAGGGAAAAAACGGGAAGCCAGGGGAAAAAAGGCCGCAGCGCTTCCTTTGATTGACAATTCCGCCCCCATGGATTATGATGGGTGGGGAAACGCACGATCCCGGCGGCGCCGGACTGTATAAAGGGGGTACCAACCATGAGAGAAATGGAACTGTACCAGCGGTGGAGAAGCCAGCCGCTGGCCGACCCGGACCTGACCCGGGAGCTGGAAGAGATTGCAGGCAAGGAGGACGAGATCTACGACCGGTTTTACCGGGATCTGGAGTTTGGCACCGCCGGCCTGCGGGGAATCATCGGCGCCGGGACCAACCGGATGAATATTTACACCGTTCGCCGGGCCACCCAGGGCTATGCCCAGTATTTGAAGGGGCAGAGCGCCGCCCCTTCGGTGGCCATCGCCTGTGACAGCCGGATCAAGTCGGAGCTGTTTGCCATGGAGACGGCCTGCGTCATGGCGGCCAACGGGGTGCGGGTTCACATCTATCGGGAATTGATGCCCACCCCGTCCCTCTCCTACGCCATCCGGGTGCTGGGCTGCCAGGGAGGCGTGGTGGTTACCGCCAGCCACAACCCCGCCGCCTACAACGGCTACAAAGCCTATGACGGGAACGGGTGCCAGCTGTCGGTGGAGGCCTCCGCCCAGGTGCTGGAGCAGGTGAACCAGGTGGATCTGTTTGACGGGGTTCAGTACATGGATTTCCAGGCGGGCCTTGCCTGCGGCATGATCCAGTACATCACTGAGGACCTGGTGGACAGCTACATCGCCCGGGTTCTGAAGGAGCGCCTTAACCCCACCGTGTACCAGGACTGTGCCTTCAAGCTGGTGTACAGCCCCCTCAACGGCGCGGGCCGCCGGTGTGTCACCACCGCCCTGCGGGATGCGGGGGTCCGGGACCTGACGGTGGTTCCCCAGCAGGAATGGCCGGACGGCAACTTCCCCACCTGTCCCTATCCCAACCCGGAGGTGCTCCAGGCCATGGAGAAGGGCCTGGCCCTCTGCAAGGAGTTGGGTGCCGACCTGATGTTGGCCACCGACCCGGACTGTGACCGGGTGGGGGCGGCCGTCCTGGACAGCAAGGGCGAGCCCCGCCTCATCAGCGGCAACGAGATGGGGGTGCTGCTGCTGGACTACATCGCCCATTCCCGCCAGGCAAACGGCACCATGCCCGACCGGCCGGTGGTGGTCCGGTCGATTGTCACCACCAACATGGTGGACGCGGTGGCTGCTCATTACGGGGTGGAGGTCATCCCGGTCCTCACCGGGTTCAAGTACATCGGCGAGGTGATCCGCCAGCTGGAGGAAAAATGGGAGCGGGACCGGTTCATCCTGGGCTTTGAGGAGAGCTACGGCTACCTGAGCGGCGGCTATGTGCGGGATAAGGACGGGGTGGACGCCTCGGTCCTCATCTGCGAGATGGCGGCCTGGTACAAGGGCCAGGGGAAGACCCTGGGGGATGCCCTGGACGATCTGTACGCCCAGTACGGCACCTACCTCAACAAGGTGGAGAGTTTCGCCTTTGCCGGGGCGGACGGCATGAAGAAGATGGCGGCCATTATGGATCAGCTGCGCCAGGCCCCGCCCAAGGAGCTGGCCGGCCGGCCGGTGGAGTATGTGGCCGATTACCAGACCTCCCGGCGCACCGCGGCCGACGGGGCGTCCAGCCCCATCGATCTCCCCCGGTCCAACGTGCTGGAGCTGGGGATTGCCGGGATCGGGACGGTGATTGTCCGCCCCTCCGGCACCGAGCCCAAGCTGAAGGTGTACTACTCCCTGCGGGGAGAAAGCCGGGCTGCCGCCCAGGGCGGGTACGAGGAGCTGTCCGCCGCCGTCAAGGGGCTGCTTGGTCTGTAAAAAACCCGAGAAACCACTTGCTATTTGCCAAAAGGTGTGATAATATATTACGGTAACCGTTTAACATTGCTACGGCAAACGTAATCTCCCTGAAACGAGGTGAACAATACCATGAAGGAAGGTATTCATCCCAACTATGGCCCCGCGGTGATCCGGTGTGCCTGCGGCGCTGAGTTCCCCACCGGCTCCACCAAGAAGGAGATCCGGGTGGAAATCTGCTCCAAGTGCCATCCCTTCTTTACCGGCCGTCAGAAGCTGGTGGACAGCGGCGGTCGCGTGGATCGCTTCAACAAGCGGTTTGGTCTGGATAAGAAGTAGTCGACACCACCTTTGGGGGCGGCACCTGCGGTGCCGCCCCTACGTTCATTCCCGGTAAAAAAGGAGGACGCCCCATGGCCTGCGCGGATTATCGCACCATCGCCGCCTTTGCGGAGGATCAGTTTGTGGAGAAGCGTTCCCGGTTCATCGGCGCCATCGCCCCGGTGTCTACCGAGGAGGAGGCCCTGGCCTTTCTGGAGGCCCGGCGGGAGCTTCACCGGGAGGCGACCCACAATGTCTATGTGTACACCCTGCGGGAGGGCGGGCTGACCCGCTTTTCCGACGACGGGGAGCCTTCCGGCACCGCCGGCAAGCCTGCCCTGGACGTGCTGCGGGGAAGCGGCCTGGTGGACGTGGCCATTGTGGTGACCCGGTACTTTGGCGGGACGCTGCTGGGGACAGGGGGGCTCACCCGGGCCTACGCCCAGGGGGCGCGGATCGCCATCCAGGCGGCCCAGGTGGTGGAGATGACCTTCTGCACCCGCCTGCGGCTGGTCTTTCCCTATGGGCTCTACGGCAAGGTGAGCTACATGCTGCCCCGGTACCAGGTGCAGACGGTGGACGCCCAGTTTGCCGACCTGGTCACCATGGAGCTGCTGGTGAAGGCGGACCAGGTGGAGCCCCTGGGCCGGGAGCTGGAGGAGCTGTCCAGCGGGACGGTGATCCCCGACCGGCTGGAGACCCTCTACGCCCCCTTTCCCCAGTAGGGAGAAGAAGCCCCATCCTTGTCGAAACCGGTCGGGGAGGGGGGAGTTTTGCTTTTGCAAGAAAATTTTGACGAGAGGAAGGAATTTTCTCACACAAGCGGTATATTATTATTGAAGCGGATTGTTCCGGAACCCGTTGGGAGGTGTTGCCATTGACCATTCGCGAGCGGACCCAGGAGCTGGAGCGGCTGACCCTTTCCCCGGGGGCGGCCCTCTCGGAGCGCAGCCGGGGACGGGACCTTCCCCTGGAGGAGTGCCCCATCCGCACCTGCTACCAGCGGGACCGGGACCGGATTATCCACTGCAACGCCTACCGCCGGCTGATGCACAAGACCCAGGTGTTCCTTTCTCCGGAGGGGGACCACTACCGGACCCGCCTTACCCACACCCTGGAGGTCAACCAGATCGCCCGCACCATCGGCCGGGCCCTGCGCCTCAACGAGGACCTGATCGAGGCCATCGCCATGGGGCACGATCTGGGACATACCCCCTTCGGCCACGCAGGGGAATCGATGCTCAACCAGCTGTCCCCCGCCGGTTACTCCCACAGCGTCCAGAGCGTGCGGGTGGTGGAGCGGCTGGAGCGGGGCGGCAAGGGCCTCAACCTCACCTGGGAGGTGCGGGACGGCATCCTCCACCATTCCTACGGGGGGAAGCCCGCCGCCACCCTGGAGGGGCAGGTGGTCCGCCTGGCGGACAAGATCGCCTATATGAACCACGACATTGACGACGCGGTGCGGGCGGGCATCCTGTCCGAAGGGGATCTGCCCTGGGAGGTAAAGTACACCCTGGGGTATACCAAGTCCCAGCGGATTACCGCCATGATCGCCTCGGTCATCGACAGCAGCAGCGACCGGGCAATCGCCATGTCGCCCCCGGTGGAAGCCTGTTACAAGCAGCTGCGGGACTTTCTCTTCGACCAGGTGTACACCAATCCGGTGGCCAAGGGGGAGGAGGTCAAGGCCAAGGCCATCATCGGGGAGCTGTACCGGTTTTTCAGCGACCATCCCCAGCGGATGCCGGAGGAATACCAGGCCATTGCCGACCAGGAGGGGCTGGACCGGGCCGTCTGCGACTACATATCCGGCATGAGCGACCGGTTCTGTGTGGCCGCCTTTGAGGAAATCTTCATCCCCAAGTCCTGGGGATTGTAACAAGCACAGGGGAAAGGGGGAGAGCGCTTGATTCCAGAGAGCTTTATTCAAGAACTGAAATACCGAACGGATATTGAGCAGGTCATCTCCTCCTATGTGCAGCTGAAGCGGCGGGGCCGGAACCTCACCGGCCTGTGCCCCTTCCATTCGGAAAAGAGCCCCTCCTTCACCGTCTACCCGGAGAACCAGTCCTTTTACTGCTTCGGCTGCGGGGCAGGAGGGGACGCCATCACCTTTATCCGGAAGATCGAGAACCTGGACTATGTGGAGGCGGTCAAGGTTCTGGCCCAGCGGGCGGGGATGACGGTGCCGGACGACGGTACCGACGACCGGGCCGCCAGGCTGCGGACCCGTATCCTGGAGATGAACCGGGCGGCCGCCCATTTCTTCTACGACCGGCTCAACTCCCCGGCGGGCAATGTGGGCCTTTCCTACCTGCGCAGGCGGGGCCTGTCGGACAACACCATCAAGCGGTTCGGCCTGGGCTACGCCCCCCAAAGCTGGGACAGCCTGCGGGACCACCTGCGGAGCAAGGGATACACCGAGGAGGAGATGCTGGTCGGCGCGCTGGTGGTGAAGGGGAAACGGGGAAGCTGCTACGATCTCTTCCGCCACCGGGTCATCTTTCCCATCATCGATCTCAAGGGGTCGGTGGTGGGCTTTGGAGGCCGTGCCCTGGAGGAAGGCGGCCCCAAGTATCTGAACAGCCCGGATACGCCGGTCTTTAAGAAGAGCCGCAACCTCTTTGCCATGAACTTTGCCAAGGCCACCAAGCGGCGGGAGCTGATCCTCTGCGAGGGGTATATGGACGTGATCGCCGTTCACCAGGGAGGCTTTGACAACGGGGTGGCCACCCTGGGCACCGCCCTCACGGCCGAGCAGGCCCGCCTGATCTCCCAGTATACCAAGGAGGTGGTGGTGGCCTACGATTCGGACGATCCCGGCCAGCGGGCGGCCAAGCGGGCCATCGGCCTCTTTGACGACCTGGGGGTGAAGGTGCGGGTGCTGGTGGTGCAGGGCGCCAAGGACCCGGACGAGTTTATCAAGAAGTACGGTTCCCAGCGGTTTGACATGCTGCTGGCCCAGTCGGCCAATGCCACCGAGTATGGCCTGAACGCCATCCGCAGCCGGTACAACCTGGAGGAGGCGGACGGGCGGATCGGTTTTCTGCGGGAGGCGACCGGCCTTTTGGCCGAGATCCAGAACCCCATCGAGCGGGATGTGTATGCGTCCCGCCTGGGGGTGGAGCTGGGGGTGGAGAAGGGCGCCATCCTCCTGCAGATCGACGGGGAGCGCAAGCGCCGCGCCCGCACCAAGGCCAAGAAGGAAGCCCGGGAACTGAAGATCTATACCCCCGGCGGCGGCCGGGAAGGGGACCCGGAGCGGGCCCGGAACATCGTCTATGCCCGGGCGGAGGAGCAGCTGATTACCCTGCTGGTCCGCAACCCGGACTGTTATCCCCAGGTGGCGGCCAAGATCCGGCCGGAGGAGTTTGTGACCACGGTGAACCGGTCCATCTACCAGGCGGTGTGCAGCCGGCTGGAGGCGGGTCTGGACGTGGATCTGCTCTCCCTCTCCGGCCAGCTGGAGGACCGGGCCATCGCCCGGCTGGCGGGGCTGATCAACTCCCCCGGGGCGGAAGCGGTCACCCCCGACCAGGCGGATGACTGCATCGAGGCCATCCTGCGGCACGGCCGCGTGAAAGAAGAAAAAGAGGTCGTCCAGATGGACGACGGACAGTGGGCCGAATACATACGTTCCACCATCGCGGCCCGCAAACAGAACCGATGACGGCGGCAGAACCCGCCGGAAAAAACATAAGACCAGGCGGCAGCGCCGCCCAATGGAGGGAACTGGATTTGGCAGGACAGGATCGCAAAACCATCATCAAGGACCTGATCGAGCAGGGCAAGGCCAAGGGCAAGCTCACCACCAAGGAGATCAACGACGCCCTGGAGGAGCTGGATTATGACGTGGAGCAGATGGACAAGCTCTACGACACCTTGGAAAACAACAACATCGAGCTGGTGGAGGATTTCATCCCCGATGTAAGCATCGAGAAAGGCTCGGGCGAGGATCTGGAAGCGGCCCTTTACAGCGAGGGGATCAATGTGGACGATCCCGTGAAGGTCTACCTGAAGGAGATTGGCCGGGTGCCGCTGCTGACGCCGGAAGAGGAGATCGAGCTGGCCACCCGCATGTCCGAAGGGGACCCCTATGCCCGCAAGCGCCTGTCGGAGGCCAACCTGCGGCTGGTGGTGAGCATTGCCAAGCGGTATGTGGGGCGGGGAATGCAGTTTTTGGACCTGATCCAGGAGGGCAACCTGGGGCTCATCAAGGCGGTGGAGAAGTTTGACCACACCAAGGGGTTCAAGTTTTCTACCTACGCCACCTGGTGGATCCGGCAGGCCATCACCCGGGCCATTGCCGACCAGGCCCGCACCATCCGGATCCCCGTCCATATGGTGGAGACGATCAACAAGGTGAAGAAGGTGAGCAGCCAGCTGCTCCACAAGAACGGCCACGAGCCCACCTCCGAGGAGATTGCCGCCGAGCTGGATATGCCGGTGGACAAGGTGCGGGAGATTATGCGGGTGGCCCAGGAGCCGGTTTCCCTGGAGACCCCCATCGGCGAGGAGGAGGACAGCCACCTGGGGGATTTCATCCAGGACGAGGACGCCCCCGCCCCCTCGGAAGTGGCTTCCCACACCCTGCTGAAGGAGCAGCTGAGCGAGGTGCTTTCCACCCTGACCCCCCGGGAGGAGAAGGTTCTCAAGCTGCGTTTCGGGCTGGAGGACGGCCGCAGCCGCACCCTGGAAGAGGTTGGCAAGGAGTTTAATGTGACGCGGGAACGGATCCGCCAGATTGAGGCCAAGGCCCTGCGGAAGCTGCGCCATCCCAGCCGCAGCAAGAAGCTGAAGGATTTCTTGGAGTAATCGGTTTTTCAGATTGATACGAAGAAGGCCGCCCCCAGGGGCGGCCTTCTTCCGTGCGGGCCTGCTAATAACCACTTTCCTCAACGCTGACGCGGGCGGGCCTTCTGCAAAGAAGACAAAAGGCCCGCTCGGGAGAAGGTCAGCGGACGGCCAGGTTGGCAATCTTCCATCCCCCTTGGGTCCGGATGAAATAGAGGGTGTAGGCGGAGGGGAAGTCGTGAACCTTGGAGCCCTGGATCACCTGGTAGTCAAAGGTGACGTCGCAGGAAAGATGGTCGGGGCTGTACAGCAGAAACTGGGTCACCTCCGTCTCGCCAAACACATAGGAATCGTGGGAGATATACCATCCGTTGTAGAAAGAGGACAGCTGCTGATAGTAGCTGGTCCCGGTGAGGAAATAGGGGGTCAACTGGTCAAAGGAGGCATCCTGGGTGATGTAGCGGGCATACAGGTGGGAGGCCTCCTGGGCCAGGGGGGCAATCTGGGCTTGCAGCTCCTCCCCCGCCGGGGCGGTCACCGTCCCCTGGTCCCCCTCCACCTTTACGGCGCAGGGTTCTCCCTCCGCCAGCTGGGCGCTGATCTGGGGCGGCCCTGCCAGGGGGCCGATCCGATAGGTGAGCACCCGCGGCGGCTCGTACCCGTCCGGCAGCCCGTCGTAGGCCGCCAGGGGGGACGCCTCTCCCGCCCGGTCCTCCTGGGTGAGGCTTACCCCGTTTACCGTTATCTGGGCCTCTTCGGGGGCGGTGAGGGTAAAGGTCTCGGTCATGGGAAGGGTTGTCTCCACCTGGGTAATCTGGTGGGGCTGGCCGCCAAAGAGATTTTTCTTCCCCTGGGCCTGGATGGTCAGCCGGGCAAAGGGCTCCCCGTCCGCCGTGAGGAGGTAACTGCCCTCCTCTTCCTTCCGGGACGCAATCCCCTTCCCCTCCAGGGACGAGGCCAGCCACTGCTCCAGCCGTTCCTGGCTGTTGAACCGGCTGGGAACCAGCTGCTCGCTCTCCCACAGGAGGGCATACTCCCCCTCGGCCACCTGCCGGGCGGCGGTGGCGGCAATCCGGTCGGGGGAATTGCGCTCATATTGGTCCAAAAAATTCCACAGGACAAAGAGCGCCCCTGCCGTCACCAGCAGGCTCCCCAGCAGATACAGGGTAAAAAATACCGGGAAGGGGAGCTTTTGACGGGGGGCGCCCCGCTTTTTCGGTTGCTTCATCCCCATTCCTCCTTATTTGACCAGCCAGGCGCTGGGCAGCTGGCGGGATCCGTAAAGCGACGCGCAGGTGGTAATCAGCTCCCCCTCGTAGAACATCAGGGAGCTGGACCCTCCGTCCATGTTGCAGGCGTTTACCGCTCCGAACTGCACCATCACGTCGATGACATCCTTATAGGTGGCGCCGATGCTGTGGGGCTGGCGCCCGTCAATCACCAGCAGCAGCACCGCGCCGTCCGCCCGCTGGCCGATGGCCGTGCGGGGGTTGAGCCCTCCGCCGGTGCCGTCCACCTGTGCCGGTTTTCCGTTCACCACCAGGACCGGCCCAAAGCTGACCGCATCCCGCAGGCCCAGGTCCACCGCTTCCTGGCCGGTGAGGTAGCCGACGATCAGCTTGTTGTCCTGGTCAAAGCCGGCGATGGAGGTGGGGGCGTTCCGATCTCCTGCCAGATACTGCCCCTGGGAGATGACCAGCCCAATGGGCTGGCCCCCGTTGCCCACGCCTCCCTCGTCTACAAAGCCGCCGGCATTGGTCCCGGCGACCGCTCCGTCCCGGGCCATCATCTCCTCCACCCGCATGCCGGCCGCGTCGGCCCCAAAGGCAGGCGGGGTGGCCAGGTACACCCGGGAGGGGTCCTTTACAATCATCATCTTTCCTTTGTAGGTGGAACCGGTTACCTCATGAATCTCGATGGGGTCCCCCGTCTCCTCCCCCTGCTCCTGGGAAGGGATCTTCACCAGGGAGCCGTCGGTCACCTCGGTCACCTCCTGGACCGAGTTGGCCTCCAGGATCTGCTGGATCTCCTCCGGGGAAAAATACAGGGTGGCCAGGAACTTGGCGGCGCTGGTCTCCATCATGGAAACCACAAACAGGTCCCGGGCCGCCGGCGAGGGGCCGTAGTTGATGACCGCCGCCCCGCCCAGCACCAGGATCACCAGGCAGCCCAGGCTGACGCCCAGGCAGAGAAACAGGTGGGCCAGCTTCTGCCGGCGGCGCCGGCGACGCTGCTGCCGCCGCGCCGCCGGGTTCTCCCCTTCCTGGGGCGGAGAGCGGCGGATAGGATCGGCCATCGATTGCACCTCCATTCGATCGGGAACGGCCGCGTACTAGCGGCCGTGGGATTGCTTGCGGGGGAAGACCCATTCCCGCTGGATTTGAAAGCTAATGAAGAACAGTACCAGGTCCACTACCACCTTCCACAGCACGGCGAAGGACCCGCCCGTCAGGGCGGTGAGGGCCCAGACCCCTATGTAGGAGGCGGCAGTCTGCGCCACGCAGAGGAGATAGTACCGGGCCATCGAGCCGCCTACCCGGCCCTTGTGGCCGAAGACTGCCTTCCGGTTGAGGGAATAATTCACCAGGGAGGAGACCACCCGGGCCCCCACCGTCGCCAGCAGCAGCTGCAAAGCCAGCTCCACCGGGGTCAGCAGCCATTCCAGCAGCCAGAACAGGAGGATGTCCACCACAAAGGACGCCAGGGAAGAGGCCAAAAACTTGCCCAGCAGCCGGGCAATCCGCAGGGTGTCCTGGACGGGGCGGAAATGGGAGCCCACATTCTCCTCCAGGTAGATGGTGCGGATGGGCTGCTCCCGCAGGGAGATGCCCAGGCGGGGAACTTCCAGCAGCATGTTGGTCTCGTACTCAAACCGCTCCCCATACAGGTCCACAAACTCCCACAGCCACCGGGAGGGAATCGCCCGCAGGCCGGTCTGGGTATCGCTCACCTTCACCCCCGCCAGCACGCGGAAGAGGAAGGAGGCGGTCCGGTTGCCAATCCGGCTGCGGGGGGGCACATCCGGCCCCGAAAACTCCCGGCAGCCCAGGATCAGGGCGTCGGGATGGGCCTCCAGGGCCTGGGCACAGGCGACAATGTCGTCGATGTGGTGCTGGTTGTCCCCGTCCACCGTCACCACCCCCACATCCCCCTCGGGGTGGCAGAGGAAGTAGTTGAAGGCGGTCTTGAGGGCCCGGCCCTTGCCCAGGTTTTTGGCATGGCGGAGAAGGACGCACTGGGGATGCCGGGCAGCCTGCTCAAAGGGCGCCAGGTGCTCCTGGTCGCTGCCGTCGTTTACCAGCAGGATCCGGTGGAAGCCCCGTTCCACCAGGGCGTCCACCACCTGAAGAAGCTTGTCATCGGGATTGAGAGACGGAAGAACAATGGTTACATGCATGAAAGAATCTCCTTTTTTCGGGTCCGGCTTGGGGCTGTGGGCGGGAACCTGTCACCGGCGAAGGACGGCAGCCGCTGCCAGGGCCAGCAGCGCGCAGCCTCCCAGCGCCACCCCGGCCGCCGCCAAGGGGGACAAGCCTCCCCCTTCTGTTTCCTGGGGAACCTCCTCCGGCTGGGAGGAGGCCGGCCGCTCCGCCTGGACGGACTCTGCCCGGGACTCTGCCGCCGGCGGGGAGGAGGGCTCCGGCTCCGGTTCCGGCAGGTTCTGGGTCATATCGGCGGTGGTGTCCGGCCCCACCGTGGACCGGTACAGACCGAACTTCCGGCAGTCGTAGGGACCCGACTGGTCCACCGAGAAGTAGGCCGTCTGGGAGGCGTGGCAGGCAAACCCCTCCTGGGCCATCTCAAAGGCCGTCTTCCCCCCGAAGGCCGCCAGCGGCTGGTCCCAGTCCATCACAATGGCGTTCTCCGGGTACAGGTGCAGGTAGGTTTTGGGGGTATCCCAGGGGGGAGCGGAGAACTCCGGGTAGGCGGTTTCATCGGCGGCCAGCTCCACCGCCTGCAGCAGGGAGTCGGTGTTCAGCCGGTGGGCTCCATGGCCGTACTCCCCGTTGATGTCGTGGCCCACAATCACCGAGGGACAAAACCGGCGGATCAGCCCCACCTGATAGGCGATGATCTCCTCCTGGCTGTAAACGGTGCGGGCGTGGTCCAGGGATTCGGAGTAGATGTCCGGGTATTGGGGGATCACTGGGTAGTTCTCCACCCCCACCGTCCACAGGCCGTCCAGCTGCTCGTGGAGGCGGTAGGGCTCGGTGTTGTGGTTTACCATATAGGCCACCTGGACCGCCAGATCCTTCTCCCCGGCATAGAGGGGCATCACCCCGCCAAACCACAGGTGCTCGTCGTCCGCGTGGGTGGGCAGCAGGAGAAAGTCCGCCTTGTCACAGGGAGGCTCCCACTGCTGCACCCAGGAGGGAAGGGACCCTTCCCCCAGAAAGTACAGGTCGCAGAGGGTGGCGTCCCCCTCCCAGGAAAGGGTGAACCGGGAAGCCGGTTCTTCCAGAGGCAGATAGGCGTGGATGAACTGCTCCCGGCCCACCGTGCGCTCCTCCCCATCGGCCTGGAGGGTCCAGGTAGCGGGGGCAAAGTCCCACTCCAGATACAGGGCGGACGCCTCCTCCGGGAGGACCACCTCCACCTTTCCGGCCTGGGAGCGCCATTTGGTGGAGCGGACCCCGTCCAGCAGCACTTCGGGGTCGCTCTCCCCGGAGGGGATGGAGGCGCTTTCCGGCTGGATCACCGGCGCCTGGCCGGCCTCTGCCCCTACGGCTTGTCCCCCCAGCAGGAGGAACAGCCCCATGAGGCAGGCGGCCATCCGCGCTCTTCCCGTCATCCCCATTCCCTCCTTTCCCTATAGCCATATAGTGGCGCAAAACGTCCCTTTTTGTGCACGAGAGGGGAAGAAATCCTTCTTCCCCCTTTCCATCATAGCATGACCGGATGCAAAAGTACAGGGAAAATCCTTTCCATGGCAAAAAGCCGCCCGCCGCCGGCAGGAAACTGCCGGACGGCGGGCGGCCATAAGAGGGGGAAAGAGGAAATCAGCTGCAAAGGGCTTCCCGGTCGTAGAAGCCCCCATCCTCCCGCAGGAGAATGGGATAGGGCGCGTCCCGGCGCCAGTAATCCTCCATCCATTCCTGGGTAAGGGGGGAGATGTAGGCGGCCTGCTCCAGAGGGACCAGGAACTCCGCCAGATTCTCCAGACAAAGGACGCGGACATCCTGTCCTTCAAAGGCGGTCACCAGCAGGCCGGACAGTTTTCCGCCGGCAACGGCAAAGGTGAGGGGGAGGTGTTGTTGTACATTCTTTTCCATGATGTGATCTCTCCTTTTCGAGGACGTGGAATCCCCCCGATGCAGGGGGAAGAAATTCCGTTGAGCTTATTCTACCGTCCGGCGGCGGCGAAGGCTGTCGAAAGAGATGGGGAATCCAATATTTTCTTTTTATTCCATAAATTATCTGTCACAGGAAGGGGAAAACGCACCCGCTTTTCTGCCGACTTTTCTGGAAAAAACGGGAGAAACCCCGGAGAAATCCCGCCCTTTTTCCCTTGTGTCCAGAAAACAGCCCCGGGAAATCCCTCCTTGGGGATTTCCCGGGGCACACCGATGACAAATAGAGGAGAAGAAGGGCGAATCTTCCCCTTCTATCGCTTCCCGGGCGGCAGCAGGACCTGCTGCCACTGGGGGTTCTTTTCCAGCCAATGGGCCGCATAGGAGCAGCGGGCGGTCGCCTGCTTTCCCTCCCGGCGGAGGCGGAAGACCGCCGCCTCCACCAGCCGGCCGGCGATCCCTTGCCCGGCCAGCGAGGAGTCCACCCAGGTGTGGGTCAGTTCCAGATGCCCGTCCTCGCCCGGCTCTACCACCACCTGGGCCAGGAGGACCCCCTCGGGGTTCCGCAGGCAGATGGCATTTTCCTCCTCCACAAAGGGCAGGGGTGCTTGTTGGTTATCCATTGCACAGCTCCTTCAACTCTTGAAATTCCAGATAGATCACCGTATCCAGGGGCGGCAGATTCTCCTCCGTCACCTGCACCGTCTGGTCAAAATACCGAACCTCCAGGGTGACCCCGCTTCCTCGCAGGGCCTCCAGGGCGCTGGCATAGATTTTGGGCGCCTGGACGGCATCCGCTTCCACCGTAGCCCCCGCCTGGGCGGCCAGGATCTTCTCCCGAATCTCCCGCCAATAGGCCAGATCCTCCTCCACCGGCGGGCCTTCTTCCACCACCACCGGGGTAAACCAAGGGGCAAAGGCCTGGGTGCTGCCATCCTCCCGGGCCAGCTCCACCGCCAAGAAAGCCACTCCCCGCTGGGAACCGCCCCGCAGGCGGAGCATCTGCGCCCCGGTGGACTGCCGGGTGTAGAGCTGCACCTCCAGACTGGGGGAAGGCGGATTCACCTGGGCGGACAGGAAGGAGACAAACTCCCCCAGCTCGCCGGGGGCGACGCTTTGGTTTTCCTCCGGCGCCACCTGCAGCACCGTCCGGGAGGTCACCGCCAAGGGCACCAGCCGCTGGCCGCCGGCCTCCTCCACCCGCAGGAGCGCCAGGCTTACCCCGGCCTGCCCCGCCCGCAGGCGGACCCAGCCGTCCTCCCGGCTGCCACCAACCCGCGTGGAATCCAGGATGCTCTCCTCGCCGGCAATCACCTCCACCGGCACCGCGCCGGGGCAGCCCAGCTCCCGGGTGGAAAACCGCTCGCCTTCTCCTGTAAGCAGGTCGATCCGGCCGCCGGAAAAACCGCCGGCTTCCTCACCCCAGACGGCAAACGCCGCCATCCACAGGGCTGCCAGGATGCCGGCGGCTCCCAAGAGCCATCTGCCCAATGCACGCTTCATAGGGGAAGCCTCCTTTCCAGAACGATTATGGCTCCAGCCAGCGGGCCTCCGCCTGGCGAAGGCGCCGGTCCTCTCCGCTGGCGACAAAGCGAACCACCGCCGCCGGGCGGGGCGGTTCCTTCTTCCCGGTACAGCGCCCGGCCAGCTCCTTGGCCAGGGCCGGCTGCAGGAAAGCCTCATCCTCCCGGCGGCAGGCCAAAGCGGCCCGCGCCATCGGCAGGCTCACCCGGAAGGCCCGGGCATACTCCTCCGCCGTTTCCAGCCCCAGCAGCCGGGCGGCCGCCGGCGGGCAGAGAAGGTTGCGGGCAAAACAGTTGGCCTCCAGCTGATCCAGGGGACTGTCCTCCCGGTGGAGGAAAAACAGATGTCCCAACTCGTGGGCGATGGTAAAGCGGGCGGTGGCCTGCTCCTTTTTCTCGTTGTACAGGATCACCGCCTGGCCGCCCCGGCGCAGGGCAAAGCCATGGGAGCTGACCGACCAGGACAAAAACTCCTCCATGGCAATCCCCCGCTCCCGGCAGAATTGGCTGTAGGTCTTAAGACGAACCCGGGGGCAACTGGCCACGATCTGCTCCAGACTCACCGGCAGATGAAGGGCCGGCAGCCGCAGCAGAACACGGCAGGCCAGGTTGACCGCCCGGGCATAGTTGGGACGAGGGTTATTCATCTTCCGCAAATTCCTCCTGGAACATGATCCGTGCCATATCCAGCAGCTTCTTGCGGTTCTCGGGAGTCATTTTCTTGGCCGCACGGTTGAGAATCACAATCTCCTCCGGCAGCTGTTCCCGCTCTTTGGGGTCCTCCCGCAGCCGAGAAAGGGGCACCTGCAGATAATCCGCCAGGCGCTGCATGCTCTCGATGCGGGGATACTTCTTGCCGTTGTACCAATCCGACACCGTGGAAGCCGTAATCCCCAGGTCGTTGGCAACGTCAATCTGGTTCTTGTGGGCTTGCGCAAGGCAATTGCGTAGGTTGGATGCAAATACCTCTCGGGCATTGCGGGCACGTTCCTTGTTAAACATCGACAAACCCTCCCTCGTATAAAAGTATTCAATTTCATTATAAGCCAAAAGCGAAAAATAATCAATCATTTTCTACCAATCTTTTGATATAATTGACTAAATGATGTCTGACAATCGCTAAAAGCGTTTTGCCTTCTTGACTCCACTTCCAAAATCTTAAAAAACGGGTCAACCAAAACAAAACGCTTCTCGTTTTCTAGGAATATTCTCCAACGAACGGGTGGAATTCCCTAAAACGCAATATGGTTTAAGCGGATTTCAAAAAGAAAGAGGACTTCCTGTCCGCCTTGAAAACAGGTGGTTTTTGTGTTTTTTCGGTTGTATGCCCGGAGCCCATCGGCCTTTGCTATAACCATCAGCGCCAGCCCTGCAGCAATCCCAAGGCTTTGCCGCGTTTCCCAGTGCTTGAGAAAACACTCCTTTCCAAGGGAGCATCGCTGGATACTTTATAAAATGGACGGTGAATGTGGAAAGATGGATTGACAATACCTTAACTATATACTACAATATTGCCAGAGTATAATAGAGAAATATTGTCCAGATTTCCGATGGGGTTTCCACCGTTTCCCTGGAAGGATATTTTCTCATCAATCGACAAAGGAGGATGGATGCTGTGGAGTTTTCTTCCCAGCTGCAAAAAAGCAATATCCGCTGGTATCTGCTGGGCATTCTGCTCGCGGTGGAGCTGCTGATGTCCTTCTCCTTTTTGGGGTATTTTCATGTGGAGCCCATCTCCATCACCACCGCCTATATCCCCGTTCTGCTGGCGGGGACTCTGATGGGTCCCCTGGAATCCACCGTTCTTGGGTTTGCCTTTGGCCTGGCCAGCATGTGGAAGGCCTCCGCCAGCTACGTCATGGCGACCGACCAGCTGTTCTCCCCCATCATGAGCGGCAATCCCGTAGGGAGCATCCTGCTGAGCGTGGGTGCGCGGACCCTCTTCGGGCTGATGATCGGTTTTTTGTATCTGGGGGCGCGCAGGCTCCGGTGGAAGGGATGGGGTGTGGCCGTCGTTACCTATTTGGGTCCCACGATCCACGCCTGCCTGGTCTACACCTTTCTGTGGATCTTCTTCCCTTTGGCCGGCTACCGGCCCATAGACGGCCTTGCGGACTTTTTTGCCCCTGCCGAAGTGGTCGCCAATCTGGCCATTGCCGGGCTGGTGCTTCTTCTCTGGCGGATGGAACAGTCCCGCATCTGGCGTCAATTCCTCACCCGGGTAACCACCGCCCATCGTTTGCAGCTTACAGAGCGGTACCACAGCCTTTCCCTGATCCTCATCGTTGTGGTGACCGTTTGTTCCTCGGTGGCCGTGGCCTTTTATTTCGTCCACCGTATGGATTATGTCCTGACACAAAGGGGCATGGATCTGACAGGGGACGGCTATGTCAACCTGCTCCACCTGCAAATCCAGTTCCTGGTGGGAATCTTATCCCTGATGGCACTGGTGATCTTTTTCTTGATCTTCAATCGCCGGTATGCCACTTATACAAACTACGAGGCCAGGACCGACTCCCTCACCGGCGTTATGAACCGCCGGGCCTTCTTCCAAATTTGCACAAAGGTGCTGGACGGGATGGAGGAACAGGGCGGCAGTACCGGTTACTTTATCATGATGGACATCGACTGGTTCAAAGAGATCAACGACAGCTACGGCCACCCGGAGGGAGATCGCGCCCTGAAGGAGGCTGCCCGATCGTTGCGGGATATTTTTGACAGCGATGGCCTGATTGGCCGGGTGGGCGGCGACGAATTTGCCGTGCTGCTGTATCCCTCCATCTCCCGGGAGGAATTGGAAGTGGGACTGCGGCACCTTATGGAGCGGATTCACAACATCCGGTGGGAAGGGCATCGCTTGTCATGCAGCATCGGCGCGCTGCCCGTTGCCCGCCGCCAGGCGGTGGAGGAACTGTATCGGGACGCCGATCAACTGCTCTATACCGCCAAAGAAGCCGGCCGCGACCGGTATATCATCGGCACATACTAGTTGTTGCCTTCTGCCGAAGGCGGGCAAAAAACGACAGGAAGGCCGGGGCTGCCCGGCCAGGGCAGAAGGGCCTCCCAAGTGGGAGGCCCTTCTGCTGGTGGTTGGGAAAATGTCCCCTAGGTGGGGAGCGACTCCAAGGGGACGAGGGCCATCCCCCAGGTGGAGATGGTGTAGTAGGAGGTGGAGGGCGCCAGCCCCTCCTGCTCCAGCGCCTGGGCGGGGAGGGCGTTTCCCCACAGGTTGGTGTTTACCCACCGCTGAACCCGGCCGGAATCGGTGGCGCCGTCCAGAATCACCACCGCCCAGCCCTCCTGCCGGTCCCGGATCCCTTGGCTGACGGCCCTGGGGTCCACCGCCAGCAGCCCTTCCCGCACCACGAAGGCGGTGTCCAGATAGGCATACTGGCTGTTGTCGTCACAGGAGGGAAGGGGGTACCCCCGCTCCCGGGAGATGGAATGATCCCGCAGAATCTGCTCGTCGTCCATCAGCAGGTAGTATTGGCAGAGGATTCCCTTCTGGGTCAGTACATCGGTGTCGTCCCAGGTGAGATCCGCATGGTAGAACCGCCCGTCCAGCTCCACCAGGTTCCACTGGTGGGCCTGGCCGCGGCTGTCCCCCAAAACCGCCAGGCAGGGGATGCCCAGCCGCTCCAGCACCAGCTGGTATGCCTCCGCATATCCTTCACACACGGCCTCCCCCTCTACCAGGGCGCCGTAGGCGGAGAAGGCGTGGCTGTCCACATTGGTGCCCCAGATGGTCCGGGCGGCCTCGCCGTCGTAGGAAATCCGTTTTACCAGCAGGTCGTGGGCCAGGATCGCCCGTTCCCGGTCGGGAAGAAGGGCGGGAATCTGGGCGACAATCTCCTCCAGAGCCTCTTCCAGCTGCACCTGCTGCCGGCGAATCTGTTCCCGGTTGGCCTTGGTTTCCAGGCGGTTTTTCTGTCCGGCGGCCTTGTCGCTCACCTGCCCGTCAAAAAAGCTGAGGATCATCGTGACCGGCCGCTCCGGCTGGGAGTCGTAGTACCGGTATTGATATCCTTTCCCCAGCCAGAAGCAGCCGGGATTGTCCAGGGCATAGTATTGGAAGACCTGGGAGAGGGTTTCCTTGTTCAGAGAGAGATCCTCCAGGGAAACAAAATTGTCCATCCGGACCACCGCCCGGTCCAGCCGGTCGTAAAATTCCAGGCTTTCTCCCTCCAGGAGGCTGCGGCCATACCGGGCAGCGGCGGCGTCCACATCCGCCAGGGCGGCGGCCGCCAGTTCGTCGGGGAGAGGGATGCTGCGGGGAGGCTGGCAGCCGGTGCACCCCATCAGCAGCGCCACCGCCGCCAGCATTGCCCAAACTTGTTTCATCCCCATGTACCTCCTCTCCTTTGTCGTCCTTAGTATACCATACCCACCGTCCCAATACCAGGGGAGAACCCCGCTTGCCCCGTGGGAATTTGGAAGAGAAGGAAACAATTCCTTTTTCGGCGGCCCGGCCCGCGACGGTTGGGGGGACAAGGCTCCGTAAAGGCCGGTTATCCTCCGCTGCCGGTGGAAGATAGGTGGGAGGAGCTGGAAAATGCCCTTGAAATATTGACAAAATTGGTATATAATTTTATACTGAAGAAGGAAGAGTACCATCAAGGAGGAGACCTTTGTGCATATTACGTTGGAAACCGATTACGCAGTTCGAATCGTCTATTGCCTGGCCTGCCAGCAGGTCCGGATGGATGCCAAGGCCATTTCCGAGGCCACGGGGGTTACGCTGCGCTTTTCCTTGAAGATCCTGCGCAAGCTGGTAGCCAGCGGCTTGGTGCGGTCCTACAAGGGAACCCACGGCGGCTACGAGCTGGCCCGCTCCGCCGAGGAGATGACCCTCTACGACGTGCTGGAGACGGTGGAAGGCCCCTATGCCTTCAGCCGGTGCATCGCCCCCGATTTTGAATGCACCCGCAAGAGCAGCGACTGCATCCCCTGCAAGTTCCAGAAGATCTACTGCGACATCTCCAAGACGGTGCAGGCCCAGCTGAGGGCGGTGCACTTTTCCGACCTGATCGACAAATAAACAGCTGTGCAAAAGGGCCGCCTGGTGGAAGAAACCAGGCGGCCCTTTTGCAGCGGGAACAGCGACGGAGCCCCTTCCCTGTTGTTTGGGAAGGGGCTCCGTTTATCCTCTCCCTGGGGAAGAGTCGTTACCGGGAACCGATGTACTGCCGCGGATCCATATACTGACCGTTGAGGCGGAACTCAATGTGGAGGTGCGGCCCGGTGACGTTGCCGGTCCGGCCCACGGTGCCGATGGTATCGCCCTGGGAAACCACCGTCCCAACGCCTACATACCGCTCGTTCATGTGGGCATAGAGGGTGACCAGGCCGTTGCCGTGGCTGATCATGATGCAGTTGCCGTAAGCGCCCTGGTAGGAGGAGGAGACGACGGTCCCGTCCGCCACCGCCAATACCGGGGAGCCGAAGATGGTCCCCCGCCCGGCAATGTCCATGCCGGTGTGGCCGTAGTATCCCCAGATGTTGCAGCTGACATAACCGCCCCAGGCCACCGGCCAGATGTACCCGCTGCTGCTGCCGCCGCTGGAGGAGGTGCCGGAGGTGTCGATGGAATAGACGGGCGCGGCGGTGCCGACCCGGACCACCTCGTCCACCGGCTCTTCCAGGATGGTGGTGGAGAGGACGGTGCGGCCCACCTCGATCTCATCCTCGTAGGTAACCCGGGCGGTGACCGACTGGAGGCCGGTCTGTCCTTCGGATACCG
Source organism: Candidatus Heteroruminococcus faecigallinarum (assembly GCA_904387055.1). Classification (GTDB taxonomy): domain Bacteria; phylum Bacillota; class Clostridia; order Oscillospirales; family Ruminococcaceae; genus Heteroruminococcus; species Heteroruminococcus faecigallinarum. The sequence continues at coordinate 21,664 of CAJFKV010000013.1, read as the reverse complement.
TCTGCCGGTAGCCTCTGGGCAGGGAGTTGTCCTCGATGGTCTCGGTGCCGTAGTCGATCTCTTCCTCGTATTCCTCGATCCGGTTGATCTGCACCCCCAGATAGGGGACCGCCGCGTTGGCGATGATCTGCTGCCCAGGCAGGAGGGTGGTCAGCATATCCGGGTTGAGGGCCACCAGGTCGTCCAGGGACATGTCCACCTTCCGGGCAATGGTAAGGGGATCGTCGCCGGCGATGACGGTGTAGTTCTTCTGCTCCTGCTGGTTGGATTCCAGAATGGGGATCAGGTCCGCCATGGTGGAGACGGTGGATACGGGATACAGGCCGTTGGAGACCCGGATGCTCTTGCGGAAGGTGATCTCTTCCCCTTCGGCGCCGGTGCTGTACCGCTCTTTCACCCGGACCAGGTAGTCCAGCAGCTCGTCGCCGTCCTCCACCGCCCCCAGGAAGACGCCGTCAATGTAGATGCCGGCCGCCTCGGTAATTTCGTTGCCCGAGGCAAGGATGATCCGGTCGGCCAGGGCGCTGGCGTCCAGCAGGTCGTCGGGGTCCTCGATAACCGCAATGCTGAAATGGGGGGTATCCTGTTCCGGCTCGATGTACTCCTCGCTGATGATACGGGAGGCCACTTCCTTTTCGGCGTCGTTGTAGACGGTCTCGTTGGCAATATACCCCAGGCTCTGCCCGGCATATTCCACGTGCAGGACATAGTTCTTGGACCAGGTGCTGTTGATGATCCCGATCAGCAGCAGGATGGCTGCCACCGGCGCCGCATAGTTGAGCACCTGGCAGGCAAACCGGAAGAAGCTGCGCCCCAGGCGGCGGCCTGCCCGCCACAGAACGTTCAGCTGGGCGGACCGGTCTCCCGATTCCCGTGCCTCTTTCATCTGGGTGGTGAAGGAGGTGTAGTTTCGCCGCATCTGGTGGAAGGGCTGGGAGAAGGTGCGGATAAAATCCGCACGGAAGCGGGCCGCCTTCAGGCCAAGGGTGGCCTTTTTCAGGCGCAGGTACCCCCGGCTCTTGCGGGAAAAGCGGATCAGCCGACGCCGGGTGCGGCGGAGCAGACGAAAGCACTGGATACCCAGGACGTATAGATTTCGGTAAAGCTCCTCTCCCAGAGGACGAGAGGAGGATTTGGCTGGGGAAGGGGTCTTCCCTGCCGAAGGACGCTCCCCGCGGCGGGGCGGATTCGGGTCCTTGGACCGGCCCGAAGAGGAGGATGTGGCAGGCAAGAGGTTCACTCCTTTCCGTACGACGGATTCTATTCCAATTTCAGGAAATCTCGATCAAGAATCAAAGGCTCTCTCTCCATCGGTGGAGAAGAAAGGAAAAGCATATCAGCTTATTATAGCGTAAAAACGCCCCAAAATCAAGTTTGAGGCACCTGACGACGGATTTTGACCCATTTGTTGTCAAAATCCATCGTCAAATCCCTCAAACATCCCTAGTATACCACTGTTTTGTTGCCAAGTTGTGAAGACGATATGAATGGCCGGGAAAGGCTGGCAGGCGGAAAGGGAAATCCTGACTATTTACAAAAAAGTATTTCTTTTTCCCGGTCCAGATGATAGAATAGGATGACATTGCCACGAAAGGATGGTTGATTTCTATGAAGAGAATATTGACGGCAGTGGTCTGCCTGTTGATAGTAGGAGCCGCGGTTGCCGGCTGCGGCCTTTTTCAGTCCCGGGAACCCCAAGTCCAGGAAGAGAGCAGCTCGTCCGCCGCTCCTGCCACCGACGAGGAGGCGGCGATCCGCCAGACGGTGGAGGATGCGGTTGCCGCCCTCAAGGCGGGGGACGGGGAGACCTTTAACCAGCTGGTGGAATATGTGGACAGGGAGATTTCCCTGGCGGGACACACCATCCAGGTGAAGGACAATCGCCTCTTCCCGGAGGACGGAACCCTGGACGAGGACACCCTCGCCCTGCTGCAGGGGCTCACCGGCAATCTGGCCTGTACGGTGACCCAGGTGACGGTGGAGGGGGAAACGGCCCAGATAACCGCCCAGGTGACGGCGCTGGATTTGGGGGCGATGATCCAGGATCTGGCGGTCAAGGCCATCACCGGCCAGGGGGAGGAGCTGGAACGGCTCACCACCGACACCGCTTACCTGGCGGAGTACCTTTCCCAGAACAGCGGCTCCACAGCGGAGCGGACCGTCTCCTTCTCGGCGATGAAGAAGGAGGGCCAGTGGGTCCTCCAGCTGGACGGAACGGTGCTGGACGCCATGCTGGGAGGAGTGGTTTCCACGCTGAGCCAGTTGCTGGGGTAGGCCGCCCCAATCCCATTGTAGAAAACGCCCGGCTGGTCCGGGCGTTTTTGCTGCCAAAAACCGACCCCATGGAGAAGAAACCGGCCGCTTGTTCCATAAAAAAGCTGGAAAAGAGGAAGGTTTGGGGCATCCCGTCCAAAAGGGAAAGGGGAACAGAGGAAAAAATTGAAGAGATTCTACAAGAAAATACCCTCCCGACGGGATAGATTTTCTTGACATTACCAGCCGGAAGGTCTAAAATAGATATGATGTGTTGCAAGATTTCGGCAGGTTGCTGCTTTCACCATCAGACTATTGAGAAAAGGAGGTTTGTGGACATTCATGGTCACCGTTGGCACAGTCATCTTTGGAATTGTTGTGTTTGCTTTGGGTATCGTGATCGCCTTTCCGTTGGGCATTCAATATAGAAAGAAGGTCGCCGAGGCGGAGCTTGGTTCCGCCGAGGAAGAAGCGAAGCGTCTGGTAAGCGACGCCATCAAAGCAGCCGAGAGCAAGAAAAAAGAAGCCTTGGTAGAGGCCAAGGACGAGATCTACAAAATGCGCACCGAGAGCGAGAAGGAAGTGAAGGAGCGCAGAAGCGAGGTCCAGCGTCAGGAACGCCGCTTGCAGCAGAAGGAGGAATCCCTCGACCGCAAGATGGAAAACCTGGAAAAGAAGGAAGAAACCCTCCAGGGAAAGATCCGGGAGGCGGAAATCCGCCTGGAGGAGGCCGAGAAGGTCAAGACCAGCCAGTTTGAGATGCTGGAGAGAATCTCCGGCTACACCAGCGAGCAGGCCAAGGAGTTCCTCCTGGCCAACCTGGAGAACGAGCTGATCCATGAAAAAGCCCTGAAGATTTCCCAGTATGAAAGCCGCCTGAAGGACGAGGCGGACCAGAAGGCCAGGGAGATCATTTCCCAGGCAATCCAGCGCTGCGCCGCCGATCATGTGGCCGAGGTCACCGTTTCGGTGGTGCCCCTGCCCAACGACGAGATGAAGGGCCGGATCATCGGCCGGGAAGGGCGCAACATCCGTACCCTGGAGACCCTGACCGGGGTGGACCTGATTATTGACGATACCCCCGAGGCCATCACCCTGTCCAGCCACGACGGCGTCCGCCGGGAGATTGCCCGGATCGCCCTGGAGAAGCTGATCCAGGACGGCCGCATCCATCCCGCCCGCATTGAGGAGACGGTGGAAAAGGCCCGCCGGGAAGTGGAGAACAAGATGAAGCAGGCCAGCGAGCGGGCCATCCTGGAGACGGGGGTCCACGGCCTCCATCCCGAGCTGGTCAAGCTGCTGGGCCGGATGCGGTACCGCTCCAGCTATGGGCAGAACGTGCTGGACCACTCCATCGAGGTTTCCCAGCTGGCCGGCATCATGGCCGCCGAGCTGGGGGTGGACCAGAACCAGGCCCGCCGGGCGGGGCTGCTCCACGACATCGGCAAGCCCCTGACCCAGGAGTTTGGCGGTTCCCATGTGGAGCTGGGCGTGGAGGTTGCCCGCAAGTATAAGGAGAGCCCGGAGATTGTCCACGCCATCGAGGCCCACCACGGCGACGTGGAGCCCAAGACCATGGTAGCCTGCCTGGTGCAGGCGGCGGACGCCATCTCGGCGGCCCGCCCGGGTGCCCGCCGGGAGAACCTGGAGAACTACATCAAGCGCCTGGAGAAGCTGGAGGAGATTGCCAACTCCTTCGACGGCGTGGAGAAGAGTTACGCCATCCAGGCCGGCCGGGAGATCCGCATCATGATCAAGCCGGAGGTGGTGAGCGAGGATCAGATGATCATCACCGCCCGGGACATTGTGAAGCGGATCGAGGACGAGCTGGACTACCCGGGGCAGATCAAGGTGCATCTGATCCGGGAGACCCGGGCCATCGAGTATGCCCGGTAACCTGTGGTAGAGAAACGAGAAAGCCCTGTGCCGGATGGCGCAGGGCTTTTTTTGCGGGAAGAAAAAATCTCCCGGCGGGGGAAGGGGAGATTCTCCGGCGGCAAAGGGGGAAAATCCTCTCCTCCCGGGGGAAAGGGGACGGAAGCGCCTTTGTCCCTCTGGGGGCTTCTGGTTCCCCGGGGCGAGCGGACGGCATAGGATACGGTTGAGGGCCCGAATAAGGCGGCGGTGGCCGGGGGTGGCGCCCCTGCCCCCGAATAGCCCCCGGCCGGTCCAGCCGCCGCCATGCCATAGCGCCCCTTTGTCCCCGGCTCGGGGGCGAAGGGGCGCCTTTGCCCTTTTCCCCAAGAAACGGGCTGCCGAGAGAGAATGTTCACGGTTCTTTCAAAAAGATGTGGTAAGATAGGGGACATGCTGTACCAAAGGGCCCGCCCCCGGCGGCCTTTCCGATGAAAAACGCCGCCCAACCGGGAAAATCGCCCCTTTGCCGCGGGGAGAAGCAAGGGCAAGGTTGACCTTTTGGGCAAGTTGTTATACAATAAAACCGGCTATTGATGGGCGGCGGAGAGCCTTTTTTCGGAAAAGCGGATCGTGTTTCCGCCGGATATCCGCCCCCAAAACCGACAAAGGAGACTGAAACGATGGTTCATATTTCCCCTTCCCTTCTCTCGGCGGATTTTGCCGTGTTGGGAGAACAGCTGGATCAGGTGAAACAGGCGGGGGCCGATCTTCTCCATCTGGACGTGATGGACGGCAGCTTTGTGCCCAACATTACCTTTGGCATGCCGGTGATCCAGTCGCTGCGGAAAATTTCCGACCTGTTTTTTGACGTGCACATCATGATCCAGCGGCCGCTGGACTACCTGGAACCCCTCCAGAAGGCGGGGGCCGACGGGATTACCTTCCACTATGAGGCGGAAGGGGAGGTGGAGACCACCATCCGCCGGATCCACCAGCTGGGCCTCAAGGCGGGGCTGGCCCTGCGGCCGGGCACCCCCGGCCAGGTGGTGTTCCCCTTCCTGAAGGACCTGGACCTGGTGCTGGTGATGACGGTGGAGCCCGGCTTCGGCGGGCAGGCCTTCCGTCCCGAGATGCTGGAGAAGATCGCCCTGGTACGGGCCGAGGCGGTTCGCCAGGGCCGGGAGGATCTGGTTGTCCAGGTGGACGGCGGGATCAATCCGGAGACGATTGCCCTTTGTGCCAAGGCGGGCGCCGACTGTTTTGTAGCCGGGTCGGCGGTGTTTGGCCAGGCGGATTTTGCCCAGGCCATCGCCGGCCTGCGGGCAGCGGCACAAGGCGCCCAGTGATGTTGTTCATGCTGCCCGGCCGGCGGGAGGACCGAACCGTCGGCCGGCTTTTGTATCGGGGCGCCGCCCCAATCCCAAGGAAGGAGGGATTTCCACCCCTATGAAGATTCTGCGAACAACCGGCGGGGGGGTCTATCTCCAACAGTATAAGGAGCCTGCCCTTTCCCGGCAGGTGGTGTCCTTTATCAACCCGTCCGCCCCGGTGTCCAAGCTCTCCCTTCCCCCGGTGGAGGAGCTGGAGGACCTGGAGCCGGAGCAGATCATCCAATACGCCAGGGAGGCCGCCATTGTGGACGAGCGGGACGGCCGCCCTCTGTGGAAAAAGCTGAACGCCGGCCGCCGGCGGAAGATGGAGATCGTCCTGGGAGACGCCATGGACGACGAACCCTACATCTCCAGCCAGCTGGGGCCCCTGCTCCATTTTTCGGAGCAGGCTGCCCAGGGCCTGCGGGCGGCGGTGCGGGCGGTGGGGGCCCAGCAGATGGCCTTCGTGGTGTACAAGAACCTGACCGACCTCTCCACCCGCATCCCCAAGTCCCTGGACTCCATCCCGGTGGAGCGGCTGGGGGGCAAATACCCGGTGGAGATCCGGGCCAACAAGGCGGACAAGGACAGCAAGGAGACGCTGATCCTGGGGGTTTGCTCCCTGATCCACCTGGCCCGGGCCATCCATCAGGGGGAGATGCAGTCCACCTGTTTTGTAACGGTGGCCGGGAACTGCGTGGCCAACCCTCAGAACCTGGAGGTGTCCCTGGGAATGACCGCCCACCAGGTGCTGGAGCGGTGCGGCCTGAGCCGGGACCCCACCCGGGTTATCATCGGCGGCTCGATGACCGGCATCGCGGTCATCGATACGGACAAGACGCTGGTTTCCCCCGTTACCCGGGGGGTGCTGGCCTTTTTGGAGGATGAGAAGGAGAGGCGGTACCGGTGCATCCGCTGCGGCCGGTGCATCAACGCCTGTCCCCAGGGCCTCAACCCCATGCTGATCAACAAGGCCATCAAGCTGCGGCGGGAAAAGATTCTGGAGGAGATGGGGCTGGACCGCTGCATCGGCTGCGGAACCTGCAGCTATGTGTGCCCTGCCAAGGAAGAGATCGCAGCGGATATCCAGCGTTATCAGGCCCAAAAGGCGGCCAAGTCCCAGGAAGAGGAGGTGCTGAGCGTTGAAACTGGTACCCCGTAACGCCCCTCACATCCGCCACAGCGACAACAGCAAGACGGTGATGGGGGATATGATTGTCTCGCTGCTGCCCCTGTATTTCATCGCCTTCTGCTATTACGGCATGCGGGTGCTGGTGATGATGGCCATCTCGCTGGTCGTCTGCTTTGTGGCGGATACCGCCGGCGACCTTCTTGCCGGCAGGGGGTACAACTTCCGGGATTTTTCCCCCTTTGTCACCGGCCTGCTGATCCCCCTGATGATGCCGGCCACCGCCCAGTACCGGATGGTGGTGGTGGCGGGCCTGGCGGCGATCCTCATCGCCAAGCAACCCTTTGGCGGCACGGGGGACAATTTCTTCAACCCGGCGGCGGCGGGCATCGCCTTTGCCATCGCCTGCTGGCCCACCGAGATGTTCCTGTACCCCAACCCTTTTGACACCATCACCGTGTGGGGGGAACAGGCGGCCCAAACCTCGGCGGGGGGAGCCTTCTCCCTGCGCCTGGGGGGGATTCCGGCCCTGAACCTGCAGGATATGTTCCTGGGGGTGTTCCAGGGACCCATGGGCACCACCTGTGTCCTGGTGATCCTGGCCTGTTTCCTCTATCTGGCCTTCCGGCGGACCATCCGTCCGGAGCTGACCATCTCCTTCCTCCTGGCAGCGGCCCTCTTTGCCTTCCTCTTCCCCCGGACCACTGCCCAGCCCATGGAAGGGGTGCTCTATGAGATGATGTCGGGGACGATGGTTTTCTCGGCGGTCTTTATGCTGACCGACCCGGTCACCTCCCCCAAGACGCCCCTCGCCTGTGTGCTGTATGGGCTGGTGGCAGGGGTGGTGACCATGGGCTTCCGGTATCTGGGCGGCTTTGAACAGGCGGCGCCCTTTGCCATTCTGCTGATGAACGCCCTGTCTCCCCTCTTTGACGAGGGGGTGTGGCGGCTGAAGACGCGGCTGCTCAAGAGGGAAGAAGGAGGTGAGCCGGATGAAGCTTACGCAGACTAGAAAAATCTATGGAGGCTACCGGCGCACCAACGGGTTCCTGCGCAGCAACGCCGTCCTGGTATCCGGGATGGCCCTGCCCTTTGTGGTGGTGCCCACCATTACCCTGAAGGCGGGGGTAGCTATCAGCGCGGCGGTGCTCTGCTCCCTGGAGGCCGCCATGATCGTGGCGGCCCTCATTGGGGAACGGCTGCCCCAGTGGGCCAGGATTGCCGTCTCGGTCAATGCGGCCATGGCGGCCATCTTCCTGATCTACCCCCTGGCGGGGCTGCTGTCCCCCCAGCTGTATGACGCCATGGGAATCTACTTCTGCCTGGCGGCGCTGAACACCATGGTGCTGGTGCGCACCGAGTCCTACGCCGTCCGCCACACCTGGTACCACAGCGCCCTGGATGGATTGCGGTACGGCGGGGGCTTTGCCCTGGTGGCCCTGGTGCTTTCCGCCGCGCGGGAGCTGCTGGGCCAGGGGACCCTGTGGGGAACCCAGCTGCTGCCCTTCCGCCTTCCCGCGGTGCAGATGGTATTCTTCGGCTTCATCGCCGTGGGGATGATGGCCGCCGCCGCCAATGGAATCCGGCGCCTGCTGGGAAGGCTGCTGTGGTCGGTGGACAACCCCAAGCCCCTCAAGGGCAAGGAAAACTCCCTGGAGGAGGTGACCCAGGATGCTTGATGCTTTTGTGCAGTTTTTAACCTACGCGCTGGTGGCGGTTACCCTGGAGAACGCCGTGCTCAGCCGGTCGCTGGGGTCCAGCCGCCTGCTGATCCTGGGGCGGAGTGTCAAGGGAATCCTGGTGTGCGGCGGGGTAGTGACCATCGCCACCGTCGCCACCTGCCTGCTGGCCTACCCGGTGAACCGGCTGCTGGATGAGTATCTAAGCGGAAGCAGCTGGATCGGCCGGCTGCGGCCGCTGCTCTTTATGCTGATTACCACCGCTGTCTACGTCGGTCTGTATTTTGCCAATGAAAAGTGGGCAAAGCCATATTCCCCGATGATTCGGGGCATAATTCCAATGGTGACCCTCAACTGCGTGGTGCTGGGCACCGCCTTGATCGTGGCCACCGGCGGCCTGGATTTTTCCCAGAGCATGGGGTATGCCCTGGGAAGCGGCGTGGGATATACGCTGGCCGGCCTCCTGATCCGGGCGGGCCAGCGGCGGATGGAGCTTTCTGAGGTTCCCCGGGCCTTCCGGGGAATGCCCATCACCTGGATCTACATCGGCCTGGTGGCCCTGGCCTTTTACGGGCTGGTGGGCCACGGCCTTCCCACCTGATTCCTGGGGGGAGGGCATCGATTTCCATCGAACGGGAGGGAGGAGAGATCCCCTTTGGCAAAAGGATATAAGATCAAGCGATACAGCAATATCTACCGGCGCCATCCCCGCCGCCGGTTCACCCGGGCAATCCGGGTGATTTTGGTGGTGGCGGTGCTGTTTGCTGTGGGCTGGGCGGTGTACCAGCCGGTGTACGACCTGCTCTTCCCGGCAGGGGGCGAGTCCTCTTCCCAGCCGGCGGAGCTTTCCAGCAGCCTCCCGGAGGAATCCTCCGCCCCGGCGGCGGAAGAGCCGGAGGAACCGGTGGTGCTGCCCCAGTCCGCCGGGGGGCAGATGGTCTACCTTCCCCCCGAGACCCTGGCGGACACGGCATCCCTGCCGGCCCTTCTGGAGAGCCTGCAGGCGGGAGGGATGCAGGAGATCCTGATCGACCTGAAGGATGCGGAGGGCCTGGTCCTCTACCAAAGCCAGGTGGAGGCCGCCGCTTCTTCCCTGGACCCGCAGTACGATCTGGCCCAGGTGACGGCGGCCGCCCAGGCGGCCGGGGTCCGGGTGGCGGGGCGGCTGTGGGCCTTCCAGGACCGGATGGCGGCTACTGTATTGTACGACAGCTGTGTCAAATACAACGACACCACCTTCAACTGGCTGGACAACGACGCGGAGGACGGGGGCAAGCCCTGGCTCAATCCCTATGACAGCGAGGCCCAGCAGTATCTGCTGGATCTGATGGAGGAGGCCATGGGTCTGGGGGTGCAGGACATTGTGCTGGCCGGGGTCCAGTTCCCCAGCGGCATCAGCCTTTCCGCCGCCAATTACGGCCCGGAGGAGGAGAACACCCCCCGCGCCCAGGTGCTGTACGACTTTGTCGCCCGTGCCCGGGAGCTGGCGGCCCAGCAGGAAGGAAGCTGCTGGTACCAGGTGGCGGCCAGCGACCTGCTGGCGCCCAGCACCGACCCGCTGAGCATCTACGGCGGGTCGGTGGCGACCGCCACGGGGGATCACCCGGTGCTGGTGGACGTTACCCCCCAAAACCTCACCCAGGAGGCGGTGGCGGTCCTGGCCCTGGACGCCCAGCAGCAGGCCGACCCGGTCCAGGTGATCGCCGCCCAGCTGGCTGCCCTTGGGCAGCAGGGGGTTACTCCCTACCTGGACCTGGACAGCCTGTCCGGCGATGGGGGGACCCTGCTGGAGCAGCTGTCCCAGGACCAGACCTGGACTGCCTGTGACGGATATGTGCTGGCCGGTCAGGAACTGCTGGGAGAGTAAAAAACATTAAAAAGACCGATTTTTCTGCAAGGAAAAGAGCTCCAAAAGACACTAGTCTTTTGGAGCTCTTTTGGCAATATACTGGGGAGGGAGAGGGACAATCCCTCAGGCGGGGGAGCGCCGGCTCCGGATGACCGACCGGGTGGTGATGCTGACGATGACGATCGCCGCGCCCACCAGGGCCAGGGTTCCCGGCCGTTCGCCCACGGCCAGAAAAACCCACACCGGGTTGAGGAGCGGCTCGATGAGGGACAGAAGGGAACAGGTGAGGGGCGGGCAGGCCCTGCTGGCGATGCCGTAGGTGATGTAGGGCAGGCCCAGCTGGAAGACGCCCAGGACGATGAGCGCCCCCACCGATACCGGGCTGAGAACGGGCGGATCGGTAAACAGGAAGGGAATCCCCGTGGCCGCGGCGATGATCTGGGCCCAGAAGAGGGCGGACATCACGTGGTCCTCGTCGGGCAGGCGGCCGTTGGTGAGGAAGAAGAGACCGAACCAGACGCCGCTGGCCAGGCCGATGAGATTGCCCAACAGCCCGCCGGCGGACAGCTGCTCCACAAAGAAGAGGGAGATCCCTCCCGCCGTACACAGGACGGTGATCCCATCCAGCAGGGAGAGCCGCTGCCGAAAGAGGACGACCCCCAGCAGCAGCACCCACACAGGGCTGGTGGACTGGAGGACGATGGCGTTGGCCGAGGTGGTGAGCTTATTGGCCACCACAAAAAAGTCCAGCGTCATGGCCAGCGCCAGGGCGGGAAGAAGAACCCGCCGGTTGAGAAGAAGGCGGCAGCCGCCAAGGCGCAGATACAGGTAGATGAGGACGGCGGATACCGCCGACCGCAGCCCCGAAATCACCACCGGGTTCCAGGGAATGACCTTGATGAGCAAGCCGCCGCTGCTCCAAAGAAATGCTGTCAAAACCATCAGGGCCGCGCCCTGTCGGGATGTTACCGGTGCCTTCACAGTTGTGCCTCCTTGGGGCTGGAGAATTTTGAGAAAATTGGCCCCTCTGCACAAGAGTGTACAATATTTGTGGAGAAATGGCAAGCGGTTTTGGCAGGGAAAAGAGTCGCCCGGCTCTAGGAAACGGGAGAAAAGTAGGATATAATAAAACAAGTATGCAGCCTGGCAGCGCCAGCTCCCAAAGGAGGATCCGCCCGTTGGTTTTTGCAAGCCTGACATTTTTGTATCTGTTTCTGCCTCTCAATCTACTGCTCTATTTTGCCTCCAAAAAGATCCAGTGGCGCAATGGGGTCCTGATCTGCTTTTCCCTTATCTTCTATGCCTGGGGGGAGCCGGTGTGGATTTTTATGCTGCTGTTTGCCTCGGCGGCGGACTATCTTTTTGCCAGGGCCATCGATGGCAGCCAGGGGACGCCCCTGGCCAAGGTAGCGCTGGCCGGCTCCCTGGTAATGAACCTGGGGATGCTGGTCTTCTTTAAGTACACCGGTTTTCTGGTGGAGAACCTCAACCAGCTGACCGGCCTTCGGCTGCCGGTGCCGGAGATTGCCCTCCCCATCGGGATCTCCTTCTATGTCTTCCAGAGCCTGTCCTACATTCTGGATGTGTACCGGGGGACGGTGGGGGCCCAAACCTGCTACCCCTATCATCTGATGTATATCATGTCCTTCCACCAGCTGGTGGCGGGGCCCATCGTCCGGTACAGCGACGTGGCCCGGGAGATCCGCCACCGGGTCAGCACGCCGGGGGAGATTCAGGCGGGGCTTACCCGCTTCCTCACCGGTCTGGTGAAAAAGGTGGTGGTGGCCAACCACGCCGGCAGCCTGGCGGCCCAATTCCTGGACGGGAATCTGGCCCAGCTCTCCACCCCGGGGGCGTGGTTTGGCCTGATTCTGTTCACCATCCAGATTTACTACGATTTTTCCGGCTATTCGGATATGGCCATCGGGCTGGGGCTCTGCTGCGGGTTCCATTACCTGGAGAACTTCAACTATCCGTATATTTCCCGGTCGGTTACCCAGTTCTGGCGGCGGTGGCACATCTCCCTCAGCAGCTTCTTCCGGGATTATGTCTATATTCCCCTGGGGGGAAACCGCCGCCACCAGATCTTCAATCTGGCGGTGGTGTGGATGCTCACCGGCCTGTGGCACGGGGCCTCCTGGAATTTCCTGCTGTGGGGCCTCTATTACGGGGTGCTGCTGGTGGTGGAGAAGCTCTTCCTGGGCAAGGCGCTGGCCAAGCTGCCGGTCCTCTCCAACCTGTACCTGCTGCTGGTGGTGACCATCGGGTGGGGGATCTTCTATTTTACCGACCTTGGCCGCCTGGGCCAGTTTATGACGGTTCTCTTTGGCGGCGGCGGGCCGGTGGAGAGTACCCTGCGCCTCACCTTCTTCAACAACCTGTTCTGGCTTGTTGGAGCGATTTTCTTCTGCATGCCGGTGGTGCCCGCCTTCCAGCGTCTTCTTCGCCGGGCGGGCCCGGCGGTGCAGGCGGCCGCCGGCTGGGGGCAGATTGTCCTGAACGTGGGGATGTTGGCGGTGTCCACCCTGCTGCTGGTGGGCCAGAGCTACAATCCTTTCCTGTATTTCCGTTTTTAAGGGGGGAGCGACATGGAGCGGCAACCACAAAACCATCCTCTGCCCGAAGGCGCCCGCCCGCCCTTTGTATTGGGAGGGAGGGAATGCCTCTGGCAGATTATCGGCATCGCCATTCTGGCCGGCGTGGTGGTGGGAATCGGGGTTCTGTCCCTGCTGATGCCTAAGCCGGAGACCTCCCTCATCGAGCGGCGGGAGCTGGCGAAGCGGCCGGACTTTACCCTAGAGAACTACTTTTCCGGACAGTGGGCCGAGGAGATGGACCTGTACTACGCCGATACCTTCCCCCTGCGGGATACCCTGGTGGGCTGGGGGAGCGATCTGCAGGAGGCCTACGGCCTGCGGCTGGACGAGCTGCGCATCTATCAGAACGGGGGCCAGGAGGAGACCGACACCGCCCCGCCCATTACCGGCAGCAGCCAGCCGGACAGCTCCTCCCAGGAGGGGAGCGCCTCGTCCGACGCCTCCTCCCAGCCGGTGGAGCGGGAGCCGGACATCGCCGCCCCCGGCGAGGTGACCCAGATGAGCAACGGCACGGTGATCTATAAGAACCGGGCCTTCAGCCTCTTTGGAGGCAGCGAGGCCATGGCGACCGAGTATGCCCGGGTCATCAGCAGCTACCGGCAGGACTTCCCGGAGGATGTGCGGATCTTTGACATTGTGGTGCCCACGGCGGCGGAATTCGGCCTGCCGGACAACTACAAGGACCTGAGCAATCCCCAAAAGCCCAACATCGACCTGATCTACTCCCAAATGGGGGAGGGGATCCTGACGGTGGACGCCTATTCCCAGCTGGAGGCCCACCAGGACGAGTATGTTTACTTCCGCACCGACCACCACTGGACCGGCCTGGGCGCCTACTACGCTTATCAGGCCTTCTGCCAGACGGCGGGGCTGGAGCCGGTGCCCCTGGAGGAGATGAGCGCCTACCGGCTGGAGAACTTCCTGGGCACCCTCTACAGCCTGACCCGGGACAGCCGCCTGGCCGAGACCCCCGACTATGTGGAGTATTATATCATGCCGGGCACCTTCGACGCCTATGTAACCCAGCGGGACCAGCCCTATGGGGAGCCCCTCTATGTGGGGGACCCGTGGGGGGAGTATGCCCTGCCGGTCAACAGCTACTCGGTCTTCCTCCACGGGGATTATCCCCTGGAGAGGATCGACACCAGCAACCGCAACGGCCGCCGGGCGGTGGTCATCAAGGAGTCCTTCGGCAATGCCTTTGCCCCCTTCCTCCTGTCCCATTATGAGCAGGTGTTTGTGGTGGATCTGCGGTATTTCCAAACCTCCCTGGTGGATCTGGTAGTGGAGAACGACATCGACGACGTCATCTTTATCAACAACATCTTTGCAGCCAATACCGGCTCCCATATCCGCAGCATCGACAATCTGCGCTACCAGGTGTGGGCGCCGGCGCCTGTCCAGCAGGAGCCGGCGGAAGAAGAGCCCCAGGAGGAGAGCCGGGAGGAGGCCGGCGAGGCGGAAGACCGGCAGGAGAACCGGGCGCAGGAAGAGGAGGATTCGTAAAAGGAGGGACCAGGAGATGAAACGGCTGGCGGGAATCGCAGCGGCGCTGCTGCTGTTGCTGGCAGGCTGCGGCCAAGGGGCGGAATCCAGCCCTCAGATGGCCACCACCGGCGTTCCGGCGGCCACGGCGGGGCTGGTTTACTCGGAAAAAAGCGGCGCCGTCGGCAGCGGGGCCGCCCGCCTGCTGGGGGAGCAGCTGAGCATGAACACCGGCAACGCCATCCTGCTGGAGAGCCGCAGCTCCCAGTCCGCCCTGGAGGAGCTGCGGGCGGGGACGGTCCAGCTGGCCCTGGTCACCTCCCAGGAGCTGGCGGCGGAGAACCACGACCTCTCCCTCTTTACCGGCCCCTTCCTGTGGAAGGATTACCTGAACTTCTCCACCACGGCCAACAGCGACGACCTGCGGGAGATGGTGGAGGTGCTGCTGGGTCCCACCCTGCCGGTCAAGGTGATGGGGGCTTTTTACGGCGGCAGCGAGGATCTCCTCTTCCGGAAGGAGTTCCTCAACGACGGGGACCCCAGCCAGTTTACCGTGGGAATCGAGGCCAGCTCCTCGGTGGGGGCGGCGCTGTCCAGCGCCGGATTTGTCATCACTGCCATGGACCCCGTCCAGATTGAGGAGGCCTTTGTGGCGGGGGAGCTGGACGCTATGGAGGGAAGCTGGGACGACGGGGCGCGGCTGGCCCCGGAGATGGGGGAGGACATCACCCTCTTTCTCCTGCCCACCCACCACCGGGTGGACGGCGTCTGGCTGCTGGCGGACCAGGCCTGGTGGAACTCCCTCTCCCAGGACCTGCAGGTGCAGATTCAGGACAGCGTGGCGGCTGCTCTGGAGATCAGCGACGAGGCGGTGCTGACCCGCCTGGAAAAGGAGGCCCACCAGGGAAGCGAGGCCGGGGTGGTGGAGCTGAGCGACCGGTACCGGGACCTGGAGGACCAGTGGGAGCTTTATCTGGAAGCCAACTACGTTAACCAGCAGAACCGGCGGATCCTGGAGTTCTGCCTGGCGATGCGCAACAGCTGACGGCGCCGCCCCGGTCGGAGCGACGGGGGCAGAAAAGAAACCATAGGGTAAGGACCGGAGAGACAGGCCCCGCGGGGGCATCTCTCCGGCCCTTTTTTACGTTGCAGGGGTATAAAGGGGGGCCAATCCGGCAAGACTAACCAGGAACTTCCAGAAGAAAGGATTGTGATACCAGATGGAACTGAAAGGCAGCAAGACCGAGGCCAACCTGTGGGCGGCCTTTGCGGGGGAATCCCAGGCCCGGAACAAGTATACCTACTTCGGCTCCCAGGCGCGGAAGGAGGGGTACCAGCAGATCGGCGATTTCTTTGACCAGACGGCGGAGAACGAGAAGGAGCACGCAAAGCTGTGGTTCCAGCTGCTGGGAGGCATCGCCGGAACCTCGGAGAACCTCCGCCACGCGGGGCTGGGAGAGAAGTATGAATGGAGCGAGATGTACAAGGAGTTTGAAGAGGTGGCCAAGGCGGAGGGCTTTGACCAGATCGCCCGGATGTTCCATGGGGTAGCCCAGATCGAGAAAAGCCACGAGGAACGGTTTAACGCCCTGCGGGCCAACCTGGAGGAGGGAAAGGTCTTCCGCCGGGAAAGCTCCCAGACCTGGGTCTGCCGAAACTGCGGGTACCTGTACACGGGGGAAGCGGCTCCCAACATCTGCCCGGTTTGCTCCCACCCCCAGGCCTATTTCCAGCTGAAAGAAGAAAACTACTGACGGGTTCCCCCTCTTTGGAAGAAATCGAAACACCCCCGGCGCGCCTTTGGCGGCGCGCCGGGGGTGGGCTTGTTGGGGGGGAAAAGGGGAGAAGGCGCCCCGCCCCTAGGCGGCGTCCTCATCCTCTTCGTCGTCCCGGTTGCTGCGGCTGTTCCGACTGCTGCTGCGGTTGCTGCGGCTGTCGCGGTCATCCTCGTCTTCGTCCTCATCCTCGTCCGGTTCGGGGTCATAGTCGTCGGAGAGGAGGAGGTAATCGGTGATGCGTTCCTCGTCCGGATCGGCGCAATATCCGCATTCGTCCGGAAGGTTGGTGACCGAATACCAACCGGTTTCGGTTTGCTCACAGTCGTCGCTGGCCAGGGCGCCGGTGACGGAGCAGAACTCCCGGGCCACCACCTGGTTGCTGTAGGTAAAGTCGGCAGCGGGCAGATCGGCATGGAGGGGCTCCATCACGCTCTTCCAGATGATGGGAGGACCATAGCTGGCATAGCTGATGGTTTCCTCCTCGTCGTATCCCATCCAGCAGATGCCGATGTAGTAGGGGCTGATACCGGCAAACCACTGGTTGTAATCGTTGTCCGAGGTACCGGTTTTGCCAGCCACCGGGAAGTTGGTCAGCTTGGCGGTGGTACCGGTGGCTTGAGCACCGGTGGTCACCCGCTGAAGCAGCCGGTTGAGGAGGGTGGCGGTTTCGGCGGAGATGACCCGGGTGGGGGTGGTGTCCGCTTCCAGCACCACCTCGCCCTGGCTGTCCAGCACCTTGGTATAGCAGTAGGGCTCGGTGTAGGTGCCGCCGTTGCCGATCATCTGATAGGCACCGGCCATCTCCAGAAGGGTCATGCCGTCGGTCAGGGCGCCGATGGAGAGGGGCGCCTGGGCCACGTCGGTCTGCCAAATGCCGGTTTCGGCATTTTCACGGCCCTCCACCAGAGAGTCCACATGGAGGCTGTTCTTCATGAAATTGAAGATGACGTCCGGGCCGATGGCGTCCACCAGCTTGGCGGGGATGGTATTGGTGGAACGGCGGATGGCGTAATCCACCGTGATGGGGGTGCGCAGCCAGTCCCCGTAGTGGTCCCGGGGACGGTCCGGCTCGCCGTCGTCGTCGCTGTCCCACACCGGCTCGTCCACGATCATGGAGGACCAGGTGATCAGGTTCTGCTCCAGGGCCACCGGGTAGGAAGCGATGGGCTTGATGGCGGAACCGGGCTGGCGCTTGGCGTCGGTGGCCCGGTTGAAGATCCGGCTCTGCTCCTTCTCCCCCATGCCGCCGGCCATGGCCAGGATCTTGCCGTTCAGGTCGGTGATGATGAAGGCGCCCTGGGGATAGGTCTCGTTGTAGACGGCAGGGAAGTTGGCCTCGTCGGCGTAAAAGTCTTCCAGGTAGGTCTGCATATCCTGGTCCACGGTGGTGTAGATCCGCAGCCCCCCCTGGAACAGGTAGTTGCTGGCCTCGCTGTAGGTCATTCCCTTCTGCTCCATCAGGTCGGCAATGACCCGGTCGATGACATAATCCTCAAACCAGGTATTCACCGTGTTGATGGAATTCTGCCCGCCCGAGTCGCCGTCCTCGTTGAGGACCAGCTCCTCGTTCAGCGCTTCGTCCCGCTCCTCCTCGCTGATAAAGCCCAGCTCGCACATGTTCTCGATGATCCAGTCCCGCCGGGCCTTGTTGTTTTCCGGGTACCGGAGGGGGTCGTTGGCGGTGGGGGACTTGGTGATGGCGATGAGGGCGGCCGACTCGGCGATGGACAGGTCCCCCACGTCCTTGCCGAAGTAATAGTTGGAAGCCGCCTGGACGCCGGCGCAGTTATGCCCCAGGCCGATGATGTTCAGGTAGGTCTCCATGATCTGGGACTTGGAGTATCGCTTTTCCAGGTTCAGTGCCCGGAAGATCTCCCGCACCTTCCGTTCCACCCGGAAGGCGTCGTCCCCGGTGACGTTCTTCACCACCTGCTGGGTGATGGTGGAACCGCCCTGGGTACCGGGCAGGATGGGGATGAACTGGTTGATAAAGGCGGCAAAGGTCCGCTTCCAGTCCACCCCGTGGTGCTCCATGAACCGCTCGTCCTCGGCGGCGATGGCCGCGTCAACCAGGTGCTGGGGCATGTCCACCAGATCCACCCAGATGCGGTTTTCATCGTTGGTGATCCGCTTCAGCTCAATGTATTCGCCGGTCGACTCATCGGGGGCGTAGAGGATGGTGGTGAGAGACAGCTCAGCCTGGGTGAGGTCCACATCGTCGGCCTCCCCTAAGTATTTGAAGATGTAGACGGTGAGGACACACACCACAATACAGCCGGTAATGACACAGATGAGGAAGAAGGACAGCAGCACCGTGCCAATCCGCCCCATGACGGTGGAACCGCCGCCCCGGCCTTGTCGTTTGGATGGTTTGCCCATAGGCGAAAAGCCTCCTTTGAAAGGGAAGATGCTCAGAAAAAGAAGAACGGCCGCAAGGGCCTTTTGCCGAGGGGGAAGATGGGACGGCAGGGCCCCGCAGGGGGAGAAACGGCCTTTCTGGGGACCCGCTTCGCAGCAGAATCCTGCGCCGGAAAGCCGCTTTCCACATCCGTCCTCGGCGTTATCCCGTGAGCAGTTGCGGCTGGGAGAAGCCGAAGGGAAACAGCATACACTCAACCACAATACCGTTATTATACCACATGTGCAAGGGGAAATGTTAAAGAAATTTGAAAAGCGAGAAATTTCTCCAGGTTTTCCGTATGAAGCCACCCTCCCTGGGAAAGAATAACGGGGAAGGAAAGGAGGGGACTGGGATGCTGAATATCCGCCTGCCAATCACCATTGCCGCCTTGGTACTGGCTCTTTTGCTGGGCGGGTGGCTGGCCCTGGCCCTGGGCGGGGACTCCTCCCCGGTGGACCTGCCCTGGTTCGGCCTGCCCAAGCAGTCCGCCAGCCAGGAAGAATCGGTATCCGCCCCCGAGGGAGGTTACCTGGTCAAGGAGTACGAAGGCAAGGTGGCGGTCTTTGTGGGGGAGGAGGAGACCCCCGGGCTGGTGCTGGACCTGTATGTCCAGTATCTGCCCGAGTATGACCAGCGGGAGCTGGCCAGGGGTGTGCCGGTGGAGGACTACCCCAAGCTGGTGCGGTTACTGGAGGATTACACCAGCTGACCGGGCCGTTATCGTTTTGTAATCGTCTTTTCATCCAAAAAGGATGAATGGCCGCCTTCTTTGGCGTATACTAAAGACAGTAACCGGAAAGGCGGGAGAGCGGCAATGACCTTCAAATTTGCCCACAACAACATCAACGTCTACGACCTGGAAAAGAGCCTGGCCTTCTACGAGGAGATGCTGGGGCTTAAGCCGGTCAAGGTGAAGGAAGCGGAGGACAAGAGCTTCAAGCTGGTCTTCCTGGGCGACAAGGAAGGGTCGGAGCACAAGCTGGAGATCACCTGGCTGCGGGACCGCCAGAACCCGTATGAGCTGGGAGACAACGAGATCCATCTTGCCTTCACCACCGATGATTTTGAAAAAGCCTATGCCTTCCATAAGGAAAAAGGGGTGGTCTGTTACGAGAACACCGCCATGGGCGTGTATTTCATCAGCGATCCCGACGGTTACTGGCTGGAGATTGTTCCGGCAAAGTAAAACGATCCCTTGGTATCCTTTTCAAATCCTCTTGTTTTTATCAGTGGCTCCCCCCTGCTGCCAGCAGCAGGGGGATTTTTTTGCCCTCTTTTTGGCATATCCGCCGGGGCGCGCCCCTATGGTTATACTGGCCGCAAGGCGGATGCCGGTGCGTTTTGTGTTTGCGCGGCAGAGGAAAAGGGGGAGGGCCATGGAAGGTTTGTTGAGCCGGATGGGAAGCTGGGTGTGGGGGCCGGGCACCCTGGCGCTGGTGCTGGGCCTGGGGGGATGGCTCACCGTGAGCAGCCGGTTCTTTCCCCTGCGCCGGTGGCGGACCATCTGGCGGGAGACCTGGGGAAGCCTCCTGGGCCGGGGGGAGCGGCCCGCCGGCGGGGTGAGCCCCTTCCAGGCCATGGCCACGGCCCTGGGCAGCACGGTGGGGGTGGGGAGCATTGCGGGGGTGGCCTCCGCCATCACCCTGGGGGGCCCGGGGGCGGTGTTCTGGATGTGGGTGTCGGCCCTGGTGGGGATGATGACCAAGTATGCCGAGGTGGTGCTGGCGGTCCGGTACCAGGGGCGGGACCGGCAGGGCAACCGGTGGGGCGGCCCCATGGCCTACATGGCCCGGGGACTGGGCTCCCGGCGGCTGGCGGGGCTTTTTGCCGCGGCGGGGACGGCGGCCTCCTTCGGCATCGGGAACCTGAACCAGTCCCAGGAGGCGGCGGCCGCCCTGGAAAGCCTGTGGGGATGGCCGCGGCCCCTGTCCGGCTGCCTGCTGGCCCTCTTCACCCTCCTGGTGATGAAGGGCGGGGTCCGGTGGGTGGCCCGGCTGGCGGGGGCGCTGGTACCGGTAATGGCCCTCTTCTACCTGGGGGGAGGGGCCGTCGTGATCCTCCAGGACCCCGCGAGGGCGGCACAGGCCCTGGGCGCGATTGGGAAGGGGGCCTTTGGCTGGCAGGCGGCGGCCGGCGGGGCCGCCGGCTGGGGAATTGGCGAGACGGTGCGGTACGGGGTGGCCAGGGGCATCTTCTCCAACGAGGCGGGCCTGGGGTCGGCGGCCATGGCCCACGGGGCCGCCCAGGCCCAAAGCCCCGCCCGCCAGGGGATGTGGGGGATTGGGGAGGTGTTCCTCTCCACCATGGTCATCTGCACGGTGACGGCGGTGACGGTGATCGCCTCGGGACTGGCGGGAACGGGGGCGGAGGGCGGCCAGCTGGCGGCCCGGGCCTTCCAGGCCTTCCTGGGCCCCTGGGGTGGGGAGTTTGTCTCCCTGTCCATCCTGGCCTTTGCCCTGTCCACCCTGCTGGGGTGGTCCTATTACGGGCAGCGGTGTGTGGCGTGGCTGGCCGGGGAGGGGGAAGGGGCCGCCCGGTGGTACCGGCGGGCCTTTGTCCTCTGTGCCGGGCTGGGGGCCCTGGGGCGCTCCCAGACGGTGTGGGCCCTGGCCGACCTCCTCAACGGGCTGATGGCCCTGCCCAACCTGGCGGCGGTGGCCCTCCTCTCGCCGGTGGTGTGGCGGGAGATGAAGAAGGAGGGCTTGCTGTAACGGGGGAAAATGGGGTATAATGGCACCATACCCCGAGAGAAGGAGGAAGAAAATCGTGGCTTGTGACAACAAGAAGCCCTGTGCCTGCACCTACCCCGGGTGCCCCCGCCATGGCAAATGCTGCGCCTGCATCGCCCACCACCAGAAGGACGGGGGCGTGCCCGGCTGCTTCTTTTCCAAGGAAGGGGAAGCGCTGTGGGACCGCAGCTTCCAGGCCCTGCTGAAGGACCGGGGCCTGGCCTGAACCAAGGAACCGGCGCAAAAAAAGAGAGCCCCCCGGGGCTCTCTTTTTTTGCGGGGGAAAGGGGCTACCGCTGCCGGTACCACACGAAGCCCAGCGCGCCCGCCACCGCCAGGGCGGCAGCAGCCACCAGGACGGGGACCACCGGGAAGGAGGCCTCCTGGGCCGGGGCGGCAGGAACACCCTCGGCCGGGTCGGCCTGGGCCGAGATCACTGTATCGGCCGGGTTCTGGGCAGGCTCGTCCACAAGGGGAGCCTCGGCAGGGGCGGCGGGCATCTCCGCCGCGGGGGCAGCCGCCTGGGGAACCACATCG